>PLFE01000057.1 GCA_003136675.1 Bryobacterales bacterium
AAGTCGCCGTCTTCCAATATCCCCGCGTGCGTCAGGTATTCCAGAAACGCGGTGCGGCGGACGCGCGCCGATTTCAACATCAGAGATCCACTAATGAAGCCGATACGCGAATGGCCCAGGCTCAACAGGTGATCCACCGCGCTGTTGATGCCCGAAACGTAATCCACCCGGATGTTACTGATCAACTCGTGCACCTGGCCCACGTCCAGAAATACCGTGGGTACTTTTCTCCGCACCAGCTCGTCAATCAGCGCGGGCTCCATCTCGGACGTCATGATCGCCACGCCTTCTACCTTGCGCTCCAGCATGCGCCGGACGCACAGCGCCATCCGCGCTGAGTCGTAATTGGTGGAGCTCACCATCACCTCATAGCCGTGGCGGACGGCCACATCTTCAAATCCCTTCACTAACTCTGGGAAGAAAGGGTTCGTGATGTCCGAAACAATGAGACCGAAAATGCGGCTCCTGCCCGACACCAGCGAGCGGGCCTGCAGGTCGGGGTAATAGCTGAGTTCGCGGATCGCTTCCCATACGCGGGCCGCGGTCTCCGGGTCAACGGAGGTAGCGGCGTTGATGGTGCGGGAGACCGTCGCGGTCGATACGTTCGCCTTTTTGGCAACCTCGCGAATTCCCATTAGTGGTCCGCGAGTTCCTGAAGCGCGCGTGTCGCTGTCGCATTGCCTGGTTTGCGATCGAGCAATCGTTGCATCACTTGGCGAGCTTTGGACAAGTCACCTAGACGCGCGTGGACTCGCCCGAGGTTCAAATAAAGTATATCCTCATCCGGCGCTACCTGGATTCCATACTCGAATGCCGCGATCGCGTCGTTGGACTTGCCCTGCTGCAGGTAAAGAGCGCCCAAGTTATTGATCGCGGCGGAATAGTCGCGGCGCTGTGCAATCGCATCCTGAAAGTAGCGGAGTGCTCCCGCGGAATCGCCTTGCTTCGCCAGGGTCAATCCGAGTCCGTTGGCGGCTTCCGGGGATTTCGGGTCCACGCGCAGCGCCCGCCGGAACCAGTCTGCGGCTTGGCCCTGTTCGTCTAGTTTTGCCGCGGCCAGACCTGCGTTCAGCAGCGTCGAAACCAGGTCCGGCTTCAACGCGGCCGCTTTCTCGTAGAGCTTCAGAGCCCCGGCCGTGTCGCCCCGGGCGTCCCGAACGTCTCCCAGTCCGGACCACGCCTCCGCATCATTCGGGTCGTGGTGAGCCGCTTCCTGAAAGGACTTCTCAGCCGCGTCCGTGCGCCCCGCGAGTAGATGGATTTGCCCGATCAGATTCAAAACGCGCGGGTTGGCCGGCGTCTGGCGCAACACCTGTTGCAGATAGGGCAACGCTTGTTCCGGATAGCCGGACCATAGGAATGCCGCGCCAAATTTGAAGAAATCCCGTTTCGGCGGCTTCACATAAAAGCCCTCGTAGGGCAAAGAGTCCGAAGGCGAGCGCTTCGACAGGTGGCGCAGATCCTCCTCGTATTGCTGCTGCGTTGGAGGGCGCGCGTATACTTTCTCGGCGTCTCCCGCCGCGTTCAGCAACAGCGCCATGGGAGTCGAGAGCGTCGTGCGCCAGTCGAACAGGTAACGCCGGAATATCTCGTACTGGCGGCGTTGATCGTCGGATTTCCACGCACCCGAAAGAGTGAGCAATCCCGGACCCTTTTGCGGCTCGGGAAGCGGCACCGGTTCAAGGAACCACGTGTCCTCAAGACGCATCTCGTTGTTCCCCTCCAGAGGCTTCGACGGCATGCGCCGGGCCGCACGGAACGGGGTGGATTCAAATTTAGAGGCGCCTTCCACAAAGAAGTAAGTGTGTCCCGAAGCCAGATTCGAGAACCGCTGCACTCCCCCCGAAGGCCACTTCACTTCCACTTCGGCCACAACTGTGGCCGCGGCCAGGCCAAAGAGAATCCGCTTCGAGTGCTGCGAAAGGAAGCCCGAACCGCAGTCGATCCACTTGGTCTGGCCGTCCACCCGAATCCGCGCGCCGATCGCGTCGCGGTTCGACTCTGTCCCGCGTAGCTGAAAAGCGATGGCTTGATTCGAACCCGCGCAGTTGTTCTGCAGCACTCGTAGTTGCGGCCCGAGCCGGCTTTTTAGCAGGATGTCCGGCCTTCCGTCGCCGTCGAAATCCGTAATCGCGTAGGCGCGGCTGTCATCCGCGTAATCGAGCCCGCTTACGCCGGAGAAGTCAAAATAGCGATCGCCCCGCCGCACATGCAGTACGTTCGGCTCGCGGCCATTCCAACTGTAGTCCTCACGGATGAACTGGTTGATCGCGTTCCAGCCGTTCTCATAAGCCGCCGAAGGCGCGGCTGTCGCCGGCGAGCGTGCCACCACCTGACGCCAGAAGAAGCTGCCCAGGTCCACCTCGGATTTATTGGTCAGCATGCCGCACGTGATGAAGAGCTCCATCTCGCCGTCGTTGTTCAGATCGTGCCCGCCGCAAGACCACGCCCAGCGCCCGAACCCGGCGTGCTCGCGCGCCGTGGTGTCCTCGAACGTGCCGTCCCCGCGATTGCGAAACAGCGAATTCCCCATGGTGTGCCGCTGGTAAATTGCTTCCAGAGCGCTTGTACTCGCAGGCGCGAAGTGTTTGTCCCGGACCACGCGCTGTCCACTGGCCGTCCACATGTTGCCGACGTAGAGATCGGGCTTGCCGTCCTTGTCATAGTCGAACCAGCACGCGCTCATCCCCGGTCCAATATCTTCCACGCCCGACGTGCCTGCCCGGTCGCGAAACTTCCCGTGGTTGTTCACATACAGGTTCTTGCGGCCGAAGTCATTCGCTACATAGAGGTCCGGCCAGCCATCGTCATTGAAGTCGCACCAGGCGGGCGCAAAGCTGAAGCGATCGTTGTTCTCGTTCATGCCCGTCTCCTCCGTCGCGTCTTCCAGAAATCCGCTTCCGTCGGCATTCAGCCGGTTGCGGAACAGAAAGTTTGGCGGCCCGTTACGGGCATCCTGATAAGGCGATGCGTAGGTGTATTGGGCTTCGCTCTGAAAGTACACGTAGCAGCAAAGATACAGGTCCAGTTTCCCGTCGCGGTCGAAATCCGCTGCTGCCATCCCGGTAAAGCCGCCGCGCGGCGGGGTTCGAAACCGGAATGCTCCGTCCACGAATTTGAACTTGTCCCCTTCATTCAGGAACAGCAGCGGGCCGCTGCTGCGCAGAATCACCAGATCCTGCCGGCCGGTGTTGCGCAAGTCGAGGAACAAGGCCGACGAAGTGTCGTCGAGCAGTCCCACTCCCCACGCCGTGGTGATGTCGATCAGCTCGCCGTCCGGACCGAATTTGTACAGCCGGTTGGGCAACCCGCCAGGCTGGCAGACATAAACCTCGTCAACGCCATCCTGGTCGATATCCCCAGCGGCGATACCGTTGCTGCCGTAAATGTCGATGCCCGAAGCCGGATCGAGATGCGCGCGCCAGTAGGGCACCCCGTGGGAGAGCTGCTTCGGTGAGCGGAGAGATGTCACGTCACGAAAGTAAGGTTCTTGTGCCGACGCGACGTGGTCTTCCATGGGCGCTAGATCGACGATGCGCTCGCCATCCCAGTTCAACCTCCACGCCCCGGTTCCGTAGAGCAGTTCCCCTTCGCGTTCCCCGGCGACTTCATAACGGACAATCCCATCGGGCAGCACATAAAACCGGGAGCGGCGGATGCTGCCGAGCGATTGCACCCATTGCCGCCAGCCCAGAGGAAACGTCTCGGGTAGCGGCGTCGAGCGCATCGATTTCTCAAGAGCTTCCCCAATTCGTATGGCGGCCGTTTCCTCCGGAAATTCGGCCGCCTCTGCGGAAATAGAGTTCTCAAGCACCAGGTAAGGGGGGAAGTGATGCTCTTCGGAAAAACCTGGAGCAGCCAGTGCGCTACCCATCGATCCGCACCATGATCCGCCCAGCGCGGGAACCAGTGAAGCCGATAAAAGGAACCGCCGTCTCGTGATACTCATCACAATTCCACTCGATTATCGCAATACGGAAAAATCAAAAAAAACTGAAAAATGGTTGATGCAAGCGATTACATGTGATAGCGTCAAACCCAAGTCGTAGTTGCTTTTGGTTAGTTTAAAATCTGCTTTTGAGGGAAAACTATGCTCCGTAGGCTTAGTATCTTTGCAATTTCCTCCTTCTTGCTGTTGAGCACCGTCGCTTATGCGCAGCGAGATCTGGGAACTATCACCGGAACTGTCACCGACCCACAGGGCGCGGCAGTTGCAAACGCGAAAATAATCATCACAGAAGACGCCACCGGGCTCACGTATAACGTCGTGTCCGATGATTCCGGCACCTATACCCGTCCTCTGTTGAAAGCCGGAACCTATTCCGTAACCGTCGAGGCGCCAGGCTTCCGCAAGGAAGAACAGAAGGGGATCATCGTGAACCCCGGAGAGCGCATCGCCGCGAACATTGCTCTGCAAATCGGCACCGCGTCGGAAGCCATCGAGGTTTCCGCGTCCGCTCCTCTTTTACAGACCGAGTCGACCACGCAGGGCGCGGATTTGAACCAGGCCTCGGTGAGCGAACTGCCGCTCGGCGGCCAGCGCACCTTTTCATTTCTGGCGCGTCTTTCCCCTGGTGTTCTGCCGGCCGAAAGCGGAGCGCGCGATTCATTGGGCGGAGGCTTTTCCGCGAATGGAGTCCGCTCCACAGGAGAGAACAACTTCCTTCTCAACGGCGTCGATAACAACGTGAACGTCATCGACTTCATCAACCAGACGTCTTTCGTCATCGGCCCATCAGTTGAGGCCATTGGCGAGATGACGATTCTGACGAACGGGTACAACGCCGAGTACGGGCGCGCAGCGGGCGGCGTGGTGGACGTGAACTTGAAATCCGGGACCAATCAGGTTCACGGAGTCCTGTTCGAGATCCTGCAGAACACCGACCTCGATGCCAATCGCTGGGAGAACAATCTCGCTGGTGAGCCTAGAGATCCCTTCAAGCAGAATCAGTTCGGCGCCGCGGTGGGCGGACCGATCATCAAGAACAAGTTGTTTATCTTCGGCGACTACCAGGGCACGCGCATCGCCACCAGCGGCGGCACCATTCAGAACCTCGGATACGGCGGATTCTATACGATTCCGACGGCAGCCATGATTGCGGGAAACTTTTCTTCGGAGCTTGGCAAGCAGATCGGTACCGACGCATCCGGGAATCCCGTCCTGCAGAACGAGCTCTATAATCCGACCACCACAGCTTGCGTCAGCGGCTGTTCCAGCAGCAATCCGGTTTACACTCGCCAGCCTTACAACAACAACGTCATTCCGATGAGCCAGATGGATTCGGCCGCCGCGAATATCGCGAAGCTCTGGCCAGGTACAAACCAGGCGATCGTCACCGGAAATGTTCCGCAAAACGATTACTTCACGGAGACGCCTGGCGCGTTGACCACCGATCAGGGGGATGGCCGCGTCGACTACCGGCTCAGCGAGAAGGACAGCATCTTCGGCAGCATCAGTTGGTCGAACACCTCGAAATCCAGTATCCCGCCCTTCACCGGCGCGCTGGATGGCGGCAATTTCAACGGAAGCAGCGAGCAGGATCTGGGACGCAACGCGCAGTTGAGCTACACGCGCGTCTGGTCTCCGACTCTTATCTCTGAAACGCGGCTGGCATTCAGCCGTCTGGTAACAGCCCGCACGCAGGCTAATTCCGGCACGGACGAGTTCTCGGCGCTGGGCATTGGCGGCTACGATCCAACCACCACCCTCAACGGTGGATTGCCTCAATTCGATTTGGGCCCGTACAGCCAAGTCGGCGCGAACAATTGGCTGCCGACGAAGGAATACAACAACGTCTGGGACTTCATCCAGAACGTTGCCATCATCAAAGGCAACCACTCCTACAAGTTTGGGTTCGAGTTCAAGCCCATTCAATTTCCGTTCTTCCAGGTGCCTGAACCTCACGGCGAGTTAGGCTTCTCCCGCACGGAAACGGCGTATCCCTCCACCCTCTCTGATACGGGCGGCTTGAACGGAACGTTCGCGGCCGATACGGGCGACACGCTGGCATCCTTTCTGCTCGGAGCCATCGACAGCGGACAGATCTCGACCACCAACTTCATCTCTTCCACCAGGCAAGCGTGGGCCGGCTACGCCCAGGACGATTGGAAGCTGACGCCGAAAATCACGTTGAACATCGGCGTGCGCTACGATTTGTGGTCGCCCATCGGCGAGCAACACGGACGACAATCGAACTTCGACTTCAACACACTGACGCTGGAGATTCCGACCGGTCCGAACCAGAACGCGGCGCTGCCGCCGAACTTCAACACGCCATACACGCAGACCGTGAACGGAACCACAGTTACTTACCCGGCGCTATTTCCGAATGTGACCGTTTGCCGCGGCTGCGTTTCGCAGTACCTGATTCCATGGGATAAGAAAGACATCGGTCCGCGAATCGGGATTGCCTACAATATCCGTCCGAAGACGGTGATCCGCGCTGCTTACGGCATCTTCTACGGCGGCGAGGAAAACCAGGGCGGCAACCCGAACCGCGGTGAATCGGCTCCGTTTAACGAGTCTCCGCAGCTCGACAGGCCGGGCAACGTGGGCGAGTTCCAACCCGATCCGTTCTTTGCCAACGGACAAGCAACGGGCGGCATCGCCATCGGTTTCCCAACGACGGTGTTCACCACCACCGGTGTCTCATCACTCCAATTCCGCGAGGTTTCCAACGACTTCCTGAATCCGATGGTTCAGAAGTGGAATTTCGCCATCCAGGAGCAACTGGCGGGCAATATGGCCCTCGAGGTTGGCTATCAGGGGAACCACTCTTCACACCAGCTCCTGCAGCCTGACTTCAACGCCTGTCCTGAGGTCTACACCACAAACTCCAGCATCAACTGCAACGCGTTGCGGCCGGTTCCGGACATTGGCGGTATTTCCGGAACGTCGAGCTTCGGCTTGGGCAATTACAATGCGATGACCGTAAAACTCGACAAGCGGTTGTCACGCGGTTTGCAGTTCATCACTTCCTATACTTACGGTCACGCGCTGGCGGATACGGGCACCACGCTCAGCGGCTCGCCGGGATTAGGCACCAAGAACGCTTTGAATACCTACGACAGCTACTCGAGCGCCTCATGGGACATTCGCCACAACTTTACGACGGGGTTCAACTACGATATTCCCTTCGGCCGCGGTAAACAGTTTGGCGGGAACCTCAACAAGGTCGTCGATATCTTCGCGGGGAACTGGCAAACCAACGGAATCCTGACTCTGCACACCGGTCAGCCGTACACTCTCGACGCGAACGGTTGCCAGCAGGTCGGAGAGAATAGCTGCTTCCCGGACGCTGTTCCTGGCATGAATCCGAATGCGGCGCCCGCGGGCGGCAGAACACCCAGCGAATATTTCAATACCGCTGCGGTGACGGCTCCAGGGGCCCTGTCGGGTGGAAATCTCGGCATGCAGAGCAACACGGCGCCGCCCACGCGGACGCTGGATTTCTCTGTCTTCAAGGACTTCCCCATCACGGAGCGATTCCGCGTTCAGTTCCGCGCGGAGAGCTTCAACTTGACCAACACCCCGCAATACAACGTCCCGGATTTGACTCTGGGAGATTCCAACTTCGGCAAGATTACGGGCACTGCTGCGGGTAGCGAACGGCACATTCAGTTCGCTCTCCGCGTTCAGTTCTAACCGGAGCGAGCAGTTTGCGATGGGCAGCCGGTCGTGAGACGGGCTGCCCTTTCTTATTGGTCGCGCTGGCGGGTCTTCGCCACACCAGACAAGATTCCGATCCCGATGAGTACTACAGCACCCACCGCAATCCAGTGCGGAGCGACATGCAAGTAATAGGACCCCAGGGCGAGTCCGATAATCATAATGCCGTAACCGGCAACATAGATTCCAAAAGACATACTAAGACCCGAGGGTTGCACGTTTACTGCCAACANNTAGTTAGGGCTATTTCGTCGCGATCGAGGTTGATACGGACCATTGCTGTCCTCCCGCGTCGGCTCCGGTAAACACGACAACCAGTGGATTGGGCATCGGCGACCACTGGATAATCGAGACCGTCGATAGAGTTCCCTTCGCCGGCAGCTTAGTGCTTCCGAAAGAGACGGGGATTACCGATGAGAAGTTGGTCCCAGCCATGGTCCAGCCTGTCACCGTTGTGGCAACCCCGGCCGTCTCCTGGAGAGAAATGGAAAGAGGGAAGCCCGGTTGCGCACTGCTGGACTTCACCAGCGTCACTACCACCTTTGAGCCTGAAACGATGGTGACCGTTACCGTACCCGTTGAACCCGCCAGGGCTGTGGTGCCCGCGTAGGTGGCCGTGATGGTGTTGGCGCCCGAGGCGAGTTTGCTTCCGACTAAAGTAAAGACCGCCGTCGCTTTGGAGCCGGAGGCCGTCAAGGTCGCGGAGCCAAGCGAGGTCTGCCCCAGCGTGAACGCGATGCTGCCCGTTGGCGCAGCGCTGCCGGATGCGGGTGTCACGGATATAGACAACTGCGTCGTTGCCGTGGGTGCGAGGCTCGCTGGACTCGCCGTGGCTGTGAGGGTGGTTACTACCTTCGCGGGTGCTGTAACCGTCACCGAAGCTGAGCCTGCTGAGCCGGCAAATGCGGTGGTGCCCCCATAAGTGGCGCTGATCGTATTGGCCCCGATGGCGAGGCTCGCGCCGTTCAAAGTGAGAACCGCCGTCGCCCTAGAGCCCGAGGCCGTCAACGTTGCCGAACCAAGTGACGTCTGGCCCAGCGCGAAGGCAATGCTGCCCGTGGGCGCAGTGCTGCCGGATGCGGGCGTCACTGTGATGGATAGCTGAGTCGTTGCGGTGGATGCGATGCTGGCCGGACTCGCCGTTGCGGCAAGTGTGGTTGCCACCTTTGCCGGCGCTGTGACCGTCACCGATACCGAACCTGCCGCGCCGGCGAAGGCGCTATTGCCCGCGTAACTCGCGGTAATGCTGGTCACGCCCGTCACCAGACTTGTTCCGTTCACGGTGAAGCCGGCTTTAGCAGTGGATCCGGAGGCTGTCAATGTCGCGGTACCAAGCGTAACCTGGCCCACCAAAAACGCGATGCTTCCCGTGGGGGCGGTGCTGCCGGACGCGGGTGTAAGAGTTACCGATAAGGTCGTCGATGCGCTTGAAGCGATGCTCGCCGGACTTGCGGCCAGGGTGAGGTTGGTTGACACCGGTCCGCCGGTGATGGTCAGCGTCGCCGATCCCGACGAGCTGCCAAAGGCGCTGGTGCCGACGTACGCGGCGGTAATTGTGTTGGCGTTGAAGGCAAGATTCGTTCCCGGCAATGCAAGAGTTGCCGTAGATGTACCAGGAGCCGCGCTGACGAGCGCTGCTGAACCAAGCGACGTTGCGCCGATTGTGAAACTGACCGTTCCGGTGGGCGTGCCGGAGCCCGATGCCGGTTTGACGGTAGCCACCAACTGGGTGGTTCCGCTCTTCGCTATACTGGCTGGACTCGCGGTCACGGTGGTGCTGGTCGCAACCGCGGTCGAAGGAAGGGTCACAGTCACTGAAGTTGTTGATGGGGCGAAAGTGCTGACTCCCAGATAGGAAACGGTGATGACGTTGGCTCCCCCAACGAGGCTTGAGCCTTTTACAGTAAAGGTTGTCGAGGATGTGGACCCGGAGGCCTTTAGCAAGGCTGTGCCGAGGACGGTGCTGCCGGCCGAGAAGGTCACGCTTCCGGTAGGCGCGACGGTCCCGGAGGCGGGCCTCACCGTCGCCGTCAGGACCGTTGACGCCGTAGCCGCGATACTGGCCGGCGCCGCCGTGGCCACTATGGTCGTCGCCGGCAGAGCCGGAGTGACTGTAACGGTGACGGCTGCGGAAGTGGAGCTCACAAAATTTCCGGTCGCGACGTAGGTGGCCGTGATGCTATTGGCGCCCGTCGCGAGGCTGCTGCCATTCACGGTAAGGGACGCGACTGCCTTTGTCCCCGATGCCGCCAGGGTCCCTGAACCGAGCGTGGTGCTTCCGAGCTTGAACGTCAGGGTTCCAGTAGGTGAGACCGTCCCGCTGGAGGGCGTAACCGTGACGCTCAGCACGGTGCTTCCGTTAGCCGGAATACTGGTCGCGCTCGCGGCCAGGGCCGTCGTTGTGCTGACGGTAACGGGAGCTACGGTGACAATTACCGGCGCGGAAGTGGAAGCGGCGAAACCAGTGCTGCCAAAATAGTTAGCGGTAATGCTGTTGGACCCCGTAACAAGCTGCGATCCAGTGAGCGTAAGCGAAGCCACACCGTTGGCTCCCGAGGGCTGCACCGTCACCTCGCCTAGCGACGTGCCGTTGATGAAAAACTCCAAGCCGCCGCCCGCCGGGATGGAACCGCCGCTCGTTGACTTAACCGTAACCGAGAGCAATGTGCTTCCCGTGGTCGAGATGGATGTAGGGCTGGCCGTAAGCGTTGTGGTGGTGCCGTTCGAAGTAACTGTGACGGGTAGCGACGCTACAGACGTGCTGAAAACGCCTGCCGCGACGAATCCCGCGGTGATCGTATTGCTCCCGACACTCAGGCTGCTACCGGCGATTGTGGCGGTGGCGGCGGCGCTGGTGCCGGCGGTGGCAACCGCCGCGGCCGAACCAATCGTATTGCCGGCGAGGGTGAATGTAAAGGTACCAGAGGGCGTGGTGGTTCCGCTGGCCGGAGTTACCGTAGCCGTCAACTGAACCGAGGCCGTCTGCGGGATGGATGTTGCGCTGGCCGTGAGCGTTGTCGTCGTGACGACTAAAGGCGTTGCACTGGACCAGTTAGTGACCAGATTGTAAGCGTCGACTGACCCCAGTCCGCTAGCCAGGTCATATCCCGGTCCAGCCGAGTAGCCCATCGACCCAGTGGTGCAATTCGGGCTGCCCACCGTGCAAGGCACCATATTGTTGCCCACTGTGATGTCATGAAAGACGCCGCCCGAGGTTTGAGCAAGGCTATACAGAATCGGATTGATATTACCCAACCCCGGCGTGGACTGGATTCCCTGGGTAACCAGATACTGGTTCACGAGGGTTACGATGCCGGCGAATGAAGGGGAAGACGCCGATGTCCCGCCCCACGCTTGCAGGTTGCCGACCCAAACCAGATAGCCATCGTGGTCGGCGGATGCCGTGAGCGAGACATCGGGAACGTCGCGCGCGCCGTCGTTGGGTACTCCAGGAGCCACCTGCCACCAGGGCTTCGAAAACCTTACGCTCACCCCGCCACCACCGGAATCGAGCCCGTATCCGAGTGCCGAGTCGTTCCAAACCATTTCCGGAAGGTATCCGGTAGCGGACGCCTGTGTGGGTCCGTTTTGGGAACTCCATCCGGTAGAGCCTTCATTGAATTCCGATCCTCCCACGGCAGTGATCTCGGGAACATCGGCGGGGGCCAGAACGGCGAGTCCGTTTGAGGCGATGGTAGAACCATCCCAATCGCAGCTGGCCGCGCCCGAATCCCCGGCCGACGCCATCCAGGTGATGCCTTCCGCGTTGGCCTGCTGCGCCCACGTTTGAACGCTCGTGCCGCTCCAGGGTTCACAGTATCCATAACTCATGCTCATCACAGGTGCCAGATTCTGGTCGATTTCATAGAGCGCCGATGTAAAGACATCGTCCGAATATACGAAAAGAATGGTCGCGTTGCGCGCTATAGCGCCCGACCATTCGAGATCGAGATACGACTCGCCCGCATCGCCGGCGCTATATCCCGGATCGGGTCCGGTCAGTACCAGTTGCGGCGTGTTGACCGACAAACCAAAGAAGTTCCGGAAATAGGTGACAAAGTCCAGATCGATGTCGGTTTGCCCCACGATCGCCAGTTTCTGCCCGGTACCGTCGATACCCGCTGCATAGAGTTTAGAGATGTCGTAGATAGCGGCCATATCATCAGGCGCAAGATAGTGGGAGCCGTCAGTGTAGGTATATTTCGGAGAGCTGTTCACCCTGTGCTGCGGCTTCGGATGGAAGTCATCCAGTCCGCGGATGCTGCCGACGACTCCCGCAAGGGCTGCCGGAACAGACGGCTCAACGGCATTGGCGAAGTGCGCTTCCGTCCCGCTGGCATAGCGATGCAGCGTGGTACGAAAGGCGTTCGCCACCGATGCCGCGGGTCCGTCGAAGGTGATCCAGTTATGCGCGCGCGCCACCTGCTGAACCACAAATCCCTGGGAGCTCAACCACGCGGTTAACTTAGCAAGATCGTTGCTGCTCGCTCCAAATCGTTCGCCGAATTCTTCGGGAGTGAGCCACTTGTGATAGCTCGGCGATTTCGGGTCGCGTTGTTCTTCGAGTAATTGCACAAGACCCGCGTTCTGCGCGGAGGTTTGCTTTAGCATGAGCTTCATGCCGGCAATCTTCGTAGCCGCGTCCAGCGGGCCCTGATCCGCTAATCTTCCTGCCGCCAATACCTGTAGCTGATGCGGAACATTCTGTTGCAGCGTGATGGTCCGGTTTCCGTCGATGGAAGCCGTGATCCGGTCCGGCAATGCCGGGAATGCGCTCAAACGAATAGCTAGAAAGGAACTGACCGCGATAATTTGCGCGGCGCGATAGTAGGTTGACGTTAACATGATTTCTTCTGAATCCTGTTACCTGTCGGCGGAACCCCCGCGAAGCTTTAGCACAGGCGTGTGATAAGTTAGGCAGCGGAGAAACGCATGAGTCCTCGCTTGATGAAGCCCCCGCTAATCACTGCTTTCGCAGTTCTGTTCCTAATGGTTTCCGCGCAAGCTGCCGATCTAAGAATCAAGACCGATAAGGGTGCGGTCGAAGGATCCCTCACCACCGATGGCAAGGTCCGCGCGTTCAAAGGGATTCCGTTCGCGGCCCCGCCGGTGGGCAATCTCCGCTGGCAGCCTCCGCAACCGTCAGCCAGTTGGAAAGGAGTGCGTGCGGCTACCGAATTCGGTTCGCACTGCTACCAGTCGGTCTCCTACGGCGACATGGTGTTTCATGACCCTGGGCCGAGCGAAGACTGCCTCACGTTAAACGTGTGGACTCCGGAAGGCGCGAAGCCGGGCAGCCTGCCTGTGATGGTCTGGATCTTCGGTGGGGGGTTTGTCGCCGGCGGAACCTCCGAGGGTCGGCAGGACGGACAATTTCTTCCCCATCGAGGTGTCGTGGTGGTCTCGATGAATTACCGGCTCGGCATTTTCGGGTTCTTCGTGCATCCCGACCTCACTGCTGAATCGCCGCATCACGCATCCGGCAACTACGGATTGATGGATCAGACGGCTGCTTTGGAGTGGGTGAAGCGGAACATCGCGGCGTTTGGAGGAGACCCTCGAAACGTGACGATCTTTGGCGAATCCGCGGGATCTTTCGCAGTCAGTACGCAGATGGCTTCGCCGCTCGCCAAGGGGTTGTTCGCGAAAGCCATCGGCGAGAGCGGCGGAGCTTTCTTCAGCGGCGGCCTCGGCTATGAACCACGCGCCGAGAGAGAGGCGAAGGACGTGCAGTTTGCCCAGACTGCGCTGCACGCGAGCACCTTGGCGGAGTTGCGCAAGATTTCCCCTGATGACTTGGTGAAGGCGGTAACCGCGAAGACTACGCCTCCTCCACCGCATTTCGGTCCGGACGTGGACGGATATTTCCTCCCCGACAGTGTTCCGGCGATTTACGCGGCGGGACAGCAGGCGCATATTCCTCTGCTGGCGGGTTGGAACGCTGATGAAATGCGCGCGGCGGTAATTTTCTCCAAAACAAAGCCCACGGCGGCCAGCTTTGCGGAGCAGGCGAAGAAGGACTTCGGCGAGCGCGCGGATCGGTTTCTGGCGGCGTACCCCGGCACAACCGACGCGGAAGCCGAAACCTCGGCGGGGGATTTCGCGGGCGACCGCTTCCTGGTGTACTCGACGTGGCGTTGGCTGGAAGCGCAGGTTCAGACGGGCGATGCGCCAGTGTATCGCTATTATTTCACTCTGGGTTCGCCGGGCGATAAGAATCATGCAGCGGCCATGGGCGCGTTCCACTCCGACGAAATCGAGTATGTGTTCGGGGCGCTCGATTCGCGTTCCGGCGCATCGTGGCGCCCCGAGGATCGCAAGCTGTCGGAGCAAATGGGCTCTTACTGGACAAACTTTGCTCGTACCGGAGATCCGAATGGTCCAGATCTGCCGAAATGGCCCGCTTATCACGCGGCCGGGGATTGGCAGGTGATGTTTCTGAACGCGAGTCCGGCAGCCCAGGCGGACCCCTACAGGGCGCGGTATTTGTTTCTCGATCAGGAGTGGGGTAAGCGGAAGGATTAACGGATCTGCATGCGACTGGGTTCTCTGTTGGGTGCCCTCGGCCTTGGCGCCGTCGTCATTCCCGCGGAGCAGGTCGGGTCGCAACCGTTGAGCGAAGCGTGGTGGAATCTCGCGAGCGCGCGGTTTCCCCGAAGAACGCGGACCGCGCGCAGTTACTCAGACAGTACTTCGAGCAGGATGGCTGCACGGGAGAGGACCTCACGGAGGTGCCGGTGAAGCACTCCCGGATTCCTAACCTGATTTTTGCACGGGCCCGGGCGGCACGACTCGTACCGCCTGATTGCGATGTATTTGGCGGATCTCGACGGCGCGCTGGAGTAGCTTTCCTCAATTCGATAGCGCGAACAGGCGCATGCGACGGGGAGAGAACAGCGTCGCGTACATCCCCACGGCTTCCGCCCCGCGCGCTGCCAGCGAGAGCGGCAACACCACCGGCACATACGCGATGCGCGCCGGTACACTCCACCCCAGCGCCTTCGAGAAGCGGAACCACTGCGGCAGATCCAGCGCCATGTGCCAGGCCATACTTGCCAGCGGCTCCAATGGGCCAAGACGCCTCACCCAACGATGGCGCGCCTGCGGGTTCAGACGGCGCAGCAGATGCACCTCATGCCCGAATCGCACATGGAGGCGTGTAATCCACCACCGGAAATTGAAAGCGTGGTAGACGCGCTGTTCCGGCTGAAAACGGATCGGAAGCTCTTGCTGAATCAAACTTTCATGAAGGAACGAACCCGCGCAGGTTCGGCCCAGATCTTCGCGGTAGCGAATGCGCTCGAAATCCACGCGCCGAAACGCGGCGTTGTGACTCAGAAAGCCGCGGGGCGGATCACCCACGATGAATCCCCAGGAGATGGATGCCGCGGCAGTGAGAAAGCCGGCAAAGCGCCGGCTTCCGTTCTCCCAACGAAAAAGCGTGATGCCGGCAACCACAGCGGCGCCGCTCGTAATTCCGGTGGCAATCCTGCGGAGCCAATCGGCATTAGGGAGTGCATCGGAATCGATAAAGGCGACGATCTCGCCGGTGGAGTGCTGTACCCCGAGATTCTTCAACTGATAATAATGGGCGCCGTCCGCGCCAACAGCCTCAATGCGGAGGAATCCCCGCTTGCCGCCGAGCCGGTTTCCCACAAGCCGCTTGCCCCAGTACTCGGCCTGCTTCTTGGATCCCACCAGGATGACTTCGATGCGCTCCAGAGGATAGCGCTGCTTCTCCAGGCATCCGACTGTCTCGAGGGCCGAGCCCAAATCGATTGAATCGTTATAGCCTTCGATCACTACGGAGATCAGCGGGTCTGGCGCGACATCTAACATGGAGCCCCTAAGGAACGCTGGTAAGCGAAGCCCAGCAGAACGACCACCTGAGCAATCGCCGACGCCAGCGCGATTCGAATTCCCTTCTGCCATCCGAGGTTTTCGACAGGGGACCACAGCAGGCGCGCGTAGAAAGAAGTCGAACGAAGGTGAGCCGCGCTTCTTGTCCGTCCGCTCAGAAATGCGGCGCCGCGCCCGTAGCGCCACTGCTGCGCCCAGAATGCACGGGCCGTCGAGGGGAAATGGTGGTGAACCGCCAGTTGACTCAGAATGGCGATTCGCCGTCCCGATGCGACCCATCGCTCACAGAACTCGCGATCTTCCCCGGCCGCCAGTGGAAAACGGATATCGAACCCGTCCATTCCCTGGAAGGCGCTTCTGCGAAGAGCGAGCCCGTTGCTCGGCGCGAAAGTGTAGTCTTCCTCATCCAGGCGTTGCGACCGCGAGAAGTGATCCAGCAGCCACGCGCTCGCCAGCGCAAAAGAGCCCGCGCCATCCACGGCGCATTGTGGACCGGCCACGGCGTGATTCGGCCGGCATTCCAGTTCCCGCAGTACACGACTCAAATACCCCGCATCGATCTCGCTATCGTCGTCCAGAAAAACGAGATTTTGGCCCGTTGCCTCCAGAGCGCCGGCATTCCGGGCGCACGCCGGACCCCGACGCCCGCCCTTCATCAGACACACTTCGCATTGGCCGCCGGCGGCGCGCAGAATGTCTGCATCAAGATCGCCGGCATCATCCACCACGATGATCTCCATGTCTCCTTCCAGGTGCTGCCGCCGCAGTTGTGAAATCAGACGACTGAGCCGTTGCGGGCGGCTGGCCGTAGGGATGATCACGGAAACCCGCATGCTTGTCCTCATAACGACCCAAGCGTCCAACTGAGACGTCCTGCGCCTAATAACATCGCTAACGCAATCTTCTCCCGCGGAGACCGGTTCCTGACGACTCTGCGAAAGACGCCCAGACATTCCCGGGAGCTTAACGTTTCACATTGCCCAAAATGACGGGTCCGTTTGCGCGCCCTCGCGTAAATGAAATTCTTGCGGAGATAACCCCAAAAGGTCTGCAACTCGAGATGCGTGACCCGCATGGCCGGCTCCCACCCAATGGCTCCCATTCCTTCCGCGGACGCCAGGCTCCGCACGAAGATCGTGTCTGCCCCACGATCTACAAGTTGGAATGGTCCGCGGCGCTCGAAGGCGGTTCTCCGCACGGCCATGTTGTTGGTGAAAGCAAACGTGGCTCGGGCATCGCCGCGATTGAGAATATATTCGACGCGCGCATCATCGTAGGAAGCGATCAATCGCATCCGCTCTGCCGGAGAACGGCGCGAGCCGAGTATCGCCTGGGTTCGTTCCTTTTCCATCCGCTGGTCGATAGCCTTCAGCCAGTTGGAATCTGGTACGCAATCGGCATCTGTGAAGGCGAGGATCTGCCCTCGCGATTCCTCGACTCCCGTGTTTCGCGCGGCGTAAGATCCTTGCCGGTTTTCGCTCAGTAGCCGGACTCGCTGGAATCGCCGAATCAGGGAAGCGGAGTCATCCACCGAATTGTTGTCGACCGCAATGATTTCGTAGTCCTCAAGAGGGTAGTCTTGATCTAGCAGGCTGCGGATACAGCGCTCAATCGTACCCGCCGCGCCATAGAACGGAACAATTACGGAGATCCGAATCACCACGAACGACTATAAACGATTGCGGGGCAGTTGGCAAAGCGGCAAGCGGGCGGCGGCCCTATGGGCACTCATTGGCACGGGATTGTTTATAGGATGGCAAAGCGCCACGGTGGAACGAAACTTCGGGGGCAACTGGACGTCCCTTTTTTATACCGGAAAGGCGCAGCGAATCCCGCCGGACCTCATCCGCGGGACGTTCACTTTCGAGGGACCGGGCTATGACGGGCAGATGTACCGCTATGTAGCCCATGACCCGTGGGTAGAAGGTGCGGACCACAATTACCTGGACGACTATTCGCTCCGCCAGCGCCGCATTCTGGTACCCGCGTTGGCTTGGCTGCTCGCGCTTGGCCGGTGGGACCTCATCGACTTCGCAGACCTTGCAATCCTCTCCGCCTTTGTGTTCGCCGGCTGCTATTGGGCAAGCCTCTGGATCATGCTTCAAGGGGATTCGCCGGCCTGGGGATTGGCATACATGATCGTGCCCTCAACTCTCGTTGCGGCGGACCGGTGCACCATCGACGTGGCCACCTCCTCGTTGACCATAGCCCTCCTGTTGTACTCGCGCCTGAAGCGTGACCGATTCCTGTTCCTGTCGGCCATGGCGATCTGCCTGAGCCGCGAAACGGGCCTGCTTGTACTTCTCGGCGTCATCCTGAGTCTTGCTTTCGAGCGGCAATGGCGCAGGGGGCTCGCCCTCTCGACGGCGGCGATTCCGGCACTTGCCTGGTACGCCTATGTCTACCTGCACCGCGAAGGTGCCAGCCGCCCGAGTATCCCTGGCTGGCTGGGCAAAGGGTCGCCGCTCGGAATCTTCATTCGTCTCACTCACCCCATCGACTACCACCTCCGGCCGGCGATTGACCGAATGGTGCAAGGGTTGGACTGCGTGGCCCTTGCGGGGATGCTGCTCGCATTCGGCCTGGCGGTTTTTTATTGGTCGCGAAACCGCACAGGCTCAGCCCAAATCACTGGAGTCTTATTCCTTCTTCTGCTCCCTCTGGTGTCGTCCGCGCCGTTTTGGGACGCGGCTTATGGCTACTCGCGCCCGTTCTCGCCACTACTTGTTTCCATCGCGATGGGTTCCGCCCACGCCCGCGCGTATCGGTGGGTGGGGATGGTTCCGATCTTCCTTGTTCTACCCCGGCTGCTGTTACAGATGGGCCCGCAGATCGCCGGGATCTTTCACGTTTATGTCCGTTGAGGCCACCGTTTCCCGCGTCCTTCGAAACAAAGCACACAGGAAAAGCGCCGTTCCCAGTACGGAACCAACGCCCGAGCACAAATGAAAAAGGCTATAGAGCGGCACCGCGGCGACGGAGAACCTGAAGCCGCGAACACTTTTCAGGAAGCGGTAGAAATCCAGGTCCAACAAGGCCGACGCCGCAAGAGCGGCTGCGGCCAAAGCAGTTGACGCGCCTCGGTTCAAGCCAGCCAGTGCCAGCATCAGGAAACAGAACGCGAGGCAAGTCAACACAGCACTGGCCATGCGCCTCCGCCGGAGGGTCAAGTCATTCGGGCAGGTCCCGCTTTGAAGAATCAAGCGAGTCCAGGGAGCCGCGCGGTCGAAAATATCCGTTTGCACCATGCTCAGGAGCGACCAGGATTTCTGGTGCGTCACGAGAATAGCAGGATCGAGGTGGATTTCGCCCCCTTGCGCTTTGATCCGGTAGCCGAGATCTATGTCCTCGGTGGCCGGTCTCGCGCAGTCGGTTCGAAACCCTCCTACGCGTTCAAACCACTCGCGCCGAATGGCGCCGCACGCGCTCCAAAACGTGCGGGCATCCGGGTCCCCGGTCTGGTGGGTAAAACAATGCAGCAGATTTCGAAATTGCGAAACGAAGGCGACGTGCTGTGGGCTGGAATCATAGGATCCAAAGGCCGCCGCAAGATGTGGGTCTGATTCAAAATGCCGCCGGAGAAGCTCCAGCGAGTCGGCGTGCAGGCAGACATCGGCATCCAGGAAAACCAGGATGTCACCCGCCGCGGCCCGTGCTCCCAGATTGCGCGCGTAAGCGGGACCCCGGCGCAATCCGGTGGAAAGAACCGCGCAGCCCAACTCCGTGGCGATTGCCGCCGAGCGATCGGAAGATCCATCGTTAACCACAATGCATTCAATGGGCGCCAGCTCCGAATGATGCAGCGCATGCAGACAATTCGCCAGACACTTCTCTCCATCAAACACGGGAATTACGACGGAGATGCTAAGTGGGCGGTTCGCCGCCGCTCGATTGCTCAATCTGACGAAGTATATCTTAAATGGCCGCAGCGGCGCGGTTAAGCCGACAGCTAAGCCAGAACAATTAAGCCAGCACGACAACCGGGTGGTAGAGATTCGGCAAAACCGCTTCTCCAATGGCCAGCAATGCCCCGCTTTCCGTCAATGCTTTGACGAACTTCGTCCCCGTATCCACCCGAAAGGGGTTCGTTCGAAAATTGCGGCCATGGCGGATTTGGGCTTCGGACGCGGAGTCCATCACCACACACGGGAAACCTGGCAGTAACCCACTTGCCGGCAGCACTGCATCCTCGATATTCGTTTCTAATTGCGCAAGGGTGTAGGCTTTTTCGATTGAGAAATCTCCCGAGCGCGTGCGGCGGAGAGCGGTGAGATGCGCGCCGCAGCCCAGCACCAGACCCAGGTCATGCGCCAGCGATCGCACGTACGTGCCGCTGCCGCAATGCACCCGTAACGCTGCTTCGGGGCCCTCGAACGACAGGATTTCCAGACTGAAAATTTCGATTTCGACTGGCGCGAGCTCCACCTCTTGATTCGCGCGCGCCAGTTTATAGGCCGGAACGCCGCGAATCTTCTTTGCCGAAAAGCGCGGCGGGTGCTGCTGAATGACGCCGATAAAGCCCCCGATGGCACGCTCCAGGTCTTCGCGCGTGAACGTCACCGGCCGCTCTTCTCCGGCTCTCTCGCCGGTGGCGTCATACGTATCGGTGGAAAAACCAAACCGCACGCGGACTTCGTAAACCTTATCGGCGCGTGTGAAGAATTTCGCCAGGCGCGTCGAGGAGCCGATCAGCAGCGGCAGCACCCCCGTACCCATCGGATCGAGAGTTCCCAGATGTCCGATCGACCGCTCCTGCGCCAGGCGGCGCACCCGGTTGACAACATCGTGAGAGGTCCAGCCTTCAGGTTTGTCTATAACCAGCGCCCCGGGAATCAGGGTCGTTCCTCTAACTGACGAATCACGGCCATCACCACGTTGCCCACAATTTCGAAACTGTTCGGGCTGAGCTTATCCATGGTGTCCTGGCCGGTGTGCCAGAAGGCCTGGTCCGGGCCGTAAGTGAAGTCGATCAGGTCGATCGCCGGGACGCCTGCTTTGATGAAAGGCATATGGTCGTCCTCTATCCCCGACAAATCCGTGTGGAAGTGTGCGGCGTAGCCCAGTTGCCCAGCCGTATTCCAAACCAGGTCGCGCAGCTTGATGTCCGAATTACCGTCTTTCACCAGGTCCAGGTCCTTGTCGCCGATCATGTCGACGTTGATCAGGGCTTTGATCCGCGCCAGCATGCCGCTGTCCAGCCACGCGCGTTCCAGGTGGCGGCTTCCGTAGAGGCTGTCGGTATCGGTCCACTCCTTCACGGCCTCTTCACCATCGAAGAAGATTAGGGTCACATCGTCCAGGCGTGGCGATCCGTGCAGCGCGTTCGCCAGTTCAAGCAGGAAACCGGTGGAAGAGCCTGCATCGTTGGCGCCGACAAAGTTGGGCAGGCGCTTGGTGTCGTAGTGTCCGGTGATCACGATGGCGCGGCCGGA
Source organism: Bryobacterales bacterium (assembly GCA_003136675.1). Lineage (GTDB taxonomy): Bacteria > Acidobacteriota > Terriglobia > Bryobacterales > Bryobacteraceae > Bog-113. The sequence goes on from PLFE01000057.1 coordinate 20,962, forward strand.
TTTGCCGGGGAACTTACACAGAATATTCCGCATGGGGATAGGGCCGGCCGGTGTCGAGGCGCGGAAATCGTCGAAGGTAAGCTGGCAGCCGGTGGGCTTCAATGCGGCGATGATCTGCTCTTGCAGGCGGTGAATGGCCGGGGAGCCGGACGGGCGAGGTCCATCGGCGACAGCTTCACGGGCGTAGCCGTAGGCTTTCGCGCCGCTGAAGCTGGCTGCCTGGACGGCGGTGGTGCTGACGAGTATAGCGGCGATAAGGACCATCAACGGGTTTTGCGCGCGGTGCATATATATCCGAGAGTGAAGTTACGCTCGCGATCGAGCGGTTCCAGAACTGGCAGAACCAGCGAGAGCGGCACGAAGACGAGGACCGCGGCAGGGAACAGCAACCACCCCACGCCTCTCATAAAGAATTGTAGTCCGTTGAGCAAACGGCGAGAGAGCAGGCGGAAGAAGCCACCCGCGGGCGTGAGTTGAATTTCGTCGAAGCCGGCGGATTCCAGCAGACTGCGCAGGCCGAACCGCGTGTAGCGAAAATAGTCGTGGGGCTGCTGGTGCTCTTCCCATTCGAGCGGCGCAACCAGCAGAAAGGCGCCGCCGGGTTTGAGGACGCGCCCGATCTCGGCGAGGGCGCTGGCTGGGTCGCGAAGGTGTTCGATGGTGACGATGTTCAGCGCCGCGTCGAAGGTGCTCGCTGGAAACGGCAAGGCGGTCAGATCGGCGACGGCATCGAGAGCGCGATAATTCCACCGCGCGTCGCCCACTCCCAGATCGACGCCAAGGTAGCGTTGGTGGGCGAAGAATCGCTTGTATTGGCCTTCGCCGGAGCCCGCGTCGAGAACCAGCGCGCCGGCAGTAAGCGCGCCGGCAAAGCGTGCGACCGCTTCCGTGATCTCGCATTCGAAGTAGAGGAGCCAGCGCCGGATCGGTCGGGGTGCGCGTGAAAGCCGCTGGGTGTAAGTCATCGTTTGCGGGCTTCCAGCATGATGGAAGAGCCATGCCCGCATGCCGCTTCCAGCAGCGCGAAAGGCAGTGCGGCGGCTGTGAGCGCCAGATACGCGGCATTGTGGAATAGCGATGCGGGTTTGCCCTTGATTCGCCGGGCCATCGGGTCGAGCGACGGAGCGAGGCTGGTTGCTAATCCGGCCGGGTTGTCGCGCAGGGAGAAATGCTTCCGGCGCACTACCTCGAAGCCATGTTTCTCCAGGAAGAAGCCGACATCGGCGCCGCGGAAATCGGTAAGGTGCCTCGGAATATCGAGACCGTTCCAGCGCTGGCCGAGCAGACGGAATTGCCAGCAATCCATGTTCGGCACCTGCACGACAAGATGCCCGTGAGGTGTCAGCAATTCGCGGGCGGCATCCAGATAAGCTCCCGGGTCGGGCAGATGTTCGAGGACATGAAACAGCGTGATGAGAGAGAACGATTCCGACGGAAAGGGCGCGTTGGTGAGATCGGCCTGCAGGGCGGGGACGTGGTGGCGGCGCCAGGCGATTTTGCAGGCTTGCTGAGAGGAATCGAGGCCCATGGCGGGAAGTCCGCGTTCCCGCAGCATTCCTGGCAGCAGGCCGCCGCCGCAACCCACATCGAGAACCGGGCCGGAACCGGAGGCGTTGCGATGGGCCTCCACTACGAAGTTGACGTGATCTTGAAGAACGAGGCGGCGGTAGCGCTCGGCCCAACGCGATGCGGTGTCTTCGGCGGGGTCAAACCAGTAATTCCCAGGATAAAACCGATCCAGTTGCGCCGGTTCGGGACGCGGAGAAAGGCGCGCGAGCCCGCATACTCTGCAACGTGCCACTTGGAAGCGCGCAGTGGTCGTGTGGTAGAGCCTGTCTGTTCCTTCGAGTAGAATCACGGCTTCGGTGGAACCGCAGCGCAGACAGTCCTCGTTCGCGGGGGCTGAAGCCCGCGCCGCCTGGGTCGACAGTTCTTTGAGGGAGATGCGGTTTTCGAGTATCAACTCTTTTGTCTCTTGTTGGGAGAGCTTGCGGACCAGGGTCCTGCGCTTGTGGAGCATTTTCGGCAGCAGCGGCAGCGCTTGCAGGTCTCCCGAAAACAACGCGAACACCAGACGTAGTTTTCCGCCGGCGCCGGGGAATGAGGCGGCTTCACCCTGGCCGGATGCCGCAGCCAGGGCGCCGGACGCCAGTCGCTGCAAATAATAGAACGGGTTGAGCCACAGCAGGCTCCACGGAAACAGTTTAGCGGCCAGTAATACGCGGTTTCGCTCGATCAAAGCGAGCCGTTTGACGCTGCCGGTTCCCAGCGTGGAACTGTGATGATGCCGCACCACTGCGCGTGGATTGTAAATGCACTTCCACCCGGCGATGCGCGCGCGCAGGCCCAGTTCAGCATCGTCCCCGTAAGCGAAGAAATCCTCGTCGAAGCCGCCGATCTCATCCAGCATGGAGCGCCGGTACATGGCGCCGCACCCATCCGGCCACAAAACTTCTTCCTGCTGTTCGAACTGCCCGGCGTCCCACGCTCCGGTGCCCCGGCCGCGGTTTTGTCCGTCAGGCCAGATGAGATGGCCCGCCTTGTCGATGCGCCGTGGATCGGAAAACATTACGATCTTGGCCGCCGCCATGCCGATCTCGTCGTCCCCGTCAAACACACGTTCCAACTCAAATAGAAATTCCGGCTCGGCCTCGGCGTCATTGTTGAGAAGAGCGATGCGCTCTCCGCCGGCGGCGCGGATTCCCTGATTGTTGGCTTGGCAAAACCCCAGATTCTTACGGTTTCTAATCAGCACGGCTGCGGGAAATTCAGAGCTCACCATCTCGGCGGAACCGTCGGTGGAGCCGTTGTCCACCACAATTAGCCGGAACTGGACCTTGGTTTGCTTCATCAAAGAACGCAGGCAGGCGCGCAAAAGCTCCCGGCGGTTCCAGTTGACCACAACGACTGACAGGGGCGGACTGGCCATTTTGGGGATAGTAGATTTTGCCGGACTCGCTTCGTATTATAAGAAATGATTGTTTAGGTTTCCCGAATGCCCACCTTAGGCCACAGGCTGGCGACCGAGCGGCTGCGCCAGAGCCTTGATCTGCAACAGGTTTCGACTGTAACTCGAATTAGCCCGCGCTTGCTGAGGGCGATCGAGCTGGATGACTTTGAACAGTTGCCGGGCCGCGTATTTGCCCGGAATTTTGTGCGCCAGTACGCTCACGTGCTGAGCCTCAATGAAGCCGATGTGCTGGCGCAGTTTGACCGGGAGCAGTCTGCTGACGAGCCGGCGGCGGATGTCACGAGGAAGCCGAAGAACTATTCCAGCGGTTTTTCCCTGAATCTGCGGGCGCTCGCGGATGTTTTTGGAGGCAACACGCTCACTTCTTTCTTCACTTTTGTGATTACCATCGGAGTTTGCGCGGCGGGGGTTTGGGCTTTCGAGAATTGGGGCACGGTGCGGGCTCACGTTTTGCCGTCGCCGCGGAAAACTTTGGTTGCGCAAGTGGCCAAATCGGCGCCCCCAAAACAGCCGGTTTCGAAACCCGCCGAGACAACTGGGCCGGCGAAACAGGCTGCCGTGCCGCCTCCGGGCGAGCTCGATTCCCCGGCGATTCCGGCCAGCGGCGCGGGTGTTCACGTACTGGTTGCCGCATCGGACTCCTGCTGGACTCGAATCACAGCCGATGGAAAGGTCCTTTTTACCGGAATGCTGAATGCGGGGGAATCGCGGGAAATCAATGCGGCGTCGGTGGTGGACCTTCGGGCGGGTAACGCCGGGGCGCTGGCGTTGAAGTTAAATGGCAGCGATATCCCGCCACTGGGGCCCAAAGGGCAGATCCGCTCAGTGATTCTGACTGTGGATGGTGCTCACGTACGCACACCCACGCCGGAACCTGTTTCCGAGCCTCTTTGACGCGCTTCCAGCCGTCGCCGTTCTTCCTGAAGCAGTTCGGATCGCCGGCGCAATTTGATGCTTTCGTCGATATGCCGCCAGAATTTCACGAAATAGCCGATGGCCGATGTGACGGCGAAGAAAACCACCACCCACATACAAAAAGAACCCAACGCGCGAAATGACGGGTGGCGTAACCCCAGAAGAACAACACAGATTGCCACCACTTGAGAAATCATTTTAGTCTTGCCGAGGTCGCTGGCCTGAATGGTGTACCCTTCAGCCGCGGCAATACTACGCAGGCCGGAAACGGCAAACTCCCGCCCAATAATCAGGATGGCCAGATAGCCGGGAACCGCGCGGACCTGCACCAGGGCGACAAGAGCAGCCGAAATCAGCAGCTTATCGGCGATGGGGTCAAGCAGTGTTCCCACTGTGGTTACCTGCCGCCAGCGTCTGGCCAGATAGCCATCCAGTAAATCAGTGGCGGCGGCGCACATGAAAATTCCCAATGCCAGGATATCGTTCGATATAAAAATCCCGCTCGTCAGGTGGAACGAGATTTTCTCCTGCACCATCGCGGAAACCAGCAACGGAACGAAGAAAATACGGAGCAGGGTCAGTGAATTGGGGAAATTCACGGGTTTGAAATCTCCCGGAATTTGTGGAAAATATGTAGGGCTTTAGCGCCACACAGGTTTTTCGCGGCCCTCGACGCCAACCGGAACGGAATTCTCGTAACTCCATGAAAAGGTGAGGACGCAGCCGCGCCGGACCTCATCGGATAGAGGAAAGCCGACGACCGTTCATTCCAAATCTTCATGTAGGCAGTCACGACTTCCCCACAGACTTTTCCACAGGCTGGCCCGGCGTCAGCCACAGCGACAATCTCTCGCGGACCGCTGCCGGCACCGCGGCGTCCACGTCGCAGACACCGTCATGATACTCCAAAGCGATCACCCTCGCGCTCTCATGCAAGAGAGCAATATCCGCGCCATGGCCGGCGGGGATGCGGAAGTGCTCCACATCCTGCGCATCGGACGGCAGCACGCGGTCGATCGACGCCAGAAGATCGGGAACGCCCACGCCCGTTAGTCCGCTCATCAGAACCGCTGGCGGGTAGGGCGGGGAGCTGTGCCGTAACACGGAGCGCGTGAGCGCGTCCGAGTCTCTCGCTTCCTCGGGCGAATCCGGAGGCAGGCGGTCGCTCTTGTTGAGAATCAGGATCTGCGGCGTTGTCGCCGCGCCGATTTCGCCAAGCACCTTCATCACCTGCTCCGCCTGTTCGGCGGCGCCTTCCGAAGATGCATCCACCACGTGCAAAATAAGAGCTGCCTCCGCCACCTCTTCCAGAGTGGCACGAAACGCGTGCACCAGAGTGGTGGGAAGGTTTCGAATAAATCCTACCGTGTCGCTGAGTAAAGCCTTTCTACGGGAAGGCAACTGGATGGAGCGCACCGTGGGATCGAGCGTTGCGAACATTTTGCGATCCGCCAGCACGTGCGCGCTGGTCAGCCGGTTGAATAGTGTACTCTTGCCGGCGTTGGTGTAGCCCACCAGAGCGATGGTCGCGAGCGGCACCGCCTGGCGTTGACGCCGGTGCAACGTGCGCCCGGCGCGCACCTTCTCGATTTCCTCCTGGATTTTCTTAATCCGGCGGTGAACGCGCCTGCGATCCGTCTCCAGCTTGGTTTCGCCCGGCCCGCGCGTTCCAATGCCGCCGCCCAGGCGCGACATGGAGGCGCCGTGGCCCGAAAGCCGCGGCAGCAAATAGTTCAACTGAGCGAGTTCGACTTGCAGCCTGCCCTCGCGTGTCCGCGCCCGGGACGCGAAGATATCCAGAATCAGCTGGGTTCTGTCGATCACCTTCAGGTCGAGCAGCTTTTCGAGGTTGCGCTGCTGCGTAGGGCTGAGATCGAAATCGATGATGACCAGGTCGGCTTCGACGGATTTCGAGAGCGCCAGCAGTTCGTCCACTTTGCCCCGCCCGAGCAAGGTCGCTGCATCGGCCGCGCCGCGAATCTGCGTCGTCTCGGCAACAGGCGCCGCGCCCGCACTGCCGGCCAGTTCCCTCAGCTCCTCAAGGGAGTCTTCCGTGTCTGTCCCTTTGTGGGCGGACTTGATCGCAAAACCTACCAGGACAGCGCGTTCGTCGGTATTAGGCTTCAGTGACTTCATGACGCACTTCCGCCGGGGTGTTCTCTCCGGTTTTGGCCGCAACGGGCGGAGGTGGGTGGCTCACGGGATGCAAGGCTCGCCCGGTGACGACTGTCGAGATCGCGTGTTTGAAGACCAGATGCTCCTGGCTATTCGATTCCAGGATCAGCGAGTACTTATCGAAGCTTTTGATCCGGCCATTCAGCCGTACCCCGCCCAGCAAGTAGATCGTGACCGAGGTCTTCTCTTTGCGAGCGTTGTTCAGAAAGCTATCTTGGATGTTCTGAGATGATTTTTCCATCCGGCCCGGGGTTTCTCGAAGCGAAGTCTGAACGTATTCTCCCATTAAGTTTGGATGCTGTGCGCGGTTGTAGTAGCTTCAGTACTTGTGATGCCTCATCGATGTGTTCGAATTCTAACAGATGGAAGAAGTGGGCCGCCTTGTGCACCCACCAAGCTGATTGGCGTCGGATTGAATTACCGCAGCCATCTCGGGGGTAGGAAGCTTCCCGAAACGCCGGAGCTTTTCTATAAACCGCCTTCATCGCTCATCGGCGACGGTGAAGCGATCCGGATTCCGCCGGACGCCACCGACGTTCATTTTGAGGGGGAACTGGTGTTGGTGATCGGGAAGATGGTCAGGAACGCGACGCGCGAGCAAGCCATTGACGCGATCTACGGCGTCACCTGTGGCAATGACGTGAGCGACCGCAACTGGCAGCGTGGGGAGAAAAAAGACCTGCAATGGTGGCGCGCCAAGGGGTGCGACACGTTCGCCCCTTTAGGGCCGGCAATTGTGACGGGCCTCGATTATTCCAATCTCATGCTGGAGACGCGCGTGAATGGGAAGGTAGCGCAGAGGGCCCCAACGTCCGATCTGGTGCATGATTGCCCCTCGATTGTCAGTTGGGCCAGCCGTTGGGTCACGCTGATGCCCGGCGATTTGATTTACACGGGCACGCCTGGGGATACGTTCGCGTTGCAACCCGGCGATGTGGTGGAAGTGGAGATTGAGGGGATCGGGGTGCTAAGGAATCCAGTCGTCTGAGCGCGCCGCAACTCGCTCTATTGGCCATGCTCATGCACACCCCAAATCTGAGAAAGGTGCGCGGTTCCACAATGCTGGCTGTTCCGCCAGCGATCCTGGATCTGCTCCACTTGCAACCTGTGGCAACGGTGAGCCTCGCCGTGGAGGGGGACCGCCTGATCGTCCAACCGCAAACCAAAGCCCCGGTATACGTTGGAGGAACTTCTTGCTCAGTGCGATCCCCAGGCGCCCATCGGCGAGGAAGATCGTGCTTGGCTGGATTCGCCCCCTGTGGGGCGGGAACTCCTGTGAAGAGAGGGGATATTCATCTGGGCACGAGCAGCAGGGGGTTCTGCCAGTCTTGGTGGTATCTCCAGCGCTTCAACACCTTGACACACGTTCCCGTTGTGCTCCCGACAATCTCGGGTGGCAATTTGGCTCGGCAGGCGGGATTCACGGTTTCATTGCAGGGTCCCGGTAGCCGAACCACGGGCGTCGCGGGACATCAGGGATCGGTATTGGCTAGGATTGCTCCCCTCTTCAGCTAATCTTTCGAGCGATAATCCGGAGCCGTCGATAGTCCGCGATCCATTTTCCATCACCCCACAGCACGGGCCGTAGGTCCCCTTCCACGTCCTCAATCGGGCGGGTATTATCCGGCCGGAACGTAGCGATCCAATCCCGCAGGCCCCGCTCACCACCCGCCAGCTCTGTTGGCCGAGCAAAGATCACCGCGTTCAGCACTTCCAGCCCCTGCCGCTCCAGCACGCCGGCATACTCGGCAATGCTCGGGAAGTAATTGTGAATCTTCGTTTCGAGGGCTGCTGAGATCAGCGCGATATTTCCCTGCGCTCCCATCTCCAGCACCAGGCGCCCACCTGGACGGAGCGCCGCACTCAGCGAAGCCGCCGCGACATCGGCTTCCTGAATCCAATGCAGGGCGGCATTGGAAAACACCGCGTGGAAGGCGAGATCGCTGCGAAACTCGCGCAAATCCGCCAACTGGAAACGTAATTTAGGGAAATTCTGCCTCGCCTGTGCGATCATAGCGGGACTCGAATCAATCCCCAGCACGTCCGCGCCGCATTCGGAAATTTTCGCGGTCAGGTGACCCGTGCCGCAACCGGCATCAAGAATGCGCTCGCCGGCCTGCGGGTTCAACAGCGATACAAGATCCGCGCCGTACTCCCATACGAACGAATGGCTGCCCTCGTACCGGGCCGGATCCCAATCGGCCGACCGCGCCATATTAAACGTCCAGATTCTTCACGTCAAGCGCGTTGTCTTCGATGAACTTGCGCCGGCTCTCCACATCCTCCCCCATCAGTGTCGTGAAGATCAAATCGCTCTCCACCACGTCTTCCAGACGCACTTTCAGCAGGACCCGTTTCTCCGGACTCATCGTGGTCTCACCTAACTGCTCGGCATTCATCTCACCCAGACCCTTATACCGCTTGACGCTCGAATCGCGCTTGCCCTCTTCCTTCACATGCGCCAGCAATCCTCGCCAATCCGGCTGCACTTCCTTGCGCTCGTTCTTGATTACCGAGAAGGGTGCGTGATTGTTCCGGCTGATCTGCTTGGCGAAAACTCGAAAGCGCTTATAGTCGGGCTGCGAAGCCAGCTCAATGTTGATGAACCGCTCGGCATTGGTCGAATCGTGATACGTAACCATCCAGGCGGCATGCTCTTCATCCGCGCGGATCTCCGCCGAATGCACGTTCGCCGCCTTCAACGCCGCCAGGAGAGGCTCCAGATTCGCCCGCTCCAGAAAATCCCCGCGTGTATCTACCGCAAACTCCGCGCGGCCTAACACTTCCACCACGCGCTCATCGCGCAGGCGGCGCTCAATCTTGAACGACATCTGCTCGAACTCGTCTAAACTCATCAGGAACGCGCGCAATTCGCCCGCTTCCAGGCGCGCCGAGGGTTGCCCGTTCGCCGACGTTTCAATAATCAGGTTCTCGGTCGCGCGGCGCATAATCTCGCGCGTGAATTCCTTCTCGTCCTTGATGTACTTCTCGTTCTTGCCCCGCTTGATGCTGTAAAGCGGCGGCTGGGCGATATAAACGTGTCCTCGCGTAATCAACTCCTGCATGTGCCGGAAGAAGAAAGTCAGCAGCAGCGTCCGGATGTGCGAGCCATCCACGTCCGCGTCCGTCATGATGATGATCTTGTGGTAGCGCAGTTTCGCGGCGTTGAAGTCTTCCTTGCCAATACCCGTGCCCATCGCCGTGATCAGCGCCCGGATTTCGTCGTGCCCCAGCATCTTGTCGTAGCGGGCCTTCTCGACGTTGAGAATCTTGCCCTTCAGCGGCAGAATCGCCTGAAACTTACGGTCCCGCCCCTGCTTCGCCGTACCGCCGGCGGATTCGCCTTCCACCAGAAACAATTCGCACCGCGCCGGGTCACGCTCCTGGCAATCGGCCAACTTACCGGGGAGGCCACCGGAATCGAGCGCCCCCTTACGCCGGGTCAGGTCGCGCGCTTTCCGCGCAGCTTCCCTGGCCCGCGACGCATCGATCGCCTTCCCCACGATCTTTTTCATCACGGTCGGGTTCTTTTCGAAGAACTCACCCAGCTTGTCATTGACAAACTGCGTCATCGGCCCTTGAATATCGCTATTCAGTTTGCCCTTGGTCTGCCCTTCAAACTGCGGCTGCGGAACCTTGACGCTCACCACGGCGGTCAGACCTTCCCGCACGTCGTCGCCGGTCAGGTTCTCTTTCACATCCTTGAACAATCCTGCCTGCTGGCCAAATGCGTTGATCGTGCGGGTGAGCGCGCTGCGGAAGCCGGATAAGTGCGTGCCGCCATCCACCGTATTGATGTTATTTGCGAAGCTGAAGACGCTCTCGGCATATGCGTCGTTATATTGCAGCGCCACTTCCATTTCCATCGTGTAGCCGTTCGGGAGCTTGGCCGACGACTCGAAATGGATCGGCTTATCATGCAATACCGATTTACCGCGGTTCAGATGCCGGATGAACTCCGAAATACCGCCTTCATAAAGAAACTCGTGGCTCTTGGGTGGGTCCACGCGCTCGTCGGTCAGAGTGATCCGCAGGCCTTTATTCAGGAACGCGAGCTCACGCAGGCGCTGCGACAGAGTATCGAAGTTGAACTTCGTCACCATCATGATGGTGGCGTCGGGCTTAAAGGTAATCTTTGTCCCCGTCTTGCGGGTCTTGCCGGTTTCCTTCAGCGGGTGTTTCGGAACACCCTGCGCGTACTCCTGTTGCCAGGTCGCTTTCTCGCGCCATATCTCCAGATCCAGACGTTCACTCAGCGCATTCACGCAACTCACGCCGACGCCATGCAGACCGCCCGATACTTTATACGAGTTATCGTCGAACTTCCCGCCCGCGTGCAGCTTCGTCATCACGATCTCAGCGGCGGAGACGCCGAACTCGGGCTTGATGCCTACGGGAATTCCACGGCCATCGTCAATCACCGTCACCGAATCATCGATGTGAATGATGACTTCGACATTCTTGCAATAACCCGCCAGAGCTTCATCGACGGAGTTATCCACCACTTCATAGACCAGGTGATGCAACCCCATCTCACCCGTAGACCCGATATACATCGCGGGCCGCAGACGGACTGCTTCCAAACCTTCTAGAACCTTGATACTTTCCGAATTGTAAGTGTCGGGAGACGACATGTTGACTTCGTTGGGCATGTAAACCTATTTCAAGAATCCTCAAATGCGCATGGGCATGACGACGTAGCGATAGCTCTGGCTCTGCGTCCCATCGCCTGCCGGCAGCCATGGCTGCAGCTCGCCTGCGCTCTTCTCGTCTTTCAGCGAGAACGCCACTTCGTCCTGCGAGATGGCCCGCATGAAATCCAGCAGATACTGCGCGTTGAAACCAATCTCCATCGCCGGACCCTGGTACTCCGTCGATACGCTTTCCTCGCTCTCACCAGTCTCAACCGACGAGGAGAACACACGAACCTCACCCGGCTCGAAGCGCACCCGGATCGCTCGCGAACGCTCATCCGCAAACTGCGCCACGCGCTCGATCGCCGAACGAATCTCCGCCTTCGACATGCGCGCGATGTGTTCGTTCTCTTTCGGCAGCACACGTTCATAATCCGGAAAATTCCCGGTGAGCTTCCGCGTGATCAAAAGCCGGTCGCCAAACTGGAAGAACAGATGATTGTCGTCACTCGACAAATGCGCCTTCTGATCTGGCGTTCCTTCGGCCGCGAGCTTCGCAATTTCGTTCATGGCCTTGCGCGGTACCAGAGCACGGAAACTCTTATTGGCGGGGTCCGCCAGTTGCTGGTCCACAAACGCCAGCCGGTGCCCGTCGGTTGACACCATGGTCACTCCCTCCGGCTTCACCAGCAGCAGCGCGCCATTCAACGTAAAGCGCGATTCCTCCAGCGAGATCGCGAAATACGTCCGGGCGATGAGAGACGCCAGCAGGCCGTATGGGATCTCCGCAATCTGCTCCGGCATCTCCGGTAGTTCCGGAAAGCTTTCCCGGCTCATGCCGGCAATCTTGGTCTTGGACTTCCCACAGGTGATCGACGCCCAGTGGTTCTCCAGGAATTTGAACGTGATGTCCGCATCCGGAAGCAGGCGGACGTAGTCCAGAAGCCGCCGCGCCGGAATGGTTCCAGCACCCTCTTTCTTCACTCGGGCGGGACACGAACAGCGGATTCCCAATTCCAGATCCGTCGCGGTCAAAAACACGCGATCCCCTTCCGCCTGGATCAAAACATTCGACAGAATCGGGATGGTCGTCTTCTTTTCGACAACACCCTGAGACAAGCCCAACTCGCGCACCAGATCGCTTTTGCTGACGGTGAATTCCATCCATCTCTCCCATTACTTCTGATAGGTTCTTAAATCTATACAGAAGAACCCGTATTAGTAGGCCTGTCGAAACTGTTGATTTCTTCCTAAATTATACAAAATTCAACAGGTTCGTGTCTCAGCAGATTTAGGAAAACGCCGCGGACGAACCTGCAAAACCCGCCCTGCAACCGGATATTTACAGAAAACCTCTCCGGATCACAAGGGGGGCTGTGGACGAAAACGCTAACCACCTTGTAATGAGTCGGTTAGACTGTGTAAGATCCTGTTCAATTCGGGATCTGTCACCCGTTTCTTGGTAACCACCCCAATCGAGTGAATCACAGTGGTGTGATGCTTTCCGCCGAATGCCCGGCCGATCTCCGGAAGTGAGGCCGCCGTCAGCTCCTTCACCAGATACATCGCCACCTGGCGGGGGTGCACGATCGCGCGCGTATTGCTCTTTTCCTTGAGTTGCGCTTGCCGCACGCCAAACTTCTCCGCTACAGCCTTCTGGATGGCGTCAATGGTCACGCGGCGGTCCTGCGCATGCAGCAGGTGCTTCAGGCATTGCTGCGCCATGGGCAGGGTGATCTGAGCCCCGGTGAGCGACGAATAAGCGATCAGCTTTACCAGCGCGCCCTCCAGCTCGCGCACGTTGGACTTCGTGCGGGACGCCACGAACGTCCGGACATCATCGGGAAGCCGCACTCCCTCCATCTCGGCCTTCTTGTCCAGAATGGCCATCTTCGTTTCCAGGTCCGGGGCTTGGATATCCGCCATCAAACCCCATTCGAACCGCGACCGCAGTCGGTCCAGCAATCCGGGAATCTCTTTCGGCGGCGCATCGCTTGAAATCACGATCTGCTTCTGGTGGTCGTGCAGTTCATTGAACGTGTGGAACAGTTCATCCTGCGTCCGTTCCTTGCTGCCCAGCAATTGAATGTCGTCGATCAGCAGAACGTCCGCCGACCGGTAGCGCTGCCGCAGTGCTGCCATATGGTCGAAGCGGATGCCGGAAATCACTTCATTCATGAACCGCTCGCTCGAAGTGTAGATCACGCGCATTTTATTCGAACTGATAAGCGCCCGTCCAATGGCATGCATCAGATGCGTCTTGCCCATCCCGACCCCGCCATAAATGAACAGCGGGTTGTAGCTGCGCGATGGATTTGTGGCCACCGATCGCGCTGCCGCGTGCGCGAACTGATTGCTCGCTCCCACCACGAACGAATCGAACGTGAAACGCGGATTCAACGCGCTCATCAGGGAAGAAGGATCCTCCGGCACAGGATCGGCAATGGGTTCGTGTCGCTCGCTGTATGCGGGGTGATACGTCACCAGGCGGAAGTGCGACCCGTTTACGTTGCGCACCATGGAATGGATCAGGTCGCCATATTCCGATTCAAGCCATTGCCGCGTCTGCTGATCGGGAACAAACACATGAAGGGTTTCGCCCTCCACTCGATCAAGCGCCGTGCGGCTGACCCAATTATCGAAACTCTCGGTGCTAAGCGTCGACGCTAGCTGTACTTTGATCTGATCCCACGCGTTCATACACATTCCTGACGGCGAACTTGTCGCTGTTTTGTAACTCAGTCCACAAGCAACAGCCGCCCAATGGACCCCCTCCAGGAGAGCCCTGAGCGAACAATTCCTCTTTAGTCCTGAACTGAGTAAACCGCGGCGTCTCGGCTGAAAATCCGGGTGGCGATCCGAGGATGTTGCGGCATTGGTTTCAAAACAGCAGCACTCACTTTAACACAAGCACGCCGTCTCGCAAGGGGCAAATAAAGTATTGTCTTGTAACGACTTGCATAAAACAGGATCACCTGAAAATGGTTGTTTTCGGTGGCAGTCCCAGGTTCGTATTCGGCCACGAAAACGCTCGTGTCAAGCCACCATGTTTGACACCAGCATCGAAACCATAAGAGAATAGGACTTCCGGTTTCGCGGGAGTAACTCAGTTGGTAGAGTGCGACCTTGCCAAGGTCGATGTCGCGGGTTCGAATCCCGTCTCCCGCTCCATTTTCCCCTCTTGTTTAGAATCCAATTACCCCTTTCTCCATCAATAATGCAATGATCGAGGTCCGCGCCCACCTTCGCACAGCCCAGGAGATCGTGGCATGGTCCATCGAAGAGTATGGCCGCGACCTCGCGGTCTGCACCAGCTTCCAGAAAACGGGCGCGGTGATTCTCGACATGGCTTTGCGCATTGATCCTACCGTGAGGGTATTCACCCTCGATACGGGTCGCCTGCCCGACGAAACCTATCAGATGATTGAAATGATCCGGGATCGGTATGGCGTTCAGGTAGAAACCGTTTCCCCCGAAACCAACGAGGTTGAGGCCATGGTCACCCGTTATGGGCCCAACCTGTTTCGGCGCGAGGTGCCGTTGCGGATGCTCTGCTGCAAGATTCGCAAGGTTCGTCCGCTGGGCCGCAAATTGAAAGGATTCCGGGCCTATATGGTCGGTCTGCGGCGCGGCCAGAACCCCTCCCGCGCCGCGCTCCCCCAGGTCGACCACTCTTCCGAACTGGTAAAGATCAGCCCGCTTCTCGACTGGTCGAAACAGGAAGTGGACGAATACATCGCCCAGAACGATTTGCCCGTCCATCCGCTCTATGAGCAGAGTTACACCAGTATCGGCTGCGGACCCTGCACCAGGGCGACGCTGCCGGGCGAGGACGAGCGCGCTGGCCGCTGGTGGTGGGAAGCGGAAGCCGAGAAAGAATGCGGCATCCACTTCACGCCCAATGGAAAGGCCGAGCGAACCGTTGACGTGCTCTTGCGCGAACTCGTCGACCCCGCGGAAGACTTCGAACTGGGATTCGATCCGGGACTGTAAAGGTTCCAAGCCCGCTATCCGTGTCCATCCCCATTCATCCGTGGCATGGGTTTTGCACTCCCTCCTTCTGACCAAAGTTGAACCGGGTCCGAAGGCGAATCACCGCAAAAATCGACATTTTTCGCTAGGATTCTAATCGGCTTAACCCAATTCGCCACCCCCAGCGCACTTTCTATCTGATTTCCTGAAAGCGGGTTGATGTTGTCGCTCACGCGAAAACCAACAGAGCCCCACCGGACAGAATCTTATGCGAATATCCTTATGGCGGAGATGCTCCGCGATTGCCGTCGTGTGCGGGTCGGCCCTGTGCGCACAAACCAAGGTCGATCTCCGCACTCAATCCAAGAGTGTCGATTTCAGCAACGCGACCTCGACAAAACCCGCCCAGGTGGGCGCCAGCCTTCCGGCAACGTGCGGACAAGGCGAGTTCTTCTTCCTCACGACCGGACCGGCAGGCCAGAACCTCTACGGCTGCTCCGTCACCAACACCTGGTCCCTGGAAGGCGCGGCCATCCCGCAGACCAGCCTGGTGCCCAGTGAGACCAATAATGCTGGTGCGTTCCTGACGACCGACGGCGTCAACCCCATCTGGCAGCAACTCGCCGGCGACGTCAACGGTACGCCGTCAGCCGTCACCGTCACCGGTTTGCAAAACCGCCCCGTAGCGACTACCGCTCCCACCAACGGCCAGCTCCTTGGATGGAGCGCCGCTTCCACAACCTGGCTTCCTCTTACGGTGGCGACGCCGCCGAACTTCGGCACAACGTTCAGCGGAACCACGGTACTTGCCATTCCCGGCACGGAGCACAATCTCAATACGCCGAATCTGCTGGTGGGTTGCTATGACAACGCCAGCCCGGCCAACCTCATCGAGCCGAGTCACGTAACCGTGAACCAGAGCACTTACGATGTCGCCGTATCGTTCCTGCAACCGCAGAGCGGCCGCTGCGTCGTGAACGGATCGGGGGGCTTAAGTTCGGGTAGCGGCGGCGGATCGGGTGGGTCGGGTGCGAGTACGGCTTCCCAGCTTGGCGACTTCGCGGTTTCGGTGACGAATCCCAATCTATTGACCATCGGCGCTCTCTGCTCGCTCGCGACTCCATGCAACGTGCGCTTCGGCACCGTCACGTACTCCATCACACAAAGCTCGACCGTGACGCTTTCCGGCGGCACCGATACGGCTTATATCTATCTCACAGGCGACGGCACTCTCAACGTGGGTAGCAGCTTTCTCACCTTGGCCTGCTCTTCCGGTTGCCAGGTTCAAACCAACGTTTCGCAGTTTCCCATCAACTCCATTCCGGTCTTCACCTGGAATGCCTCCGGCGGCGCCTGGGCGATTGGCGGCGGCTTCGATCAGCGCGCGTTTCTTTCGGCCAAGTCACTGGCCGCTGGAACGGGTGTTGTGATTCTGGAAAGTGGAACCAGCAGCACGGTCAGCGTGGATTCCTCCGTGATTCCTACGTTCATTACCGGGTCTGCTTCGCTCACTTTTTCCGCCATCGGGGCGGGCTCTTGTTCCACCGAGCAAAACGTTTCCGTGCCTGGTGCTAATCCCGGTGATGGAATCGCGGCCGGCTGGCCGGCTCTGCCGCAAGGCTTCCTCGGGATGATGCGCGTCAGCGCCAGCGGCACTGTTTCGGTTCGTCTTTGCAATTTCAGCGGCGCTGCCTCCGCGGTTTCCGCGCTGGTCTACAACGCCACGATCGTGAGGGGGTCCTAACATGAAGCTTCTATTCGCAGTGGCGGCGTTCGCGTCTTTCCCTTTGAGCGCCGCCATCAACAATGTTCGAATCACCGGCGTGACCAACACCCAGGCGATCCTGGCCTACGACGCACCCGATGGGAATTCGTGCGAAATCGCCGTGAGCGAAAGTGCGACCTTCACGCCCGTGGTCTACGACGTGGACCCCACGAAATTCCCTGGCGCCAACGTGGACACCCGGCCCGGCAACGTGGTCAACGGAACTTCCCGCGTGTTCATCATCGGCAAGCGATCGGCCGATCTGGCGCTCGATAGCACGCGCTATTCTCGTGCCCTGCAAGCTTACACAACCCACTATTACGCGCTCACCTGTCCAAGCACCGGCGATTTCGCCAGTGGCCAGTTTCAGACCGCGAACATTGCCATGGGGCGAACCTTCACGGACCCGGCGCCGCCCGATCCATTGCATCCCGGCGGATACGCATGGCCCACGCTCAGCATGTCGGATCGTACTCAGCAAATTATCGATCCGCAAACCGGCGCCCTCGTGCGCCGCGTGTCTCTACCGCAGGATCGCGCGCTCACGCAGTACACCACCAATCAGCCCTTGAACATGGCGCTTTCCAGTACATGGTCAAATCCGGCAAACGCGCTTGTGAACGATGCGCTTTCGGCCACCATCACCGGGAACAATTCGGGAACGCTTTTCCTCTCAACGGGAAGCAATGGCGGAAACGCGGGCAACTTCTTCCTCTTCCACGCGGGTCACGAGAATAACTACTACACCCTCGATTGGTATCAGGTGCAGCTCACAGCCTCCACAACGAACACAGGCTGTAACAGCGCTGTCACAGCGGACTGCAACATCGTCGTCTGCCTCACCATCGATGGCGTGAATTGCGAACCGGGGGGAACCCAGTTTCAGCAACCCCTCACTACCTCTTTAAACATTTACACCTTCGGCACCACAGGCACCCCGATCGATCTTTGGCAGGGACCCGGCGTAATCCCCCCGAACGGGACGCAGGTGGCTACCCGGCAAGGGCAGGTCAGTTGTAACGGCAGCGGTTCCATCATCCAGGTCTCGGGCGATTTCTTCGCCACTTACTGGAGTCCTGGGAGTGACATCCAGATTAATGGCCAGGATTATAAGATCTCGGCGGTAACGGCCTTGACCACCGCAAACCTGACCTCGAATTGCCCAAGTGGCATCTACAACTACTACAGCACGAACTTCGGAGTATTAGTTCGAAAGCAGACGACGAGCGCCGATACCATTTCCGTGCAATACGTGCAGTCCAGTTATCAGACCGGCATCTTTCCGTATTGGGATTTTTCCGGCGACTACGATCTGTGCAGCACAGCGACAGTGGTCGGACCCACCGGTAACCAGGGCTATAACTGCATGACCATGCAGAATGGGGCCATGTACTGGATCGATAGCATCACGGGCGAAGCCCATCTGATCGCCCTGAATCAGGGGGTTTACTACACCGCGACTGGCTCTTGCGGCACGTTTGACAGCATGACCTTCGATCCGAACGATGCCGATATCTGGTATTGCGGCGGCAACCAGCCTCAGATGGTCCAATATTTCGGCAACCATTCCGAGCCGCAGGATGTCAACTATCCGGGCCATCTGGAAGAGGGCGAAAACCTACCGGTCTGCAATTCCGCAACGAATCCAACCGTCCAACCCTGCCTCCTGTTCACGACTCTAACGGGGCCGACCACCATGAGCGTGCTGATGCCCGCCTTTGATTCGGAGTTTCAGGCAGACCGTTACCTGAACTGGAATTTGAGCGGCGTCGAGAATGGGCTCTTGAAATTCCGCAACCAGCGCGGCGACTATGGATCTCTTGGGTGGACCATATTTTTCGACCCGAATGCGACTTCAAACGGGCAGCCCGGCAATGCCGGATGCACCGGCGGAGGCCTTCCTGGCTGTATTGTTGCCGCTTTGCCTTCGTGGACACGGCCGAATGCCCGCTGGTGTACGCTGAAATCCAACGACTATTTCGGTATACCGGGATGGACCGGCATCGGCCCGTACTTCTGGAGTTCCTATAGCGACACCTCTCCCGGCGTCGGCCCCTACATTTCCAACGTGATCGATGGAACGGCCTTCTCGGCCATTCCAGGCGTACAGGGTGGCCTGGCTACCTGCCCAGCCAATTCATTTGGCGTTACCGGGCAGCAATGCACCACCGTAACCGTGAATGGAGAACCTTACGATCCATCGCCTTGCACCGCTTCCACCGAGCAATGCGGCGGGGCGCTTGAAACCGGTCTGCCTGGGGAAATCGGCGCTTCCGCCCCCGGCGACTACTTCACTGTCAATAGCGAACAGATGCGCCTGCTTGCTAAGAACGGCAACTCCTGGACCTTTCAAAGAGGATATGACGCTGGCGGATACATCGGCGCCAGCTCACCGAATCCGGCGCTCTATACCATGTGTAATTCCGTGCCGAATCCTGTCACCGCGACTCAGCCCAGCGGGGAATTCTTCTGGGATTATTCCCTCGACCCTCATGGGACCGACACGTCTGGAAGCACCATCATCGGCGACCCTTACATTGACGGCGATCCGTATACCATCGGGGCGCATACCTTCGCCCAGAATGGCCTCTACGTGAATTCCTATTCCGTCGATCCCCGTTGCCCCGCATCCAGCAATTGGTACTACTGCTATGAGTTGAGAACCTACCAAACGATACCTGGCCTGATCGCCACTCCGCCGTCCCTGTTCGTGCAGGAGAATCCGTTTTTCGCGGGACAATGGGGACCGGCCAACGGCAACGAGGAGCAGGAGCACCCCGCTGGGCCTGGTCTATACGCGACCGGAAACACGGGTGAGTTCTTCTGGGATGGGCGGCCGTTTAATGGCAGTCCTCTGTCCGGGTCGGAAATCAGCGATGGAGGCAATCCGGCGGTGAATCTGACCGGTCAGCTCTGGAGATTCACAGCCAGTCAGACGCCCAATCTGAATCGAAAATTTCTGCCGACATTTGCGTTCGCCGGCTATGAAACGCTGATCGACGTAAGCGGCCCCGCGAGTTCGATTGGATCGACCTCACAAGGTTCCTACACTTACTGCGTCACGAATGTTGCAGGGGAGTGTTATCCCGGTTCTTTCGTCGGAGACGTTTATGTCAACGCGCCCTTCGTGAACCATCCTTACTGTCACAGTGCTGGGCAGGATGGCCAAATGCCGGACGAATTCGATCTTTGTATTGGCAACAACGCGATGGTGTTCAACTCCCTCATGCAGGTCGGACTCGCGCAGACCGATAACGCTGGCAAATACCAGCGAATGATCTCGAAAGCGTTTTCGTACAACCGTTTCCTGACATCGTTTTACCACCCCCATGCCTTACCCAACGGGAACTGGATCATCGAGGACACCAACTACGCGGGCAACGTCGGAGACATGGCATTCGCGATAAAGGTTCCACCGCCCCCGCCGCCCGATTCCACCGACCGCGGTAACTTCATCGCCTTGCAGGTGCGGGCCAATCCTCCATCCGGCGCATCCGTTTCAACCGCGTTCGCGGAATTCGGGTACGCGGAAGATTCCCTCAGCAACTACTTCTGCACCTCCCGGGCGGAATCCTGCGCGGTGGGCCGCAGCGTCTCTTCCGACCAGATCGACCCCAATAACCCCTTCTACTTTGAGATCACCGAAGCCAGCCTGTTATCGGGTACTCCGTGCTCCGGCGGCTGCACCATCGCAATCCCCGGTATCAGCGGGCGCGTGCTTTATGGCAGGATGAAATATCGAAATGCCGCAGGTGTACTGGTCGCGACGGGTGAGCCATTCGTTATCCCCATCCCCTGACAGCGAGGTTTGGTTTGGCTGAGCGGATCCTGTATTTGATCAGCCAGTACCCTACCGTGAGCCACAGCTTCATCCTCCGGGAAATCGGTGAGCTGCGAAATCTCGGTCTCAGGATTGATGTGGTTTCTATTCGCAACCCGGATCGGCCCGTCGCCGAACTGACTGCCGAAGAATTCCACGAAGCTGAGCATACTTACTATGCGCGTGCTGACACCAGCAAGTGGCTCCTGGCCCATTTGCGAGTCTTTTTCACAAAACCCGGTGCGTACATGCGGGGCCTTCTCACAGCCGTTCGTTCTTCCAAATGGGACCTGCTTCGGCTCGCGAGGCATTTGCGATTCTTTGCGGAAGCCATCGTGGTCGGCGACTGGGCGCGAGCCCGCGGCCTGCGCCATCTTCATACCCACTTCGCCTCCCTCACCGCGATGCTCATTCGCAAAGTCTTCGATCTCACGCTCTCCATGACCATCCATGGTTCCGATGAATTCATCGATCCCGTGGGCTTCTGCATGGAGGAGAAACTCGCCGCCGCCCAGCTCGCCATCGGCATCAGCCGCTATGGCTGCAGCCAGATCATGCGCTTCAGCGATCCCAGGGACTGGCACAAGGTCAAGATGGCGCGATTGGGCATCAACCTCGATGAATTCCCTCTTCCAGCCGCGGCCCCCGACTTAAATGCGGAAAACTTTCACGTCATCTGCGTCGGCCGCCTGGTCCCGGTCAAGGCATACCGCTTCTTGCTTGAGGCCGTGGCCATCCTGGTGAGGGCAGGTCACGCGGTTTCTCTCACCATCGTCGGCGGCGGCCCGGAACTCGCGGCTTTGCAGAGGCTTGCCGCTGAGCTTCAAATCCCGGTCGAGTTCACCGGACCGTTGCCCAATGAAGGCGTCAGGGATCGTCTGCGGCGCTCGCAATGTTTTGCGCTGGCCAGTTTTGCCGAAGGCGTGCCCGTCGCCGCCATGGAAGCCATGGCCCTCGGCGTCCCCTGCGTGGCCACGCGAGTCACGGGCGTGCCGGAGTTGATTGAAGATGGCCGCGATGGCCTGCTTGTCCCACCAGCCGACTCCCCGGCTCTGGCCGCGGCCATCGAGCGCCTCATCCTCGACCCGTCCCTCCGAACCCGCTTCGCCCGCAACGGCCGCGCCAGAGTCTTCGCGGATTACAACCTCAAGGAAAACGCCCGCGTGCTGAAAGACTACTTGAGGAACTGCTCGTAGATCTCCGCCATCCTGGCCACCGAAGCGCGCAGCGTCAGTTTCTCTTCGACGAAGGCCCGCGCCGCCCGAGCCTTGTTGCGGCGGAGCTCGGGAAGCTTGACGAATCCGGCCAGCTTCTCCACCAAATCCGTTAAGTTACCCTCCTGAAACAGCAGCCCTCGCTCATCCTTGCCAATCAATTCCGGGTTTCCGCCAACGTCCGAAGCGATCACCGCGCAACCGCAAGCCATGGCTTCCATCAATGAGTTGGAGAATGCCTCCGTCTTCGAGGGCAGCACAAAGATGTCGATCTGATCCAGCCATCCCGGAACATCGGAATTTGCCGGAACAAAAGTAACAAGCCCCTGAAGTTCCTTCCGCGCAACCAGCTCCTTGAGCGCCGCTTCGCTGGGACCGCTGCCAACCAGCAACAACCGGCACCCACCGCAGACCCGCGTGATCATAAAGAACGCATCAATCAATAACGCGAGATTCTTTTCGGGCCGCAGAGCGCACACGCACCCAATCGTTATGCCCTCAGCCTCCCCGCGCTCGCGAAAAGCAAAGAACTTCTCATCCAGCCCGTTGTAACAGAGATGAATACGATCCGCCCGCACATGCTCGTCCTCAATCAAATGACGGCGAATGGTTTCGCAGTTCACCACAATCCCATCCGCGATGTGGTCCGTTGCACGCAAAATCCGCAAGCGCGCGCCCTGCGTCAGGCTGCGGTGCGCTCGCTGGCTGGTCAGCACCACCGGGCGTAAGCTCAGCTTGGCCGCCGGCGCCCCGAAAATATCCATCGGAACATCGAAAGCATGCACCAGGTCAATCTTGTGTCGATGAATATACGAAACAAGCCGCAGCGACTGAACCACTGCGTCAAAGGAAAAGAAAGACCGCATGGGGAACTGGACGATCGGTATACCCGCCGCCCGCAACTCCGGCTCACGCAATCCACTGCATTCGAGGCACCCCACATGCATTTCGTAGGTGTCCGGGTCCATCGAGCGCGCGATTTCCGCCAACTGCCGTTCACTGCCTCCGTAATCCAGACAGTAAGAAAGCAGCAGCACTCGCCGTTTCATTCCGCAACCTCAATCGTGGTCGCCAAGGGGGATGTTACCGGCGTATCTCCCGTGCAGCGCAGAATGTGGCTTCTCTCTCTCGAGCCGAAGACTTCAGAATAAAACCCACCGTGGATCACCGGCTGCAAACGCGAATCAATATCCAGCACCGCCACGTCGCCCAGCGCAAAACGGTGCGTTGCAATTCGCCGGATCTCCAGCGCCGAATGCCAGTTCTGTTCCAGCGTGCCGGTCCCCGCCGGACCTGCCACCGTATCCTCCACCAGCAAACGGCCTGGCGATGACCAGTCTACCGACCGAACATGCACCCACTCGCGATAAGAGCACTCGGCGCCCGCGCGCCACCCGGCGCCTTCCAGACGCCTGACCCGCGGTTTGTTCTCCCAGCGAAACGGGTTCACGGCTTCGGCTTGATCACGGCCCCCCAGCCGCACCGTCGAATGCGCGCCCGTGCCCCGAAACCAATCCCGCGTAGCGCGGTCGGCCACGTAGGTGAACGTACCGGGATCCACCAGCGCATCCTGACCGCGCACGCGCAAAGTCAAAGAGAGAGCATCCGCGTGGCTATGTCCCGCGCCGCCCCGGCTGAACGGACCGCAATCGAAGGTTACATGTGCGGCCGGTCGGCGGAAAACGGACAGCCCGCTGGATCCAAAGTGATCGAAAACAGACGCAGTCATATCCGGGAAAAGCGCCGCGCCGGTTCCGAGAGTCGCCCGTGCAAACTGCCGCCGCACTCCGTAGGGATGAAAGAACCGCCCGCCATCATCGTCGCCGATCAAAGGAAAACTGCCATCGTCACCCTGTAGAGCGGACAGCACGCGAAACATCTTCCGCAGCACCGGATCAAAGTGACCGGGGCGTCCGCGCAGCAGGTAATGAAACAGGAACATATCAAGCGCATACAGATGGTAATAGCTCGACAGCTCAAAATGAAAACCGTCGCCCAGAACCTGTGCGATCAGCTCGCGATCGACGATGCCTTCGCCCAGATCGATCCATTCTTTGCGCCCAAGAACCATCCCCAGCGCGTGCAACGCAACCCCTTCACCCAGAATGTGGGTGTTCGGCGCAAAGTAAGTCGACAGGTTTTGAGTGATCGCCACACCATGCTGTAAGAGAAGGGTCCCCAAGAGCTTCCGCGTCTGGGTGGGAAGTGCGGGGCCGCAAAGATCCAGCACCCACATCCACGAGAGGGCTCGCATCGCCACTTCCAGAGCGCTCACCCAATTCACGGACCGCAGAAACGGATTCTGCTGATCCCAACTAGCGATCTGCGCGGCAATTTCGAGAGGGATGCGAGGGTCGCGCATAATCGCCCAGTCCTGTGCCAGCGCCACCAGGTGCTGCTGGCGGTTCAATTCCCAGATGTACTTATGATCGCCGCTCCGCTGAAAGTCGAGGAACGGAATCGTCCGGAACCACACGGCGGGCGTCCCTACGCGATTGTGATAATCGAACCGCCAGTCGATCGCCGGACCTGTTTCAATCGTCCGGTCGAAGATCGGAAACTCGTGGCGCAGGATGGATTCCGCCACGCCGCGCAGCGTCGATGGATCAACCTCCAGCGGCGTCGGAAGCGGCACCGGCTTCAAGGCGCTATTCAATCGAGGAGGCGGAAGAACGAAACTGGCCACTCCTCGAACCTGCTGAGATAGGCGAAACGCAAGTTCTCGCGGGCTTCGCAACCGTTCCAAAGTAGCATAAAGACATACCATGTGCGGGATCGCAGGTTACTGCCTGAAGGATGGGAACGCGGACGCCGCCTTGGTGCGCGCCATGTGCGATGTGATTCGCCATCGCGGTCCGGATGACGCCGGCTATCTGACGACCGGCTCCGCCGCACTCGGCATGCGCCGCCTCAGCATCATCGATCTTTCCACCGGCCACCAGCCCATGTCCAATGAGGATGGCTCCATCTGGGTGGTGTTCAACGGCGAGATCTACAACTTCGGCGAGCTACGCGACTGGTTGCGCCAGCGCGGCCATCAGTTCAAGACCGCGAGCGACACCGAAGTGCTGGTGCACCTCTACGAAGAAGAAGGCGCAGCCGGCGCCACGCGTCTCCGTGGGATGTTCGCTTATGCGATCTGGGACGCGCGCAAACGCTCGCTCCTGCTGGTGCGCGATCGCCTCGGGAAAAAGCCCATCTATTACGCCGCTCTCCCGGAAGGTCTCTATTTCGGAAGCGAACTGAAGTGTCTGCGCGTCGCCGGAATCCCGCTCGAAATCGACGAGCAAGCCCTGCGCCTCTACTTCCAGTTCTCCTGGATCCCTGATCCGTGGACCATCTTCAAAGCCGCCCGCAAGCTGCCGCCGGGATGCTGGCTCGAAGTGGACGCAAGCGGCCAGCACAGGGTCGAACGCTATTGGGCGATGCCTGAAACAAGCGCCGCGCCACACGCCCACGTTTCCGAACAGGAGATGCAAACCGAGATTCGCCGCAAGCTCGATGAGAGCGTGCGCATCCGCATGGTTGCGGATGTCCCGCTCGGGGCCTTCCTCAGCGGTGGAATCGATTCGAGCGCGGTCGTCGCCTCCATGGCGCTTCAATCGGATGCTCCGGTGAAAACGTTCTCCATCGGATTCGAGGAGGCGCAGTACAACGAGCTGGATTATGCGCGGTTGGTGGCGGAGCGCTACCAGACCGACCATCACGAGATCGTGGTGCGGCCGAATGCCATGGATCTGGTGGAAAAGCTGGTGCGCGACTTCGATGAGCCGTTCGCCGATTCGAGCGCCATCCCCACCTATATCTNNGGCGGCGATGAGCTGTTCGGCGGGTATGAGATTCTTCAGAGTCTGCCGCGTCTGGATTCGTATGGCCGCATTCCCGCCGCGGCGCGCACCGCGCTCGGCCTCTTCTCAAACCTGCTTCCTTATAGCGCCAAGGGCAAGAATCTGCTTCACATGATGAGCCGCAATTCCGCGCTGGAGCGCTACTTTGAGAGCAATTACGCTCCCTATCAGATGCGGCGCCGCCTGGTGAATCCCGCGTGGATGTTGGATCCCGACTATAGCTATCTGGATTCCATGCCGGACTGTTTCCCGCAGGGTGACGCCGATCTGCTCTCCACCGTCCTCTACTTTGAGGCCACCTCGAAACTGGCTGGCGACATGCTGGTGAAAGTGGATCGAATGTCGATGCTGGCCTCTCTCGAAGTGCGCTGTCCGCTGCTCGACCACGAACTCGCCGAACTCGCGGCGCGCGTGCCCAACAAATGGAAAGTTCAGAACGGCCGGGGCAAAGCCATATTGATCGATTCCATTGCCGATCGCCTGCCGCCCGAACTGCTCAACCGTTCAAAAATGGGTTTTGCGGTTCCGCTGGGCCCGTGGATGCGCGGTCCGCTGCGCGAGATGATGTGGGACTATCTGACCGGCGCTGCGTTCACCGGGCGCGGTCTCGTGAACGCCGCGTTTGTGCGCCACATGCTGGAAGAGCACCAGAGCGGCCGTCGCGACAACCGGACGTGGCTTTGGGCCCTCCTGGTTCTGGAAATGTGGTTCCGCAACTTGACTGAAGCCGCGCCCACCGTCGCCGCCATCCCATGAGAGTCTGTGCCGTTGTCGTTACGTTCAACCGCAAAGCCCTGTTGCGGGTTTGCATCGGCTCTCTACTCGCGCAGACGCGGCCTCTCGACAAGATCGTCATTATCGACAACGCCAGTACCGACGGCACGGACGCGCTTCTGCGCGAGGAGTTCGCCGGTCTCGATGTGCTCAGCCTGCCCGTCAACAGCGGCGGTTCGGGAGGATTTCACGCAGGCATGAAATGGGCCGTCGAACGCGGCTTCGATTGGGTTTGGGTGATGGATGACGACGTCCGAATGCGGCCGGACGCGCTCGAAACCATGCTCGGCTACGAAGCCATCGCCGACATGATCCAGCCGCGCAAAGTGATCAACGGCGCGATTCTCGTCTGGGAAGCGATCTGGGATGCCAACGCCTGCTCCGCCATCACCTATTCGCGCGAAACGTCCTTCGACAATGGCCGCGACTGGACATCTGTGACGTATGGATGTTTTGAAGGCGCATTAATTCGGGGCAGCCTCATCCAGCGCGCGGGCCTGCCGGACGAGCGTTACTTCGTGATGGGTGACGACACGGTCTACGGGTTTGTGGCTTCGCAATACGGCCGCGTGATTTACCTGCGCTACATTGGCGTCGAGAAGGATCTGGGCCCGGGCAATCAACTCTCTCGCATGGCCCTTTATCTGCAAACCCGCAATCGATTCCTCACCGCGGAGATCCTGACAAGTTGCGGCGTCCCGGTTTCAAAGAAGCTGCTGATGCTGCATCAGTTGAACCTGGTGCTGGCGTCCTGGGCGGCCATCGCGCGCACGCCGAGGCTTCGGAAATGGGTAAACCTTAAAGCGCCGGTCGAAGGCCTGATTCACGGATTGCAAGGCCGCTTTGGAAAACCTTATTGGATCAAGTGAAGGTGCGGAAGGCGCTGCCAGCCAAGAGTCCGAATACAGCTACAAGGAGCAGTGGTGAAAACAGAATATCACTTCAGCAAAGGGGACGTGGGCAGTTCTTCTGCCCCGAGCCGAGCTGCGCTTGCCGGTCTGTTTGGACTCCGACATTCAGAAGTACACCGCGGAACGGGCAGTCGGGCGGGGGCATGTCACTCGGGGAAATGGTGAATCGTCTACTGAAACCGGAGATCCAGATCATCGAGGCTAGCTCCCAGGGGGGCGAATGGGCCTACACCGCATTGGTCTACTTGACCGACGGTACCCGGCCACTCCACTCCGGGGGCGTCGTCATCGGCGCCGGCGGCATCCTCTACGGCGCCACCTTCGACTTTCCCAACTCCGACGGCGAGCCGGCTGGCTCCATCTTCTCGCTGACCCCGCCCGCATCGCCTGTCGGTGCCTGGGCGTACGCGCAGTTGTACACCTTTACCTATGGGGACCCCGGCAGTCAGGATGGCTCGCAACCGCAAACCCGGCTTGTGATCGGCCCGGGTGGCGTCCTCTACGGCGTCACGCCCTACGGCGGGCTCAACGATACCTTCGACGGGTCCGGGACGATCTTCTCCCTGACCCCGCCGCAATCTCCTGGTGGCGCGTGGACAGAATCCATTCTCTATCGTTTCACCGCAGGTACCGACGGGTATTACCCTGGCTGCCTGGTCCTCTCGAAGCAAGGCTTGTTCTACGGGGTCTCCGACGATGGTAGGAGTGGATCAAGGAAGACCGGTCACACTTTAACGCGCTCCTGCTCTTGAACCTTCACCGCCGTCGTGCTCGCCAGAGACTGCTGGAAATTTGCCAGCTCCTGCGTAAAGTTCGTGGAATCGGTCGCGGATTGGGGAAAATGGCGCGGGTCGGCCTTCGCGGGAGCTTCGGTTTTGGCTGGAGCTTCGGACTGCGGCGGAGCGGGACGCGCTTTCCAATTCTTCTCCAGCGCGACCAGATCTTCGAGCGTCAGGCGATGCGACTTCACCCACCCCCTTCTCTTGTTGTGCCGCGCGAAAAGCGCGAGCACGGAGAAGCAGGCTAACATTGCAGCAAGTAGGGGAAGGATATCCGCCGTCATGCCCGTCTATCGTCGGTAGCTTCGGGAAGCTTTAGGGCAGTCGCGCGGTCGGTGTGAGAAAATACCATCGCGTCCATGTCCAAGCGCTCCGGTTCTTCCGATTTCACGTTGCGCCACCGGCTCACCGCCGCCGTCAGCCGCAGGCTGCAGGGAATCGTCTACACCTCCAGGGGCGGCCTCACTAGGGGACTCCGCAGAAAGGGCGGCCTCGGCTTCCTCCCCGGCGCAGCTCATCCGGATACCGCCGAGACACGGTTCCTCCAGACCTTGAACTTCACCGGGAAAGTGGTCTACGACATCGGCGGCTTTCAGGGACTCATGACCCTTTTCTTCGCCAAAACCGCCCGTCAGGTGCTCACCTTTGAGGCCAATCCGGTGAATGTCGTACGCATTTATGAGAATGCCGGCCTCAACCGCTTCAAGAATGTCTTTGTCCTCAATGTAGCCGTGGGTTCCCAGGACGGCATCCTGCGTCTGCGCCTCGACCCGCTGATGACCGGGGCCGCCAGCGGCGACCCTGAAATCTCCCAGCAAATCCTCGGCGAGGTGAAACACGCCACCGAGTTCTCGGTCATCCTCACCTCAATCGATGCCGCCATCCGCCGCTTTCAAATCCCCGCGCCCGCTTTCGTCAAGATCGACATCGAAGGCATGGAACTCGACGCGCTCCAAGGCATGACCGCCTTAATCGCTTCCACAAAACCCGCTCTCTATCTGGAGCTGCATGGCACCACCGAGCAGGACAAACGCGCCAATGCCACGGACGTGATCGGGTTTGTCCGCGGCCATCATTACAAGATTTTCGATGTGGAACAAAATCGGGATATCACCAACGACGTGCCGACGGGCCGGGAGAGCCATATCTACTGCACGGCGTCCTGATTCGCCCGTGCCGGCTAGCTCGCGAAACTGAAAATGTTGCGCATCCGGTGCAGCAAAATATAAGCGTCCAACGAAAGCGACAGGTGCTTCAAATAGTAAAGGTCATACTCCAGCGCGGCCAGCGCATCCAGCGGATCTTTTGCATTCACGTTGATCTGGCTCCATCCCGTCAACCCCGGCTTTAACGCGTATCGCTGTTCATAGAACGGAATTCGCCGGGCCAGCTCAGCCGAAATCTCGGGACGCACCGGTCGCGGTCCCACCAGCGCCATCTCCCCGCGAACCAGATTGAACAAAGCCGGCAGCATCTGCAGATGGGTTCTCTGCAACCACCGCCCCACGCGCGTCATCACGAGGCGATTCGTCCCTGGCGTCACGCGTGTGATGCGGAACCGGACCAGCGCAAACTCAATTCCCAGGTACCCCGTGCAGGTCTGCGAATCGAAAATCGCACCCTTGGTCGAACACGCCACCAGAATCGCCAGAATGACAAGAACCGGACTGAGCAGCACAATGCCCGCCAGCGCCAGAATGTTGATGTAGATCGATTGCAACGCCAGACTCCCCGGACGGTGTACCAGCGTCTGGTCGAAAATATACTCCTCCGGCCGGAACTCGGACGCGCAGATCCGCGTGCGCAGAGCCTCGTAGAATTTGGGTCCGGCCTCAATAACAACCCCGTTGCGACGCAGATCCAGCAACTGCTCGATGGGCATCGCTTCGCCGCGTCGGTCGTCGCACGCCACCACCAGGCGGTCGGGCCGGTATTCCGCAACAATCGCCTCAAGCTGCGAAAACGGTCCCAGATACAAGCTGCCCGGCATGTTGTCGCCCACCGGATCGCCCACGTAACCGGCCAACCGGACTCCGCGTTCGGGGGACTCGTGAATGGCCTGCACCAGCTCCCGGGCGAGCGGCCCGCTGCCCACCACCACCACGCTTTGTTGCCCAAACAGCTTCCAAAGGAAACCGCTATAAACCACCCGCCAGACCATGATCAGGGGCAGCCCCACCAGGGTCGCCAGCAGAACCACACGCCTCGGCAGCGTGAGGCTCGAATTCAAGTAGGCGAGCAGGGTTTGAAAAACCAGCGACAGGCCAAATACATTGCACAGCTTCAGCGCCAACCCCACGCGCGAGCTGATGCGCAATGTGGAATAGAGCTCGTTGAAATACAATCCGCCGATCACGCTGAAAACGGCGATCAGAACCCGCAGCCATCCGGCCGATTCAATGAGATAGACATTGGCGCTCGGACCGAGCAGCAGATACAGCGATCCCGTATAGAATCCCGTGACGATCAGGAAATCGCATACCAGCACGGCGCCCTTTTGCGAGGGGAACAGGGGGAGGACGCGCATTACCTCGCCATTGCCGCATCGAGCTCAGTCGCGGGACCGGGCCGCTCCACGCTCAATAACGATTCCAGCTTTGGACCGAACGTCCAGTGCACGGCTTCCATAAACGGACCCACCACCGCCGCCGACACGAGCGCGTTCAGCGGGCGGCTGAATTCGGCGTGGCTCCCGCCGGGAAGCGGAACCTGGACCAGGTAGCGCGCTTGACTCTCCGGAGGGTTCGCGGCCGTGCGGGAATCGAGGCTTTGTCCGTGGCCATAAACCAGACGTTCGCACTGGAACCCGCATCTCTCGGACGTCCGGCACAGCACCCGCCAGCAATTCTCCACCGAAGTCGCCGCTGCGATGTCGCGCTCGAATTGGCGCAGCTCAATCTGGGCCCTCAGCGTCTTTTGAAAGTCCCCACTGAACAGCATCTTCCCGGCCACGGAAAACTCCGCGTATCCCAGGTATTGAATGCCAATCCAGGCCATGGCGCAAAACACGATCGTGATGATGCCGCCCAGGCGATTGTTCCGCACCGAACTCTGCAGCAGTGAGAAGCAGGCCACAATGCTGCAGCCCAGGTAAACCACCAGAACCGCCCGGCGCGGCGTCAGCCCGCGGTCCAGCAGCTTGTGGTGAATATGGCCCCTGTCGGCGGAAAAGATGGGCTGCCGCTTCAGAAGCCTCCGGATCACGCTGATGGCGGTATCGAGCAACGGGATCGAGAGGGCCATCAGGGGCGCAGTCATCCCCAGCAGCGTGGCGGATTTCTGGGTCCATACGATCCCGAAGCATCCCAGCAGAAATCCAACCAGCAGGCTTCCCGAATCTCCCAGAAAGATGGTTGCCGGATTGAAGTTATAACACAGGAAGCCCAGCAGGCAGCCGGCCAGCGGAAACGTGGCCAGCACCAGAGCGGGGCTCTGGTGCACCAGGCCGGCGATGAAGATGGTGAGCGTCGAAAAAAGCCCGATTCCTCCCGCGAGCCCGTCCATGCCGTCGATGAGGTTGAAGGCATTGGAACAAACCAGCAGCCAGAGGATCGTCGCCGGAAAACTCCACCAATCCTCGGTGGCGACGCCCACCACGATCAGCACGCGGAAGCCCGCATAGTATGCGATGGTGGCCGCGCCGAACTGGCCGATCAGCTTTTGCCACGGCTTCAACCCGAAGAGGTCGTCGATAATACCCGTGGCGAATACTACAGCGGCGGCCGGCAGCAGATGCCAGAACAGATACAGATTATTTCGCAGAACGGAACCCTGCGGCGCAGGCGCAAGCAGGAACGCCCCCGCGTAAGCGATGGCAATGGCAATTCCACCGACGCGTGGAATGGGGTACCGGTGCAGCTTCCGTCCCTCATCCGGAGCATCCACCACGTTGTAGGAGCGGAAGACGTCACGGAAAATCGGCGTCAGGATCAGGGAGAGGAAAAAGGCAATTCCGCCCAGCCAGAGAAGCGAACTCATCGTCGCTTGAAGGTCCATAGCGAGCTATATACGAGTATAGGTCAATGAAGGTACGCATGGGTAGAGGTGGCGCGGACTTCAGTCTGCGCTCCGCGATATTTGCTCTTGTCGCTTCAACTTGCGCCTTCTGCCAGACGATTCAAACCAGGGAAACATCCATTGAACTCCAGGCCCAGGAGAAAAGTCCGCAGCTTCTCCGCCTCGGAAAATGGCGCAACAGCGCG
The DNA here is from genome assembly GCA_003136675.1 of Bryobacterales bacterium. Classification (GTDB taxonomy): domain Bacteria; phylum Acidobacteriota; class Terriglobia; order Bryobacterales; family Bryobacteraceae; genus Bog-113. The sequence goes on from PLFE01000057.1 coordinate 52,942, forward strand.
CGGGAAAGACTCATCGACACGGTCGGTATCGATGGCCACACAACCGGCGTGACATGGAGGTTCAACCCCAGGGAAAGCGTCATCACACGCGTCCGGTTGGCCTACATCTACGACTGCGCTTCACCCCCACTGCGCCTCACGTGGGAGTGGCACGCCCCGGTGCCCAGCGGTCCGATCGAGCACACGATCCATATCCAGAATCGCGGCCCCAAAGAGATCTGGATCCCGATGCAGGATAGCTTCCAGTTCCGGTTCCGCGCCGGTCCGGCCATGGTCTTGCAGAACTTCTACGTCGAGAAGGGCGCAGGAAAGCCGTCGCCCGTGGGCGTGCACCTGGATGAGTTGCCCGTCGGCTACCACTGGAACGGCGTCTCTTCCACTTACGCTCATCCGGCCGCGGGCGAACCGCGCGAGATCATCCCTTTCTTCGCTATCGAGCACTCGGCACACATCAGGTGGTCACAGACCGGTTGGTACGCCGGCATAGAGTTTAGCGGCCGAACCAGGTTATCCGTCAATCGCGATCAGTCGTCCCTCAGCGGCGTCGTTGGCCTGAATCCAGACCCAGGACCTTTTCGAACCCGCCTCAAGCCCGGTGAGATCTTTGACACGCCCACCGTATTTATCGGCGCATTCACGGGCGGAATCGATTCCATGGGAAATGTGCTGCGTCCCTGGGTGCGGCGCGTGCTCGGCAATCCCGAAACCTGGCGAAATCCCAAATACCCTCTACTGGTGAACAACAGTTGGGGTAGCGGCATGCAGGTCGATGAAGCCCTGGCTACAACCATGATTCGCGACTCCGCCGACTTGGGTCTCGAAATGTTCCACATCGATGCCGGCTGGTTCCGCGGCGTGGGCGATTGGGTTCCGGACCCGAAGAAGTTTCCGCACGGCCTAGCCGCGGTTGCCGGCGCTGCCCATGAGCACGGCCTGAAGTTCGGCATCTGGTGCGATTGGGCACAGGCCGACGCTTCCAAGATAAACGACACCCCGGTCAAGGACTGGACCGTCTCAGATCTTCCCGCTGGCTGGAAACCCGATGCCTTCAAAAGCCAGACCATCGACATCGGCGACCCCGCCGCCCACGCGTACGCGCAAGAGCAAGTGTTGCGCATCGTGGAGGATTATAAGCTCGACATGCTGGAGCACGATGGCTATCTGGTGGCGCAAGGCTGCGTGCGCGTGGACCATCCCCACGCCCCGCCGGACTTCTCGCGCATGTCGATCACCAAGGACGAAGGATCTTTCTTTGTCGAGAGTTCCAACTCAACCGACGTGAGTTATCACGCCGTCCGCGCCTACTACGATATTTATGGCGAGTTACGCCGGCGGCATCCCGGAGTGCTGCTGGAGATCTGTAACGACGGTGGCCGCATGGTGGATTTCGGCAGCGCCGCGCATGGAGACTATTTCTCCATCACCGATAGTTACGATCCGTTATCGAATCGTCAGGCCTTCTATGATGCGAGTCGCTTGTTGCCCGCGGCCATGCTGGAAGCGTATGTGGAAAAATGGCCGGCGCCGGACGTCGCGAATTTCCGGTATATGTTGCGCAGCGGCATGATGGGCTGGCTGACCATTATGCTGGACACAAGCCAGTGGAGCGCGAAGGAGCGAACTGTAGCGAAGGAGGAGATACAGCTTTATAAGAACGAGTTGCGTCCGTTGATCCGGGATGCGAACCTCTATCACGTTTGGCCGCGGCCCGACGGAGTTCATTGGGATGGCGTGGAGTACTTCGATCCCCGGCGCGGAAAGGGAGTCATCTACGCGTTCCGCGGATCGGGTCAGGGTGACTTCTACAGGTGCATCCCGCAAGGGCTGGGGTGGACCAGGAAGTATCGCATAACGTTCCACGATCATCCCAGCAACAACCCGGTCATGACGGGACGGGATTTAATGACTTCCGGGTTCACGGTAACCCTGCCGGAGCCACATACCTCTGAGCTTGTATTTATCGACGCAGTGGACCCACTAGCGGTTAATGAGCCACCTTCTCGTCCAGCTCCACTTTCCCATCCCTTACGTGAATAATGCGATGCGCATGCCTCGCGATATCTAATTCATGCGTCACCACGATAATCGTATTACCCTGTTGATGTAAACGCTCGAACAAACTCATGATTTCGTTGCCCGTCGTCGAATCCAGGTTACCGGTAGGCTCATCGGCGAGTAAGATCGAAGGGTTATTCACCAGCGCCCGCGCAATGGCCACGCGCTGGCGCTGACCACCCGAGAGCTCATTCGGCTTATGACTCATGCGCTGCTGAAGATCGACCTGAGTCAATGCCTTCTTAGCCCGCTCCGTGCGCTCCGCCGCGGGAGTCCCGTTATACACCAGCGGCAGCTCCACGTTGTGCAGAGATGTCGCGCGCGGCAGCAGATTGAACGTTTGGAAAACAAATCCAATCTCTTTATTCCGGATGCGCGCCAGTTCATCATCCGTCATCTCGCTCACTAAGCGCCCGTTGATGTAGTATTCGCCGCGCGTAGGAGAGTCAAGACATCCAATCAGGTTCATCAGGGTCGACTTACCCGAGCCCGAAGGTCCCATAATGGCCACGTACTCGCCGCGGTGGATCTCAATATCAACGCCTGATACGGCGTTGATTACCTGATCGCCCATCACATAGGTCTTCCAAAGATCGTATGTGCGGATTACGATATTCTGCTGCTTGAGCTGTTCGCCGCGTTCCTCGGCTTGTTCGGCTACCTGTGCCATGGTTACCCCTACGAGGCCGGCTTCACAACCGGCGGCTTGTTATCGACCTTCACTCCGGCGGCATTGCGCAAGGTCCGAACCACCTGGAAAGGCCCAGTGACAATTTCGTCGCCATCGCTCAGCCCGGTTAACACCTGGATGTCCTGCGCTCCGGTGATCCCGGTATCCACCTTCTTGAACTCCGCTTTGCCGCCGGTCACTACGAATACACCCTGAAGCTCTTCCTTCAGCGCCTTCTCTTCGGAGGGAGTGAGTTTCGCAACGGCGGCGCCGCTCTTCTTCTTCGGTTCCAGATCGCCCTTCGTGCGCGTGGTCAAGGCCTGGATCGGAATCGCCAATACATTCTTAGCTGTCGCCGTGGTGATCTTCGCCGTGCAGGACAGGCCCGGCCGCATCTCGTCCGGCGGATTGTCAATCGCGATCACCACTTTAAAGTCCTTCGCTTCATTGCTGGAAGTCTGGCTCTCCGAAGCGGCCACGCCCGTCGACCGCACCAGAGCGGTATTCCCGATCTCAGTCACGTGCCCATGGAACACCTGATTCGGAATCGCATCCACAGTGACTTCGGCCACCTGACCAAGTTTGACGTTCACGATGTCGGTTTCGTCGACCTTGATTTCCGCGGTAATCACGCTCATGTCGGCGATCGTCATAATGGTACTGGCGGTGGCGCCCTGAATTCCGGGCACAACGGTTTCGCCCACCTTCATGGGGAGATTCGTCACGATTCCCTCCAGCGGAGAGTAGGAGCTGTATTTATCGAGCACGTCGGAGTAACGCGTCAGGTTGGCTTTTTGCTGGGCGATGTGGCGCTGGGAAGAACTGTCTTGCGCCTGGGCCTGCAGCAACTGTGACCTGGCTTGCACCAGCTTAGACTTCGCTTCGGCCAGCGAGGCCACGGCAGAATCGTAAGCCGCCTGCTTGGCCTCGTAATCCTGCTTGGCAATCAGCTTCTGGCTGTAGAGCTGTTGGTACCGGTCGTTATCCATCTTGGCTTTGTCCAAATCGGACTTCGCCCGGTCTACGCCGGCCTGCATGGTCGCCATGTTGTCCTCACCCGCTTTATAGCTGGCTTCGGAGGCGGCCGCATCGGCTTCGGCGGAGCTGAGCGCGGCCTTCTGGGCGTTCACGTCCGCCTCGGGCTCGGTGTTTTCGATGCGGGCCAGAAGCTGGCCCTTCTTTACCCGATCGCCCTCTTTTACCGTGATCGAGCTCAGTTGGCCAACGGCGTACGCCCCAATGTCCACATAGTTCTTCGGCTTGATTTCGCCTGAGGCAGTGACGATGCTGACCAGATCTTCACGCACGATCTTGCTGGTTTGGACGGTCACGACACCACGCTGGCTGACTTTTACGCTCGCAATGACAAGGCCGACCACGACCAGCAGCGCGACAATGCCGATAGTTACTTTCCACTTGGTTTTCAACGCCAGGACGCTCCTTTGGGTGTAAACGAACGGAGAGAGGATTTCGTTCGGGGAAACTTCTATTGTTTCACACGCGGTCTTTCCTTGAGCGGGGTCAGTTCAGCCAGGTCAGGCTGACAGGTTGCGCGGATTCACAGACCATGGTGGCGGTAACTCCCGAAGCCACCTGGGCGCAGGCGTTGTCGGTCGCGGAGCGCAAAGCCTGTTCCTTAGTAGCGGCGGAAGCTTTCCGGCAGGCTTTGTGCCCGTTATAAGACACGCAAACCTCGCAGCGGAAATGGCTATTGCCAAAACTGGTGTAGATCAGGGCGGCCAGCACCACCACAGCCAAAACAATCCCGGCGATCACGGGTGTTTTCATATAAAGAAGCTGCCCATGCGGCGAAATTTGTCATACCGTTTGTTGACGGCTTCGGTGGGCGAGAGCGGCCTCAGCTNNGGAATAATGCCATCGATCAATCCCAGGCGCAGCAGGTCCGTGGAAGTGAGGCGCAGAGCCGCGGCGGCCAGGGGCGCCTTGGCCGCGTCGCGCCAGATAATGGCCGCGCAGCTCTCCGGCGAAATCACGCTGTA
>PLFE01000089.1:0-1294 GCA_003136675.1 Bryobacterales bacterium
AAGCCGCCGCATCCCGCAGTTACCAACTGGGCTGGCGCGATGCGCGCCGAAGCCAGCGCGAGCAAAACGAATCCCCTTTCTCATCCCATCAACCCAACCCGGCCTGAAACCGGAAACGTCACCGACTCCTCGATCACCAACCTCACTCTATGAAATCCACCCTAAAATTAAGTCCTCTCACAAACCCTCCGCTTCAACCTGTCTTTAACCGGAAGATAATGGCGGCAGCGGCTCTGGCCTTCTTGCTCGGCGTCGATCCAATTCACGCGGCTCCGATCAATGTGCCCAACGCCTCGTTTGAATCTCCGGGCTCACCGCAATCGACCTCAACCAACGTCAACCTCGTTCCCGGTTGGGTTTTCAATGTGAAGGGAGGAAGCCAATTCGGCGTTGGCTCGATTGCAGCAAACTATGCTTCGCCCGGCACGTCGTCGGGCAGCGAGTATGTCACGATCAATAACGATTGGCCGAACGTCACAGACACCATCACCTCCGCCTCATCTCTCGGGACGATTACGCCTTTGACGACTTACACGCTGACCGTCGCCATTGGTAACGAGAATAAGAGCGATTCGAGTTTGTACGGCGCACCCGGCCCCGTGTCGTTCAGCCTGCTCGCCAATGGCGTGTCCTTCGCCACGAAAACCGTCCCTAACGGCAGCGTTGCCAATGGAACCTTCCAGGATTTTACGCTCAGCTACACGACACCGAGCTCAGGGTCGGTTATCGGCGACAACCTGGAAATCCAATTAGCGACTTTGCCGGAGCAAGGCACCGCCTTCCAGCCAGCGTTCGATAACGTCCGGCTCGACGCCGAGGTGGAAGTCCCGGCGGTCGTGCCGGAGCCGTCGACCTGGGCGCTTCTCGACTCAGGCCTGCTAACTCTTTGGTGGATGATGCGTCGCCAACGGGCCTTGCAAACAGCTTAAGACGTTCCCGATCCCCACCGCCAATTCCGCCACTCATTGCCATGGCCGCGCCTTCCCTCGTTGAACAGGTCCGGGAGATTCCACTCCAATCGATCCTGGCCTATCATGGGCTCTCGCCCCGGCGCGAAGGCGCGACCGTCCGTTACAAGAACGATCAGTTCAACGTCGTCACCGGGAAAAACGGACTCTGGTTCGACAACGCCGCGTCGGTCGGCGGTCGCGGGGCGATCGACCTGATTCTCCACATGAAATTCGGGGTGCAACCCCGCTTGGCGTCGGACCGGCAATTCCGCGATGCAATTAACTGGCTGGCAACTTTCGAGCCAGGAACGGGCTTGAGAAATACGGGCGGCGTGATGACCGCC
>PLFE01000089.1:1316-3302 GCA_003136675.1 Bryobacterales bacterium
GGCGTTTGTTTCGTCCATCGCAACCTCGACGACGACGCCCGCGGAGCCACCGTCCGCAACATCGGCATCAGGTCGAGTTCCTTTTCCATCGGCGAGAAACAGGCGGCCTGGTTTGGCATCGGCGCCCCCGTTGGAGCGAGGCGGGCGGTGCTGGTAGAAGCCCCCATCGATGCCATCAGCTATGCCGCCCTGAAACGACCCGAGGCGACCATCATTCTTTCGGTGTCCGGTTCTCATGCCACCCGCCCGGTCCTCGAGGCCGCTCACGCCCGCCGTTGGGAATTGGCCATTGGCTTCGATAACGACCGGCCCGGCCACGCCGGATGGAAACACTGTAGCGAGAATTACGCGCTACTTTACCCGGATGACCCGCAGCCCAGCCGGACTCTGCCGGCGGGCAAGGATTGGAACGACGATCTCCGGGCGGCCCATCGGCGCAGCCAAGGGAGGGGCCTATGACGCAGCTTTTCCCACCAAGCCATCCGGCATCTGGCGCAGCACGCCGGGGGCCGCAATGTCGGCCTTATCTCCCAACACAGGATGGCACGTTTGGCGGCCATTTCGCGTCCTCGCGCAATGGACCGCAAACGTGCGGGCCGGACGGCCCCTGCCTTTCGGGGGCAAGCCCCCGAAAGGCGCAAGAGACAATCATTTTTTCACCAGCATGAACAACCCTTCATCCACCAAGAAACGGCATCGCATCAGCGTCGATGCCGAGCCCGGCTTTGAAGCGAAAGTGCGCCTCCTCTCCAAAAAATGGGGAGTGAAAACCAACGTCGCCATCCAGCGGGCCGTTGATCTAGCCAGTGCCCGAAAATGGTCCGAGGACGAGAAAACCCTCCTCAAGGCCATCGCCCTGCAAACCAAACAAATTCTCGAATTGCTTCTGACGTCATGAAAACCGTCGCCATCCAGAAAGCCATCAACGTGATTAAAATGGATATGTGGACCCATCCGGCCGATTTCCGGTATCAGGATGAAACCTCCGAGTTCAAAATCGGCTGCGACCGCGCCGCGGCGCAAAAACGGGGTGAAGTCTATGTGCCCAAGCCGTGGGAAGGCTTGCCCTATCTCGCGAAAGACGACTTGGGGAAAGTTCACGTTCGGGGCTTTCTCCATAACGACGTGGCTCACAACCCCGATGGAACTTTTTGTCATCCGGGAACACTTTCGACGGCGGAAGTTATCCAACGGTTGAGCAGGGCGTGGAAGGCCCATTCGCGGAAAAGCCGCGAGACGAACATCAGTCATCAGCGGCTGGTCTTTTCGATGTCGAAGGAATTTCACGATGCGATCATGCAGACCGGTCGTAATCCCGACATGGTGCTCCGGGGAACGGTCGAGCGGACGATGCGCGCCTTCCAGGAGAAGTTTCATCCCGGCGATTCGGTCGGCTACAGCTACGGCCTTCATCACGACACCGACAACCTCCACGCCCATGTTTTTATTCATCCCCGCACGCGCGATGGCGAATTTGTCGGCATGAGCGGCAAGCCGAAGCGGCACGCGGGCCATGCTTCCCGGCATAAAGATCAACTCGGGTTTGTGCACGAAACCGTTCGCCGCCGCGTGAGCCAGGTCTTGAAGGAGCTTTCCGACCCAAAAGAAGCGGCTCATCTCAAAAACAATTTTCAGTCCGACCGGATTTATTATGCGCCGCGCCTGAGCCACACGGCCCGCACGAAAAACGATCTTCGACCGTTGACGCCCATTGATGCTCAACTCGAACAAAAGCGCAGCGCTGTCGTTTCGCTCGACCGCCAGATTGCCGCCAAGCGCGCAGCCATTCGCGACGCGACCCATGGCCGCCCCATCAGCGGAATCTTTCGTTTGCGGCAGCCCAAATGGCTCCGGCACATGCAGCAGGCCCAGACCGCGACGCTTTTTCGCGAAATGCGCCAGTTGCAGGAAAAGCGTTACCGGGCGGTTTCCGATTACTGGACCTCACGGCGGCGCATGATGGGCGGTCTTTACACGACCACAGCC
>PLFE01000217.1:0-19605 GCA_003136675.1 Bryobacterales bacterium
AACAAGATCTGGAACGCCGCGCGATTTCTGTTCTTCCATATGGAGCGCTGCGCGGTGGAACCGTGGACTCCGGCCGACCCCGCCACTTATCAGGTGGAAGGAGATGCTCTCGAAGACCGCTGGATTTTCTCCCGCCTCAACGCCTGCGCGGCGCAGGTGAATCGCGCCATCGGCCTGCATCGTTTCCATGATGCCGCGCAGGCTGTGTGGCATTTCTTCTGGGGTGATTTCTGCGACTGGTATGTCGAATTGAAGAAGCTCCGCTTCGAGGAAAACTCCGGTCTGAATGCGGATTGGCGTAATGCGCTGGCGTTTTTTGAGGCCGCGCTCAGGCTGTTGCACCCGGTAATGCCATTCCTCACCGAGGAGTTATGGCAGCGCCTGGGCAGTGCAGACGTCGAACGGCCGATTTCCATCGCACTGGGTTCGTTCCCCACATTCCGCGCGGACCTGGAAGACGAGGCTGCCGAGCGGGAGATGACTTTGATTCAGGACGTGATCGCCGCCGCCAGAAACCTGCGCTCCGAACTGAAGCTGGACCCGAAACTTCCCGTGGCCGCGCGCGTGTTCGCGAAGTCCGAAACACTGGCCGTGATCGGACATCAAAAGGCCGCGGTGGAGAAGTTAGCGATAGTCACACTTGACTTACTCGAAGGCGCGGCCCCCAAAGGCATCGGCGCTGTTTCGTCCACGCCGCAATTTGACTTAGTTCTCGAAATCCCCGCCGCAATGCTAGGCGTGCTCCAAGCCGGAATCCAAAAGGAGAAAGAGCAACTCGAAAAAGTGATCGCCAACCAGGAGCGTCAACTGACCGACGAGACGTTCCTAAGCAAAGCGCCGGCGAAAGTAATCGACGGGATGCGCGCCAAGCTAGCCGAGTACAAGGCGCAACTGAAGAAGCTCAACGACCGTGACCTGGCAAGTACACCGGTATAAGACGGCCGCATCCACCATGGATCTGGCCGCGCCCCTGCACGTCGGATCGGTCGTCGTTGCCGACGAACAAACGGCCGGCGTCGGTCGCCATGGCCATAGCTGGAATTCAGAGAAAGACACCGGCCTCTACGTCTCCATGGTGCTGGAACCGCATCCGGTTCTGACGCTCGCTCTGGGTCTAGCCGCGCAGGAGGCGCTTCGCAAAGTAACCAGCCTGGAGTGCGATATTCGCTGGCCCAACGACCTNNGGCGTGACGACTTACTCGACGCGCTGCTCCAGGCCGTAACCTCCCGTTCGCAAGAGCAAGTCATCGAGCAATGGCAAACGCGCTCCACCTGGGCCAGAGGCAAAGCCGTCCATGTCGAGGGAGGCGTCACCGGCGTAACCGCCGGCCTCACCCCCAGCGGCTATCTCCTGGTGCGCACCCCGCAAGGCCAAATGGAAACCATCATCGCGGGTGGAGTTCGCGAAGCATAGGTGGCATGCCCACGTATAATGAATCCCTGCAAAGTTCGAGGAGACAAAATGTCAACCGCCCAATCCAAGCTAAGTTCGATTCGAAGAGCAGTCGCGGCCTTGATCACGGCTCTGGCGGTGTTCGGAGCCACGCCCGCGCGGTCTCAGCCCCAGACGTCCGGAAATTCCATTGATTACACCTACATCCAACCGCCCTTTACCTCGAGCGTCGCGAACTGCATCACCGTTGGACCCGACGGCGCGCTCTGGTACACCGACCTCTACAACGGCATCGTCCGGATGACAACGGCCGGAGATTTTACAGCCTACAGCGTGCCTACACCCGGCTCCAATCCGCAGGGAATCACAACGGGGCCCGATGGCGCCCTTTGGTTCACCGAGGCGTGGGCCAACCAAATCGGGCGAATCACTGTGTCGGGCGAGGTGACGGAGTATCCGCTCCCGGTATTCGGAACGTTGGGAAACGAACCGTGGAACATCGTCGCCGGACCGGACGGAGCTATGTGGTTCGCAGAAAACAACAATGCCAACATCGGGCGGATCACGACTTCCGGCCAGGTTACGCAGTTCCCAACCGGGACGTCCTCCGACTACCTCACGGTTGGGCCTGACAACGCCATCTGGTTCGCTGGGTACGGAGGCGTCATCGGCAGGCTGACTACCGAGGGTGCGCTCACCTCCTATACGGCGCCGACTCCAAACAGTTGGCCTGACGGAATCACTGTGGGCTCGGACGGCGCGCTCTGGTTTACGGAATTCAGCGCGGCGAAGATCGGGCGAATCACAACTCAGGGAGCTTTCACAGAGTATCCGCTGCCCTCGAGCGACAACGCCTCTCCAGCGCCTCAAGCAATCGCCTCAGGCGGGGACGGCGCGTTGTGGTTTACGACGTTTATCGCGACCACCGGCGCACGGGGTTTCTGGCGCATGACGACCGCGGGGCTGCTGACCGAGTACGGAGTAGTCGGCGGCTATTCGATAACGCCGGGGCCGGAAGGCGACCTGTGGTTCACCGGCCCGAACGACGGAGTCACGCTGGGTAAGCTGCCCGCTTGCGGCACCGGACTCAGGGCCTCTTTCAGCGACGGCACTCTGACCATGAGCTTCGCTCTCGGGACGGATTTCGCGTCGAACTTCACTGTGGAGATGGCGAAGGGCGCGGGGCAGTCGGGAACTCTGGCCAGTAGGAACATCGGGCCGGTCACCCCGCCGGCCACGTTTACGCTGACCAAGACTGGCGTGGCGGATCTGGGAGTAGTGAGGGTGACCTCCCGCGTCACGGCCGCCGACAGTGTGCGGTGCGTGGAGTGGATGGACATAAACACGTCCGCACCGTAACGGTGCGCTTCCCATACAATCATCAAAGCCATGCTGCTCGCACTGGATGTCGGAAACACAAATACGACCATGGGCGTTTTCGAAGGCACGCGCCTCATCGACCATCGCCGCCTCCGCACCGTCCGCGATCAGACATCGGACGAATGGGGCATCCTACTCCGCAATCTGTTTGCCCTGGCGGAGATGGACATCGCCAATATCCGCGGCATCATTGTCGCCAGCGTTGTGCCGCCCGTGAACCGCTCGCTGGCCGAGATGGCCCAGCGCTATTTCGCGACGGAGGCCGTGTTTGTTACGCATGAAACCGACACGGGAATCAGGATTTGCTACGAGAGTCCACAGGAAGTGGGGGCCGATCGCCTGGTCAACGCGGTGGCCGCGTTCCACAAATACGGCGGCCCTTGCGTAGTCGTCGACCTGGGCACGGCCATTACGTTCGATGCCATTTCCCATCGCGGAGAATATCTGGGCGGCGTGATTGCGGCGGGCATTGGAATCTCCGTTGAAGCCTTGTTTGCCAAGACGGCGCGGCTTCCGTTCGTGTCTTTTGAAACGCCGGCGAAAGTGATTGGCACCAACACCGTGGCGAGCATGCAGTCCGGACTTTACTACGGCGCGCTCGGCGCGATCGATGCCATTGTGGAGCGTCTGCACGCGGAACTGGGACCTGACACAAAGACGATTGCGACCGGCGGACAAGCCAGCCTGATCGCCCAGGAATCGCGCTTCCTGCACATTATCGATGAACATCTTACGCTCGAAGGGTTGCGCCTGATCTGGGAGCGGAATCACGCCCAGTGAGTGAGTTTCGAAACTACTTCAATTACTTCACCGAGATTGAAGAGCATTTTCAACGCGCTCGAGGAACAAGCTTATTCCTGCTCTCGCCTCTCGATTGGGCGTTGATTGAAACCTGGAAGAATTCCGACGTGCCGCTCGAAGCCGTGCTACGCGGAATCGATGTAGCGTTTGAGAAGTGGCGCGCGAAAAGAAGTAAGACCCAGGCAGTGAATTCACTGGCGTTCTGTTCCCAGGCGGTGTTGACGGAAGCGCAACGTAGTCCCGGCGCGCCGGCCCCCGCACCATCAACGGAGCCGTTCAGCCGCGAGGAGATCGGGGAATTCCTCCATGCCAATATCGCGGCCTTGCGTAAGCAGTCGGGGTATGAAGAAATCGCACAATCTCTTGAGAACTTGTTACACGAGATTCCCACTGACTTAGAAGAGCTGGAAACACTGCTCACCGTGCTGGAACAAAAATCCATCGCAATCGCACGCGCCAAACAATCCGAAGAAATGGCGCTGCAGGCAAGAAGAGAGATGGATTCCCACCTCGCTCCCTATCGGCGCAAAATGGCGGCCGCCCAGATATCAATGTTAGAACACCAGTTTCTTGAGAGAAAGCTGCTGGAGCAAGAGCAGTTACCCAGACTTAGCTTGTTCTACTTGAAGTAAACTTGGCAATCGTCTCAATGTGATAGGTCTGCGGAAATAAGTCAATCAGCGTCAACCTATCCAGCGAATACCCCGCGGCTAACAACCCCTGCGCATCCCGAGCCAGAGTAGCCGGGTCACAAGACACCACCACAATCTCCCGCGGCTTCAATTCAGCGAGGTGCCGGACCACCTGCTTACCCAATCCGGTTCGCGGCGGATCGGCAATGACCAAATCCGGCGCGCGACTAAGCGACCTGAGGAACAGATCCACATTCTCCGAATGCGCGTCAATCGAAACACCCGCGCGCTTCGCGTTGAACTCCAGATCCCTGGCCGCTCCGACTCCGGATTCCACCGCCGTGACCCGATCGAAAACGCGCGCCAGCGGAATACTGAAGAACCCGACGCCGGAGTAAAGATCGAGCGCGGACTCCCCACGCGCGTCGCCGATCACCGCCCGCACTAGCGGGTCCGCCAGAAACCGGTTCACCTGGAAAAACGATCCGTAGCCGACTCTGTAACCGTCGTACTCAATCACTCCCGTCGCGAGCCCGGGAATCTCGACCGCGCACCAATCGAAGAAGCGCTGCGCCAGTGGACGTCCGGTCTCAAGAACGTTCATCTGCACATCGGTTTCGTTAGTGAAGAACTCGGCGGTCTGTAGGAAATCCGGCCAGCGTCGCTCGCGCACCATGCGATTCAGCGCGCCAATGCACTCGTTGAGCTTCGGTGAGCTGATGGGGCATTTCTCGATGGCCTGCAACTTCCGAGAGCGCATCTCGCGGTAGCCCAACTTACCGTTCTCAAAATGCAATTGAATGCGATTGCGATAGGCCCAGGGCTCGCCGGAGGTCACTTCGATCTCCGGCAGCGCTTCGATGTGGCCCGTACGCGCCAGGGTTTCGGCCAGGATGGAGCGCTTGGCCGCGAGCTGCGCCGCGTAGCTCGCGTGCTGGTAGTGACACCCTCCGCAGCGCGTGAAATAAGGGCATGGCGGGGCAACCCGATCGGGCGATTCGCGCAGCACCTGCCGCACCCGGCCTCGCGCGATTCCGGAGCGCTTCGGCTCGCGCTCCACCTCAACCAGTTCGCCCGGAAGGACGAACGGCATCAGCATCACTTCTCCCTCGGCGCGCGCCAAACCGTCGCCGCCGTACACCAGTTTTTCTACTTGTATCTGCACTGTTACGATGGTTTCTTCCCTATCCAATGAGAGCACGAGTCCTTTCAGGCATACAGCCCAGCGGCAATTTACACATCGGAAACTACCTGGGCGCGCTCAGAAACTGGGTGCGGAGTCAGAAGGATTACGAGTGTTTCTTCTGCATTGTCGACTTGCACGCCATCACGGCCTACCAGGAGCCCGCGGAGCTGCAAGCCAAGATCCGCGAACTGGCGGCGCTGTTTCTTGCGGCCGGAATCGACCCCAAACAATCGGCCATTTTCGCGCAATCCGATGTTCATGCGCATACGGAGCTCGCGTGGATGCTCACCTGCGTGACGCCCATGGGCTGGCTGGAGCGCATGACTCAATTCAAGGCCAAGTCGGCAAAGCAGGAGTCGGTGGGCGATGGCATTTTCCAATACCCGGTGTTGATGGCCGCGGACATCCTGCTCTATCAGGCCGCCATCGTGCCCGTGGGCGACGACCAATCCCAGCATCTGGAACTCACGCGCGACATCGCGACGCGCTTCAATTCGCTGTATGGCGACACATTCGTAGTTCCGAAGACGGACTTACCTAGTGTCGGCGCGCGCATTATGGGGCTCGACGATCCGACGGCGAAGATGAGTAAGTCGGCCATCGGCAGTGGACATGCGATCGCGCTGCTGGATGACCCCGCGAAGATTCAGAAGACCATGATGCGTGCGACAACGGACTCGAATCCCGAAGTGAACTTTGAAACCATGGGGCCAGGCGTCGCGAATTTACTGACGATCTATCAGGCATTCGGGGAGAAGACCAATGAAGAAATGCGCGCGGAGTTTGCGGGAATGCGCTATGGCGATCTCAAGAAGCGCGTGGCCGGAATGGTGATCGCAAAGCTGGAACCGTTACAAGCCGAGTACCATCGCATAGTAGCCGAACCAGGCTATCTGGATGGAATCCTGCAAGAAGGCAAAGAGCGCGCCGCGCCAGTAGCCAATCAAACCGTAGCGACAGCCAAATCCCGAATGGGCCTGTACAAAAGTCTCGCCACGATCTAAACCAGAAAACCAGCGACAGTGGGGCAGCCAATCTTGGCTGCAGCCGCCTTTNNAAATTGATGCATCACCACGAAAGGCGGCTACCGCACTGGGATACAGTCGGCCAAGCCCTCTTCGTCACATTCCGGCTGCATGGCAGCCTGCCCGTCAATCGGATCTTTCCACCTCAGCAATGCACCAGTGGCGAATCCTTTGTCGCCATGGACCGCATCTTAGATCGCGCGGAGTGCGGCCCGCGTTCTCTGGCCGTGCCAGAAGTCGCCACCGTGATTGTCGACGCACTGCGCACGGGAGAACGTCACTTTCATCGTTATCAACTACATTCCTTCGTAGTGATGCCGAATCATGTTCACATCTTAGTCACACCTCATGTCGTCTCCACAAAATGGTTAGGACCCTTGAAAGGCTTCACGGCCTACGAAGCAAACCAAATCCTGGGAAACAAGGGCCTTCGTTTCTGGGAGGACGAAAGCTACGATCACCTGGTAAGGTCCAACACCGAATTTGATCGCATTCAATCTTATATCGAGAACAGGCAAGTGAAGGCTGCTCTGGCCGCAACACCGGCTGGGTTCCGTTGGTCAAGTGCCGCCTAAAAGACGGCTGCAAGCCAAGATTGGCTGCCCCACGAGAGAGTTATTATTCGGGTTTGAATCTCATCGTACTCACAGCATTGACGTGCTCGAACGGCATTGGGAAACTAGAGCCGTAATAGTAGGCATTCCACTCATCCTTATAATGCTCCGATAGCACGTGCCCGCTCTGACCAAACGGAATGTTCAGCAACGATTGATCCCAATCACCCACCACCGCGTTCAAACGCTCCGAAGGACCCAGCCTCCATGTGGTCTGCTTCACCGTGGTCGATCCGCCGCTCATCGGCGCCGGATCAATATCAAAGAGGTCGGCCAGCAGCGGAATGCGGCTGCCGATAGGATGATCAACATGCCATTGCAGGTAGTTACCATAGCGCCACTTATCCATGTTATGGCCGTAGGAACGGTCCAACTCCGTCATCGCATCCCGTAATGCCCCGAGCAGCATCTGATCATAGTCGGCGAACCAACCCGCCGGGCGCTCGGCGATCAAGCGATCGACTGCCGCATAAGACATCTGGAACGCCGCATGACTCACCGGCGGATCCATATACTCGCGCCCCATCCCCGGTGCGGCGCTCTCCGCCGCTGCAAGCCTCACGTAGTAATCCGCACGCACCAGAATCAGTGGCGCAGCAGCGTCCTTATCCATCTGTCCATTGAACGAACGAAGGCGGTCCATGGCTGGCTTCAGATCGGCCTGCCGGCGCTTATCCCATGCACTGACAAGCGCGCGCGCCAGGTGGTCTTCGAAGCCGGAGTAGACATCTTTCTGAATGGCCAGGGTATCCAGTGGAGTAACTTTCGGTTTCGCCTGCAGCCGAGCCAGTATCTGAAGCGACCGGTAGGGGGAAGCGAAGGCTCCGCTCACCTCATACGGATAGTTCGCGGGAAATGGATTCTGGTTCGCGGTGACAATATAACCCGAAGGCGGGTTAAAAGCCTGCGGCAATTGATCATAGGGGATAAAGCCATCCCATTCGTATTTACCAGACGCGCCGTCAACCGGCGTCTCCCCAGTGAAGCCATGCCGGATGGGAAGCTTCCCGCTGGCGTGATACCCGATATTCCCGTCCACGTCCGCATAGACGAAGTTCTGTCCGGGACCGGGAAATTGCGCGACAGCCGCGTTGAACTCGCTCCAGTTGTGCGCCCTGTCGATATCAGTAAAAGTCAGGCGGAACGAGTTATGTTCGGCCGCGGTCCAACGCAGAGCCAGGTGGTCGCCCTGTTCGTTGACGATCACGGGTCCGTGCCGGGTGACCCACTGGCGAAGCTCAACCGCCTTCTGGCGCTTCACCTGAATCAAGTCCCGCTCCATGCGGGCCTGCTCCATCTTGCCTTCAAATTCGTACTGCCCGGTCCGGTCATCCAATTTCTCACGGTAAAGGTCCTGCACATTGAACCCCAGGTTCGTGACTCCCCAGGCGATGCGCTCATTGTGGCCGACGATCACTCCGGGTACGCCAGGCAGTGTCACGCCGTCCACCTTCAAGCCCGGCGCTTCCAGAGACGCCATGAACCAAATGCCCGGAATGGAATAGGCGAGGTGCATGTCACTCGATAGCTGCGGGTGTCCGTGCGCGGTGTGGGCGCCGGAAACTGCCCACGCATTCGACCCGGGCTGAAACTCGTTACCCGCTCGCGCGGAGAACAAGTAAGCCACTTTGGCGGGGTCGCCGCGCTTCTCCAGCTTCTCCTCTTCCGTGTGGTCCGGCCAGGAAGTAGTCAGGTCGCGAAACATGTATAGGCCGATCAGGATCGTATCGACCATGCTCCAGGGACGCGGACCGTAGCCCAGCACGCCGAATTCGAAAGACAGCCGGTTGCGATGGGTGTCGATAAAGTGGTTCACGCCGCGCGCGTAAGCGGCGATGTCGGCGCGATCGTGCGCGGACAGTTCGGTGGAAATGGTTTCCGCCATGCGCCGCATGCGCAGCCGGCGCGAGTTCATATCCAGTTGCAGCGCCGCGGGGCCCACCAATTCGGAGAGCTCTCCGGCGGCGGCGCGGCGCAGCGAATCCATCTGCCAGAGCCGCTCGGAAGAGGTGACATAGCCCTGCACAAAGAACGCGTCATCCTGGTTCGCGGCGTGGATATGCGGAACGCCCAACTTGTCCCATGCCACGGTTGCGCCGGCGCTAACGGGCGCGGCTACTTCGCCAGCGGTTTGCGGTAGCGGACGCCAGAAAAGCCACCAGAATCCGATTGCCAGTGCAATGAGAAACAGAAGAATGAAAGAATTGAAGATGCGGAACAACCGCCGTAGCAGCACCCTAGAATTGTAGCGACAGAATTGTACCGACCGACACGATCCTGATGCCCGTCCCCTATCTTGGCCTCCGTTTATTGCTGCTGGCCTTCATCGTAGCCGTAAATGCCTTCTTCGCGGGCGCGGAGGTGGCGCTGCTCTCCGTGCGGGAATCGAAACTGCGCCAGATGGCGGAGCAGGGGCAGGTGGGCGCGCGCATCGCGCTCGAACTGCTGGCCAATCCGAGCCGGTTGTTGGGCGTCACCCAGGTGGGCGTCACCCTGGCGAGTTTGGGACTGGGGTGGGCGGGCGAAGATACCCTGTACCAACTGGTGCTTTACCTTTTTCACCCGCTGGTTGCGGTTCCCTCGCCGCTCGTGCGCGGCTTCTGCTTCGGCGGCGCGTTTCTGGTGATGACTTATATCCACGTGATCGTGGGAGAGGTGATCCCGAAGAACCTGGCGATCAACACGTCGGACAGGCTGGCTGTGGTGGTGGCGCCGGGATTGATGCTCTTCTCTCGAATTGCCGGACCGTTTCTCACCGTCATCGAGCGCAGCGTCTCCATCATCTCCCGCGCCATGGGGCTGGGAGCAAAGAGGCACGCGGGCGGCCACTCAGCCGATGAAATCCGCCTCATCGTGGCATCCAGCCGCGGCGCGGGACATCTGCCCGAAACGCAGGAGGAGATGATCAATCGCGTGCTCGACCTGGAGGATGTTCTGGCGCGCGAGGTGATGGTGGGACGCAATGAGATGGTGTCGATTTCCATCGAGGCGTCGCTGGACGATGTGCTGCAGACCATGATCGCGGAGGAGCATTCGCGCTTGCCGGTTTGGGAGGATTCACCGGAGCTGATCGTCGGCATGGTCTTCTACAAGGACCTGCTTCCGGTGTGGCAGGAGCGCCGCCGCCTGATTCGCGAAGGCCGTCCGCAGCGCCCGTTCCGCGTGCGTCAAATCATGCGGAAGCCGATTGTGGTGCCCGAGACGAAACCGCTTTCGACAATCCTCGAAGAATTCCGCACGGGCAAGGCTCACATGGCTATCGTGGTGGATGAGTTTGGCACCGTTACCGGCTTGCTGACCCTGGAGGACGTATTGGAACAGATTGTGGGCGAGATCGAAGACGAGTTTGACGAGACGCGCCAGGTACACGCGGAGGAAGCCGGGGAGATGGAACTGGATGGCGCGACAAAGATCATCGATCTGGAATCTTTGTACGGCGTCACGCTGCCTTCCGATGCGGGTTTCGAGACACTGGCGGGATACCTGCTCCAGCGTCTTGGGCACATCCCAAAACCCGGTGAAATCGTGGATTTCGGCGACCGTCGATTCACTGTGGTTACCATGGAGCGTAACCGTATCGCCCGAGTTCAGATGACCCGGTTAGAAGCTGAGAAAGCGAGCTAAACATGCTGGGTTTTGACAAGAAAGCCGCGCGCTGGACGTGGACCGCCGCAATCGTCCTCCTGCTGTTGCGGGCGATCTATGAGATTCGCGAGACGCTATTCGTCCTGGTGATCGCAGTCCTGTTCGCCTACATGCTGACGCCCCTGGTGAATATGGTGAATCGTTTCCTTCCCGGCAAGTCGCGCGCGCCGGGTCTGGCGATTACGTATCTGCTTCTGGTCACGACCCTGGTTGTGTTGGGGATTGAGATCGGGACCACGGTGGCGGAAGAGGCCACTTCGCTCATCGCGAGAGGTCCCGAGTTCTTCAGGAATCTTCAGGGCTCGCACGTCAACATCACGCTTCCCCACTATCTGGAGGAATTAAAGGGAAACCTTCTAGGCCGGATACAGGGCCTTTTGCAGGCGCATTCCAATGACATCCTCGGCTATATACCGAGCGCGGGCCTGAAGCTCCTGAGCTTCTCCGGATACCTTCTCTTCGTTGTTCTGGTGCCGATCATCAGCTTCTTTCTTCTGAAAGATGGCCCCGCCATCCGCGACAGCCTGGTGTCACTGGCGCCCGCTGGACCGCGGCGGGACATGTGGGTGAACATTCTTCAAGATACAAACGTGCTGCTGGGTCAGTATGTGCGGGCGATGGGTCTGCTCTGTCTCGCCACATTCATTGTGTTTTCGATTGTGTTCAGCGTCTTCGGCGTGCCGTACGCAATCCTGCTGGCCGCCATTGCCTTCCCGCTGGAATTCATCCCGATGGTAGGTCCGCTGACGGCGGCAATCATCATCATCGTTGTTACCGCCGCCAGCGGTTATCCGAATCTGCTGGCGGTCGTCATCTTTCTGGGAGTCTACCGGCTGTTCCAGGATTATGTGCTTTCTCCGCGCGTGATGAGCAGCGGAATCGAGTTACATCCACTTATGGTGATTCTGGGCGTGCTTGCGGGCGAGAAGTTAGGCGGCGTGCCGGGGATGTTTCTCTCCGTGCCGGCTATCGCATTAGTTCGGGTATTCTACCGGCGAATGGTGATTGCGGTTGCAGGCGCACCGGCTGTCACCGAATTGCACGAGCAATCAGCCCCAGCCCGCCCACCAGTAGAATCAGCATGATCATGGTGTGAAACAGGGTGGTGGGCTCGAAGTAAAGGTGCATGTTCGCCAGCACTCCCGCCAGGATGAATAGCGCGCCGGCGGCGGTGAGCAGCCAGCCAATGACACTGCGGCCATTCCGGAAAAGGAGACCGATACCAAATAGAATCGGGATCAGGGTGATGCCAAAACTGTTGGTCCCGCGAAAATTCCAGTAACTTCCGGCGATGATGACCTGATTGCTCAGCAGGTATCCGCCGATGCAGACCATGACCACGCCGAGAAGGAAAGAACCGAGTCCGCCGGGAGTGCCTCCAACGTCTGTAAAGCTTTGTTCCATTCGAAACAAGAGTATCAGAGGATGGCGCGCATTACCTGGTCCGCGTCATCTGGAAGAACGATGGGTTTGTTGCCGAAGGTTGGGTGGATTAACCCGCCATCCGGAGCTTTGAGCTGGCCAGTGTGATAGCGGTAGATATAGTCGGAATCCTTGAGAACATTGCCGGTCAGCACAGCGACCACGTCGGCATCGCGGGCGATTACCCCCGCCGCAACCAGCTTGCGAATGCCGGCCAGGGTTGCCGCGGATGCGGGTTCGCAGCCGATTCCACAAAGCCCGATTACCGCCTTCGCGTCCGCAATCTCCTGCTCGGTCGCCCGCTCTACAACGCCACCGGCGTTTTCAATTTCGAACTGGGCCTTGGGCCAGGAAACCGGGTCGCCAATGCGGATAGCGGTCGCCAGAGTCTCGGGACTCTCTTCCGGAATGAACGACCCGCGCTCCGCCGCATGCATGTACTCATAGAACGGCGAAGAACCGTATGCCTGGATCACCGCCAGCCGGGGAATCCGCGCGATCATCCCCAGATCCCGCAACTCGCGCAGCGCTTTCCCGAAGGCCGAGATGTTACCGAGGTTGCCGCCGGGAACCACGATCCAATCCGGCACGCTCCAATCGCGATAGTCCAGCAGTTCCGCAATGATAGTCTTCTGCCCCTCGATGCGAAAGGGGTTGATGGAATTGAGTAAGTAGATACCGAGGCGCTGCGCCAGAGTGCGAACCAATGCCAGAATCCGATCGAAGTTGGCCTCGACCTGAAAAGTGCGCGCGCCATATTCCAGGGCCTGGGCGAGTTTGCCGTAACTGATGTTGCCGTGCGGCAGAAAGATGAGCGCCTCCATCCCCGCGGCAGCCGCATAGGCCGCCATGGATGCGGACGTGTTGCCGGTGGAGACGCAGGCCACGCGCGTCATGCCCAGCTTGCGGGCCTGCGCGACGCCGCATGTCATCCCGTTGTCTTTGAAGGAGCCGGTCGGGTTAAAGCCCTGGTGCTTGAACGTTAGCGCGTCGAGCCCCGCGTATTCGGCGGCGCGCGGCGCAGTGAGCAAGGGCGTCTGGCCTTCGCGAAGCGTGGTGATGTGCACGGGCGCAAAGGGGGGAAGTAATTCGCGGTACCGCCAGACGCCGCTCTGGTCGATCGGATGGTTGGAGGTACGCCGGTTGCGCCAGGTGAATTCCAATGTGGCCGCATGGTCATGCGGCAGCTCGGTACGGGCCTCCAAAAGGCCGCCGCAACGCGCGCAGGCGTAGATGACCTCATCGATTCCAAACTGCGTTCGGCAAGCGGGATTGAAGCAAACCAGAGCGGCGGGCACTTAAGGTGACAATAACAAAATGGCTGCTGTGCATCTGGCTGTGCATCTTGAAAACGGAGCTGTCGAAATGCGCGGCGTGCCGTCGCCCGAACGGCCGCCGGGCTTCGCGCTGATTCGTCTGCTGCTGGGCGGCATCTGCAACACCGATCTGGAGTTGCAGCGCGGCTACTACGGCTTCGCCGGCATTCCGGGCCACGAGTTTGTGGGGGAAGTGGTGGAAGCGGACGATCTCAATCTGGTGGGCCGGCGCGTGGTGGGCGAGATCAACCTCGCTTGCGGTGGCTGTGACTGGTGCGCGCGCGAGCTGGGCCGCCACTGCCCGAACCGCACCGTGCTCGGCATCGTGAAGCACCCCGGCGCGTTCCAGGAGTTTTTTACGCTGCCGGAGCGCAATCTACATATTCTGCCCGATGAGGTTTCGAACGAACAAGCCGTCTTCGTTGAGCCTCTGGCCGCGGCAACGGAGATTCTGGACCAGGGGGCGATCCCAGCGGGAGAAACCATTGCGGTGCAAGGAGATGGAAAACTTGGTCTTTTGATTGCTCAGGTTCTGTTGGCGAATGGATACGCGGTGGAGCACTTTGGAAGGCATGCGCGTAAGCTGGCGATCTCCGGCCGGGCCGGCGCGAGAACGCACACGAATGGCGACGTTCCGGAGCGCGCGTTCGGCTGGGTAGTGGAGGCGACGGGGGTCGAGCGCGGGGATGGAGACGGCGCTTCGGATGGTGCGGCCACGCGGTACGGTGTTTCTGAAATCGACCGTGCATGACCGGGCGGCGATCGATTGGGCCGGTGTGATTGTGAATGAAATTTCATTGATTGGATCGCGATGCGGCCGGTTTGAACCGGCGATCCAGTTACTGCGCGAGGGCAGAGTGGACGTGCTGTCGATGATCTCCGCGCGCTTCCCGTTAAGCGCCGCGCCGGAGGCTTTCGCGCGCGCGGCTGAGCATGGGAACATGAAGGTTTTGTTGCATTAAATGATGTATATCTAGGGGTCGGCACAGTAACTCGTGCCGCAGGGTCCGCGTTTGTAAAGGAGAGAGTCGCTCTCAGGAGATAAAAATGAAGAAGAAATTGTTACTTGGTTTCACATCGGCTGTACTGATTGCATTTCCCGCTATGTCGCAGGTGGTTGTGCGGATCGGACCTCCGGCTCCGATGCATGAAACAATCGTGGCGAGGCCGGGTCCGGGGTACGTTTGGACCCCTGGCTACCATCGCTGGGATGGCGCCCACTATGTATGGACGCCGGGAGCGTGGGTGATGCCTCCGCACCCGGGCGCCCACTGGGTGGCTCATCGCTGGGTGCACCGCCATGGTGGCTACGTGCTGGTGGAAGGTCACTGGCGATAGCAGAGTCAGGCGGGCTGCTGTTGGGTTAAACAGTGCAGCGTGCCTAATCCCCACGCGAGCTCCACGGCGTGAATTCCCGTGACAGTTCGTGTGGGGAACAGGCTTGCCAGGGTATCGAGAGCCACGCGGTCATTCGGATCATTGAAGGTGGGTACCAGAACCAGTCCATTCGCTATGTAGAAGTTGGCATAGCTGGCCGGCAGGCGGCGTCCTTCAAACATCACGGGCGAAGGCATGGGGAGTTCCACTACGCGAAACGGCTGATCGTCCAGAATTTCTCGATTCCGTTTCAGGATCTGGAAGTTCTCGTCGGCTTCACTTGATTCCGCTGCGACCACGATGGTGTCGGGCGCGACGAAGCGAGCGAGGTCGTCTATGTGCCCGTGGGTATCGTCTCCCACGATGCCATCCTTGAGCCACAGAATTTTCTCGATGCCGAGATAATCCCCGAGCGCTTTCTCCACTTCCGAACGCGTCAAGTGTGGATTGCGCGCTTGTATGGGGCTCAGCAGGCATTCCTCGGTGGTCATCAACACGCCGGCTCCATTCACATCGATGCTGCCGCCTTCGAGCACCAGTCCCGGTTCCCACGCGCGGAACTTGAGGCGTTCGATGAGTTGCGCGTTGACGGCGTTGTCGAGGGTCCAGTCGTCGTACTTCGCCCAGGCGTTGAAGATCCAGTTCGTGATTGCCGTTTCCCCCGCCGCGTCCGTCAGAAACAGCGGGGCGTAGTCGCGCGTCCAGACGCGGTTGGTGGGGATGGGGAAAAACTCGACGTTGTGCAGGTTCGCGCCGCACTTGCGGAGCATGCGCTGGGCGCGCCTGACGGAATCGCCATCCTGCACCAGGACGCGCACTTTCTCCACCTCCGCCAGCTTGCGGACGATCTCGCAATAGACCCATGGAATGGGAGCAAAGCGACCGGGCCAATCGTCTTTGTTGTGCGGCCATGCGATCCAGGTGGCTTCGTGCGGCTCCCACTCGGCCGGCATGCGGAAGCCCAGTTGTTTGGGCGTAGGCGCCGGCTTCATCCGACCAGCATCCGGTTCGTGATGGGTCCGTAGGCGTCGATGCGGCGGTCGCGCAGGAAGGGCCAGTTGCGGCGCGTTTCGTCGATCACCTTCGGATCAACATCGGCGAGGAGGATTTCCTCTTTGTCATGCGAAGCCTGGGCGATGACGCGGCCAAACGGGTCGGCGATGAAGGAGCCTCCCCAGAACTCGAGTCCATGATCGGGCGGGCCTTCAAAGCCGACGCGGTTTACCGCAGCCACGTAGACGCCGTTGGCGATGGCGTGGGAGCGCTGGATGGTGCGCCATGCGTCGTATTGCGCCTCGCCGAATTCGGCCTTCTCGGCGGGATGCCATCCGATGGCGGTGGGGTAGAACAAGACGCTGGCGCCGCCCATGGCCGCGATGCGCGCGCCCTCCGGATACCACTGGTCCCAGCAAACCAGCGTGGCCACGCGGCCCGGCTTCGTGTCGAAGTTGCGGAAGCCGGTGTCGCCCGGAGTGAAGTAGAATTTCTCGAAATAAAGCGGATCGTCCGGGATGTGCATCTTGCGGTAGATGCCGAGCAACGCGCCATCGGAATCGATGATCGCGGCGGTGTTGTGATAGAGACCTTCCGCGCGCTTCTCGAAGAGCGACGCGACAATGGCAACGTTGCTCTCGCGCGCGACGCGCGAGAGAACTTCGGTGGAAGGGCCGGGGATCGACTCGGCGAGATCAAAAAGCCGAGCGTCCTCCTCGCGGCAGAAATACTGCGAGCGGAACAGTTCCTGGAGGCAGACGACCTGCGCGCCTTGAGCCGCGGCTTCCTTCACTTTTGAGACGGCTTTTTCGAGGTTCTCCGCGGGGTCCGGCGAGCAGGTCATCTGCACAAGGCCGATACGAAATTTCGGGGCGTTCACAAGGACCATTGTAGAGTCCGGTGCGAGTGCCCGCGCGCCCAGACCACTCTCGGGCTTTGTTAAGATCGGTTTTGCAAAACAAACCTTTTTGTAAGTGCTGTATTTTCAATTTCTTGCGCGTACATCATTCGTCTATTTTGGGGTGACTCTGCCGTCTCTCAGGCGTCTCCATGATCAACGACCGCGCGTCCAGTTTTCAAGGGTTGCCTTGATTGGGTGAAATCCCTTTTTACAAAACAAGCTTTTTCGTAAGTGTTGTAATTTCATTTTGTTGCATGTGTATCGTTCGTCTGCTTTGAGGTGGCGCTCGTTGGCCAATCGGACTTCGTTCGCGACGGCTCGGTCGAGCCCGCAATCCTTGCCCCTTCTCCTACTGTACGCGGGCGCTAGAAAGCTGACGCGGCCTTTGCTGCTAAGTCCTTAGCTGAGAGCGAAATAAAGGGTGAAAATGTTCGTGACTCGTCCTGTACCGCCTTGCGCAGAAAGAGGAGAGCCTGTTCACGGCGCTTCAAAGAGGACGTGCCCCCGGTGGCGGCCTCATAATAGACAAACGAGCGAATGAGCCGATTTAGCCGGACCTTTCCGCGAACCGATTTGGGGTGTGCTGTTCCACTACCATGATGTCGAAATCGCTGTTCGTAGTGGAATCGCCTGTTGCCTGGGAGCCGAACAGGATCGCGGTTACGTGCCTAGTTACGGTCTGTCTCGAGGGGCACAGTTTCTTAGGGAACGAGAAAAGTATGGATCTACGCGAACGAGGCATCCCGGTTTCCGTTTTGGCGGCAATTCGTACCTCATAAACTCATAGCCGCCTTCCTGTGCGGCATCGACCGCCGCCACGAGTCTGTCAGGATGCTTTTCGAGCACACCAATGTGGTTCGTACTCAACACGACAAGAGCCAACTTGCGGCCTTTCGGATTCTGTTGATATTCGAGACTTTGATCCGCCGTAACCATGACTCCAAACCCGGCTTCTTCTGCTGCGCGAAGAAGATCACTGTTGACCAGCCGAGCCCAGCCCAGTTCCTGGGCCGTGCGGACATCGTGTTTCGCGAGATAACGCAGGAGTGGGTACGGGACGTTCTTATCAAACAGAATGCGCAAATCGCTGGCTCTCGGCGAACTGTTTTACGCCCGTGACCAGGCGTAGCTCAATCTGATAGGCATTCGCCACATCGTCCGGCGACATTCCATCGTCGAGATTGTCCAGCACCGCCTGAACCGGCATACGCGGCTCTTCTTTGAAAACCGGCGCGCCGTGCAAATAGCGTGGGTCCGCCATTGCGAGATCGAATTTCGACCAGTCCATGTTCAGCCGCCTCTTCATTCTATCTGTTTCCTCTTGCCTCTTGGCGCGCCGTCGAGCCCGTATGGTCAAAATATTCAAGCAGCCCTACCATAGAAGTTAAGTAGCCCGCCTAGTCAACGCGCGTCGAAGCGACGTNNCGCCCTCAGCTTCGAGAATCGATTCGAGGTTATCAACCCGGCCACCGGGCAATTTCTCGATCCGAATCGGCCCGCCAAGCACGTCGATGTAGCCGGGGCTTTGGTCCTGGGCCCGGGACGCGCCGACGGAGAGAGCGAGCGTGACCGCCGCCCGCAGTAACATACGAAAGTTGTTTTTCATCTGGTCTGCTCCTGTACTGAAAGTGCCTGAAGGCCCGGCTATTGCGTCGGGGAAAATGCCACGGCGTCGCTGAGCCCTAACCGGGCCCGCCTAAAATGTGATCGCGAGGGCGTTGTAGCTCGGCCCAAGCGAGATCTCGGCGATCATGTCCCCGGATGGGAAGCTCTGCCCGCTTACGACGGTGCAGTTGCCGTTGCAGCCAACAGACCACACGGAGGCGCCGTCGAGGCTGAACGCGATGACGTTGCTGCCGAATGTGGGGTATATGCCGGGCGGGAAGAGCGGAGCGGGAAAGGTTCCGGTGACCTGGTTCGTCTGAGTGTTGAGCACGTAGTACGGCTGCCCGCCTGACTGCGTGAAGGCTGAGAGAAGCGCGGTTTTGCCGACGGGCGAGACTGCCATCGTGTACGCGAGCGCGCCGTCGGGTAGATCTATCGTCGACACTGCCAGCGACGCCGTGTTTACCACGTAAAAGGGCTGACCGAACGTGGTGGCGTCCCAGACGTAAAGGGAGTTTCCGTCCTGGCTGGTGGCGAGGTGACCGGCTGGTACGCTCACCTGGGCCGAAAGAGCGAATGTCGCCGTGTTGAAAACGCACACCCCTGGTACCTGAGGGCACTCGTACACGGGGCGCTGCACTGTGTTCGCGGGCGCGGAACCGCTCCCCAGAACCGACACGCCGGTGCCCGTCTTAGTGGTTGAGAGGAAGAACTGCTTACCGTTCGGGGAAATCGCGATGTCCGCTGGCTCCCCACCTTGGACATGAGCGTAAGCGCCGACCGACTGTGTGGCCAGATTCACTATGGCAATGGAGTTCTGGGCACCGGTGCCTTGGCACATCACGAACGCGTGCTGGCCGCCTGGCGCCATGACAATCTTCGACTGAAAAAGGCATGTTCCAACCCCCTCGATCTGCGTGAGCATTTGGCCGGTCGCGGCTAAAAAGCTTCCTAGCATCTTCGGCTCGTAGCCGGTCGTAGCGTAGACCGTTGACCCGTCGGGGCTGACGATTACGTTGCCGCCCGACCCGTCCGGAAGCTCGATGGGATTGAGCAGCTCCCCGGTCTGCGGGTCAAACGCGGGGACCGGTCCGCCGTTCCCACCGATGTAGCCGGGGCTCTGCGCCTGGGTTGCGCTAACGGAGAGAGCGAGCGTGGCCGCCGCTGTGAGTAAACTGTAAAAGGTGTTTTTCAATTGGTTTGCTCCTGTACTGAAATTGCCTGAGGGCTCGGCTTATTGCGCAGCGATCACGATTCCACCGGTAGCCACAGTTCCGCCGAGCGCCTCGACCGCTTGATTGAAGATGGCCGTTGG
>PLFE01000217.1:19611-21107 GCA_003136675.1 Bryobacterales bacterium
CCCATCCTGCTGCACCCGCCGTATGTGGCGCGCGCCGACGTGGCGTCAAAAAGACCGCAGTAGGTAGTGGCTGGCGTGCTGTGCTGATCCCAGAGGATCGCCGCGCAATCCCCCGTTCCGTAGACATTGTAGTTGGTCATCGGCGCGGCCGCCACGAGCGTCANNGACGTGAAGTAGCTTCCCTCGAACATCATCCGGACGCCGTCCTTGAAAACCCACGGAAACTCGCCGTAGCATCTGATATTTCCAGCGGGCGTCAGGCATGTCGCGCCGGCGAAGACCGCCCCGGGAGTTGGAAGGTCGTTCATCGCAAAGATGAGGTAAGGACTACTGCCGCTGCCTGAAAGCACCACGCCGACGGGCTGGCTGGTTGTGGGGTAGGAGGAGGAGCTAGAGTCACTGCAAGCTCCGGTCGACGCCGCGATGACGTAGTGGCCAGCCGTCGGGGGTGAGCCGAAAGCGCAGGGGATAGAGCCCATGCGCACGATCTGGGAGTAGGAGACGCCTCCCGTCGTGACCGAATTATTGTAGGTGACGCCTATTACGGTCGTGTTTGAAACGGAGCACGCGGTTACCGTGCCGGCCAAAGAGGTATCCCAGCACGCCAGCGAGTTCGTCGTAGGGGCACCCGAGAGAGTGCTGTTTTTGAGTGTTACCGAAACCAGTCCAATACCAACCGGTGGAGTTCCCGAGTAGGTGGGCGGGAGCAGGTTGAGAGCGCCCGCGTTCACGGTGTATTGAGTTGTGAGGGTTCCGGCGCCGTCGGAAGTGATCCCCGTGGCGGTCACTTCACATGCGCTGCCGACGTACATCGTGATGATGTCGGAGGCCGGGGCTGTAGAGGAAGTGACCGGCGTGCAATACTGCCCATTAGAAGCCACTGGGACAGCCACCGAGGCGAAGGTCAGAATGAGAATGCGCGCTATTCCAGCGAGGGTTCGGGATTTCTCCCCCCCCGGGGGCGCTGTCGCAAACATGCACGTTAGGTTTCAATAGCCTACCTCCGTGAGTCCATAGTGTACTCCACGGGCGGAGCGTTCTACAACAGAAGTTTCAAGCTTTTCCGAATTATTTTTGGGGCGGTCCGCGTCTGGTCCTACTTCAGGGTTTTAACGTTTCGGCGATTTCTTCGGCGTCCCGCCCTTATCGGTAATCAACTGAGTCATCAGCGTTACCGCCTTATCAATGGGTAGAAAATTCGCGATCACAATCGGTGTTCTTCCGTTGGCATCTTCCAGTCGAGAGGCTTGATCGCAATCATCCATTGCGCTATGAGGCGTTCTGGCAACTTGAGGACGCGAAGGAGCGGTGGCGCGCGTACGGCAGAAAGAACTGAACGATCCGTTTCACTTACGTCGCCCGGCAGTTTCGCGGTGACAGCGGCCTCGTTAGTTAGCTGGCGCTCGCCCTTCATTTTCGTTCGGATCTCGAGGCTGGGGGGGCACCCGAGAGGTATCCTGCGAGTACCTCGTATGCATGTTGTTTCTCGACGTGCC
>PLFE01000217.1:21177-21455 GCA_003136675.1 Bryobacterales bacterium
TTTCATCCCCTACAACATGCCGGTTTATCCCGGCGCACT
Source organism: Bryobacterales bacterium (assembly GCA_003136675.1). Taxonomy (GTDB): domain Bacteria; phylum Acidobacteriota; class Terriglobia; order Bryobacterales; family Bryobacteraceae; genus Bog-113. The sequence continues at coordinate 21,217 of PLFE01000217.1, forward strand.
TGCTCGCCAGCATTGCCCGTCTCCGCTTCACCGGCACTCGCAGACTAACATGCGATTCTCAAGTGTGAAGCTAAAAGGGGACATTTCTACTTTGCCAGCAAGGGGACATTTCTACTTTGCCGCGACATTGACCTTACGGAGGTTGACTTTACGTGCCCCGACGGAGTAATCTTTTGCCAAATGACTCGCGTAACTGGCGCTTTCAGATACCGCACCACGACAATCATGGCCGGCGTGTT
>PLFE01000048.1:0-3291 GCA_003136675.1 Bryobacterales bacterium
GACGTGGCGAAGCGGCCGCCATCGAGCGGAACCAGCGGGCGAAGCTCCGGCGGAATCACCGGGATCACGTCGAGGATCATCCACTCCGGTTTGTTGCCAGACTTGCGGAAGCTCTCGACCACGCGCAAGCGCTTGGCGAACTTCAACTTCTTCTGCTGCGAAGTCTCGGTCTTCATCCTCTCGCGCATCTCTTCGCTGAGGCCTTCGATATCGACCTTCTTGAGAAGCTCCTTGATGCCTTCGGCGCCCATCATGGCGACGAACTTACCGGGGAACTCGGTATCAAGCTGGCGTTTGCGCTCGTCGGACATCACTTCGCCGACGAACAATTCCGGCACTTCGCCGGCATCGATCACCACGAACGCTTCGAAGTAAAGAACGCGCTCCAGTTCACGCAGAGTGATATCGAGCAAGTGGCCAATGCGGGACGGCAGGCCCTTGAAGAACCATACGTGGGAGCACGGGCTGGCCAGTTCGATATGGCCCAGGCGCTCGCGGCGAACGCGGGCCAGCGTGACTTCCACGCCGCACTTATCGCAGATGACGCCGCGATGCTTCATGCGCTTGTATTTGCCGCACAAGCACTCCCAGTCCGTTACCGGACCGAAGATGCGGGCGCAGAACAAACCATCGCGCTCCGGTTTGAACGTCCGGTAGTTGATGGTTTCCGGTTTTGTTACCTCTCCATGGCTCCAACTCCGGATCTTCTCGGGGGACGCCAGGGAGATGCGGATGGAATCGAAATCCGCAATCAGATTCGCTCGGTCGTAAGGTGAGGATCGCACCAAAATTACCTCCTGATCAGAAAACTAATTCTTCTTACTCCGCGGCGGATTGCGATTTAACGCACCCGCCGCGGCCACCAGATTTCACGCTTTATTGAACGACGGTCAATCGGCTGCCAGCGCCGTATCCGGAATCTCGACGTGCTTTTTCATCAGCTCAACATCGAGACAGAGGCTCTGCAACTCGCGGATGAGCACGTTGAACGATTCGGGCACGCCCGGTTCGATGGCGGCTTCACCCTTGACGATGGCCTCGTAGATCTTGGCGCGGCCATAAACGTCATCCGACTTCGCCGTCAGCAACTCCTGCAGGATGTATGCCGCGCCATAAGCTTCGAGCGCCCACACTTCCATNNTGCGCCTTGCCGCCGAGCGGCTGTTGCGTGATTAACGAATACGGGCCAATGGAGCGCGCATGGATCTTGTCGTCCACCAAGTGCGACAGCTTGAGCATATAGATGTAGCCGACCGTAACCGGCTGCTCAAATTCCTGCCCCGTGAGGCCATCGAAGAGCTTGGTCTTGCCGGACGTCGGCAAACCCGCTTTCGTCAACTGGGCCTTGATCTCTTTTTCCACCGCTCCGTCGAAGACGGGGGTTGCATAGTGTACGCCGAGCGCCTTCGCGGCCCAACCGAGGTGGGTTTCCAGAATCTGACCCACGTTCATACGGGAGGGCACGCCGAGCGGATTCAGAACGATTTCAACCGGCGTTCCATCCGGAAGGTACGGCATGTCCTCTTCAGGAAGAATACGCGCGATCACACCTTTGTTACCGTGGCGGCCGGCCATCTTATCGCCCACGGAAAGCTTGCGCTTCATGGCGATATAGACTTTGACCAGCTTGATCACGCCCGGAGGCAGTTCATCGCCCTTCCGGAGCTTGGCGATCTTTTCATCCGTGATCTTCTCCAGCACCGCGATCTGGCGCGACGTCATCTCTTCGATGTCGTCGATCTGATCGTTAATGCGGGCGTCTTTGTCCTTGATGCGGACACGCTTCAGGTCGCGGGAGCGCGTCTTCTCGACCGTATCGCGGTCGATCAACTGTCCCTTCGACATCAGCTTCTTATTGGTCTTTTCATCGTGCAGGTCGGCCAGAACTTCCTTGCCTTCGAGCAGATTACCCAGGCGCTTGGCGCGCTCGTCGGTCAGAATGCGGATCTCATCCTGCAGATTGCGCTGCAGGCGATTGATCTCTTCATCCTCGATGGAGCGGGCGCGTTCGTCTTTCTCCTGACCCTTGCGGGAGAAGATTTTGCAATCCACCACCGTGCCTTCGATTCCGGGCGGGCAGTAGAGCGAAGCGTCCTTGACGTCGCCGGCTTTTTCGCCGAAAATCGCGCGAAGCAGCTTCTCTTCGGGCGTCAGCTGGGTTTCGCCCTTCGGCGTCACCTTGCCTACCAGAATGTCGCCCGGCTTCACGGTTGCGCCGACGCGAATGACACCGGATTCATCCAGATTGCGCAGGAAGGAATCGGCGATGTTGGGAATATCCCGCGTGATTTCCTCAGGTCCCAGTTTGGTGTCGCGCGACTCAATCTCAAACTCTTCGATATGGATCGAGGTGTAGTAGTCTTCCTTCACCAGTTTTTCAGACACCAGAATGGCGTCTTCGAAGTTATAGCCGCGCCAGGGCATGAACGCCACGAGCACGTTCCTTCCCAAGGCGAGTTCACCCAGATCGGTACACGGACCGTCCGCCAGCACGGTTCCCTTGGTCACGCGCTGACCGCGGGCCACGATGGGCTTCTGGTTGATGCAGGTGTTTTGGTTCGAGCGTTTGAACTTAGTGAGCGTATAGATATCCGCGCCCACTTCGCGAGAGAGCTGGCCTTCATGGGCGTTGCCTTCGACGCGCACGATGATGCGTTCGGAATCGACCGAATCCACAATGCCGGAACGCTTGCAAAGCACTACCGCTCCCGAATCGCGAGCCGTCACCATTTCCATGCCGGTCCCGACGTAAGGAGCGTCGGCGCGCAGCAGCGGAACGGCCTGGCGTTGCATGTTGGAACCCATCAAAGCGCGGTTGGCGTCGTCGTTCTCGAGGAACGGAATCAGGCTGGCGGCAACCGAGACGAGCTGCTTGGGAGAGACGTCGATGAACTCGATCTCATCGCGATTCTTCAGAACGAAGTTACCCGCCTGCCGCGCGTTGGCGAGGTCCGGGACAATGCGACCGCCCGGATCCAGATGCACATTGGCCTGGGCAATGATGTACTTGTCTTCCTCCCATGCGGAGAGGTATTCGCAATGGGCTTCAAATTCCGCCTTTTGCTTCCCCGCCCCCATTTTGGAGTTGGCCTCGGTCATGTCGATCCGGGTGAGGACATCGCCGACTTTCGTGTCGGTATCGCCGGGGTTCAGGATGCGGACTTCATCGGTAACGGTTCCGCCGATCACCTTGCGGTAGGGACTTTCAATGAAGCCGAAATCGTTGATGCGCGCAAAGCAGGACAGAGACGAAATCAAACCGATATTGGGGCCTTCCGGCGTTTCAATCGG
>PLFE01000048.1:3315-3446 GCA_003136675.1 Bryobacterales bacterium
CGCCGTTTGTGCGTGATCTCGGAAAGAGGGTTGGTCTGATCCATAAACTGCGAAAGCTGGCTGGAGCCGAAGAATTCACGGATGGCCGCCATCACGGGTTTGGCGTTTACCAGATCGTGCGGCATGGCCGT
>PLFE01000048.1:3467-29300 GCA_003136675.1 Bryobacterales bacterium
CGGCGGTTGCCCAGGTGATCGATATCATCTACCGCGCCCTGGCCCTTGCGGAGCTTGAGCAGGTAGGTGATGGTGTCGACGAAGTCTTTCTGCGTGAGCGTACGGTTGTCGAGCGGCGTAGCGTCCGCCCGGTCATGCAGCTTGATATTGAACTTCATGCGGCCCACGCGCGAAAAATCGTACTTGCGCGGGTCGAAGAACATGCCCTGGAACAGTTGGGTAGCCGTATCCACCGTCGGCGGATCGCCTGGACGGAGCTTGCGGTAAATCTCGATCAGGGCGTCCTTCTCGATCTTCACCGGGTCTTTCTTCAGTGTGGCGGAGATCACTGTGCCCACATCGTCGCGTTCCCGGAAGAACACTTCGAAGCTGGTGATGCCGTTATCCATGAACTGGGTGATTTTGGCGGGCGTCAGCTCCTGGTTGGCGTCCATCATCACTTCGCCGCTCGACATGTCTACCACATCGGCCGCGATGTACGCGCCTTCCAGATCGTTCGAGGCGACTTCAATGACGCCGATCTTCTGCTTTTCGATTTCCTTCTTGAAGGCGGTGGCGATCTTCTTGCCCTGGCCGACTACCGTCTCACCGGCTTTGTTGGTGATGGCATGCGAAAGCTTCAGCCCTTCGAGATTTTTGTCGAGTTTGCCGTCGCCATCGAGGGCATTCCAGTAAAGCTTCCCGTCCTTGATGTCGATCTTCGAGACGCGGTAGAAAGTGCGCAGAATCTGCTCGTCGGTCTTGAGACCGAGCGCGCGCAGAAACACCGACCCGTAAAACTTGCGTTTGCGATCGATCCGGACATAAAGAAGGTTCTTGATGTCATATTCGAACTCGACCCAGCTTCCGCGGTAGGGGATGATCTTGCCGAGGTAATAGCCTTGTGCTGGAACTTTTTCGAAAAAGACACCGGGGGAACGATGCAACTGGCTGACGATGACGCGNNATCAGCGGAATTTCGCCGAAGAAGACTTCCTGCTCCTTAATATCCCGAACACTCTTGACGCCGGTATCCGGATCTTTGGAATACACCGTCAGACGGATGGTGACTTTCAGAGGGGCAGCGTAGGTCATCCCGCGCTCCTGGCATTCCACCATGTCGTACTTCAGTTGCAGGCCTACCGGGTCGCCGCACTTATTGCAGAACGTGACAATGTTCTTATTGAAGGTGCCGCAGACGTGGCAGAGCACGTCGCCGGGATGAAACGGGTCTGTCTTGATGGTCGCGCCGCAATGCCGGCATGTCGACCGCAAATGGTGCAAACCCTTGAGATTGCCGCACTTGCACTCCCAGTTACCGATGGAATAATCTACGAACTCAAGCTGACTGACGCCCCGAAAGTCCGAAATCGGAAAGACGGAACTGAAGACGGTTTGCAGCCCGGCATCGTCGCGCTCATTGGGCAGAAGATCCATCTGGAGAAATTTCTCGTACGATTTCTTCTGCACCTCAATGAGGTTCGGAATCGGGATGGAAGTCTTGATCTTGGAAAAGTCAACTCGCTCGGGCGTGGTTTCTGGCTGATTCGTCATTCTTTTCAAAAAACTCCTGCGGAGCCCTAAAAGCACTGTGGGGGCGAGCTCGTTGAACCTAGAACAGGTCCGAGCCCGGAGAAACTAAAGCAAGTACTGGCGGGCGAACGGGGCTAAAACCCGAACGAACCGCCCAACGGGAAGAGGTCAAACCGCCCGGATGGAAAGTGTTTGAAAACGCAACATCGATCCGGCGGGATGTGAAAAAATAGTTCAGAAAGCGCGAGATTTCTTGGCGGAAGGAGCTGCGCCACCCTAATTGATGTGCGGGAACTACAAAAAGACGCAGGGGATTCCCGCGTCCGGCTTCAAAACCGAAACGATGCAAAAAGAAAGACACCAATGGTGAGGCTACCTTTACGGCTGCCAGCCCGGAACGCACTGTCGCCAATACCCAAATAGTAGCAGGGAGGCAATTTTATTGCAAGAGGAAATTTCGAGACGTACAATGAGCTAGGAGTTTTACATGGCCACCACGGCGCTGATGAGCGGTCTGGAGTTTGATGCTCTTCCCTATGAAGAAGGCAGGCGTTGGGAACTCTTGGAAGGGGAGTTGATTCCCACGGCCAGCCCAACCCTGGAACATCAAACGGTCGTGCAGAACCTCGAGGTCGCCCTTGTGGCTCATTTCAAGGCGCACCGCGGTCAGGGCAGGGTTTGGTCCGACGCGGAGTTCGCACTGGATAGAGACTACCGTGTGAGGCCGGACGTCTTTGTCCTCCTTGAGGATCGCCTAAGCTCGGTCGATAGGCACAAGATTCCGATACCGGGCGCTCCTGACATCGCCGTCGAAGTGATCTCCCCATCTGAACGCGCCGCCGCCGACACTCAGGCGAAGCTTGAGGCCTACCTGCGGCACGGGACGCAAGAAGTCTGGCAGGTTTTTCCGAAATCAAAGTCGGTGGTGATCCATCGGGGTGCAGCCAGCACCCTCCTTGCGACAGGCGAGCACATCACGACGCCTCTGCTGAACGGGTTCTCCCTCGATCCAGCGACGCTCTTTCAGAACAACGAGTAGCGCACGTGGCCTGGCGCTACCGCGCAAACTCCGCAAACCTCTCCGCAACGCGGCCAACTTGATCGTCGCCGTTGATTCCCATCACAAGCCCCGGCGGAATACCAACTGGTCCGACCACCGCGCCCGCGAGTTGCCCGGCGATCGAGGCAATCGTATCCTTGGCTACCCCTCCAGTTACGGAAGGGATTTTGCACGAGCACGGAACCGTAGCGCAGGCCGTGGTTGAGGTCTTCCGTATAAACCACTCCGGCGCCGCCCGATTCCGCCGCGGCCAGAATCAGGGCGTCCCAGAAGGAGATCTGGTAGCGTTCTTCGAACTCGCGAGGAGCGGTGAGAATATACCGCATCCCTCAACTCCGGCGCGGCAGACGCGGCTTACGCGCGCCAGCGGCATAGAATTCCTGCACAACCTGCGTACTCAGCAAAATCGGTTTGGCGCGGCCGTGCCGGCCAAAAGGTTCTGTCGCGCGTCTGCGCTTCTGAACGTCCTCGCCCGCACACATTTATAGCAAAACGTTGGTATCAAAGAAGGCTTTAGGCCCGGTCATACAGGTCTTCACGTCGAATTGACCCAGGGTCAACTGAGGAGTAAGGGCCTGCGTCCGCCAGCTCAAGAAGCCGCTCCACGGCTTGATCCGCACGGTCGTCCAAAGAAAGCGCATCATGCAGAAGGTCACGAACCAGAGTGTTGACGCTGGTGTCATGCTCGGCGGCGTAGATCTTCGCGTTGCGGATCAGATCCACAGGCAGACTTAGTGTGATGTTTCGCTTCTCCACACAAACCAGTGTGACACGTGAACACGGGAAGCCGTCCCCACACCAAAAAAGCTCCAGCCAGCGAAGGATATCCCCTCGCCGGCTGGAGCTTTAGACTTTCGCCCGAAAACCCGAACTACTTGACTTCGACGGTCGCGCCCGCGTCCACGAATTTCTTCTTGATGGTCTCGGCTTCTTCCTTCGAAACGCCTTCCTTGACAGGCTTCGGGGCGCCATCCACCAAATCCTTGGCTTCCTTCAATCCCAGGCTGGTCACTTCGCGAACGGCCTTGATGACATTGATCTTGTTCGCGCCCACGCCGGTGAGAATCACCGAGAACTCGGTCTTCTCTTCCACCACCGGTGCAGCCGCCGCGGCAGCGCCGCCCGCAGCAGCGACCGGGGCCGCCGCAGCCGCCGACACGCCTAATTTTTCCTCGAGCAACTTGACGAGCTGAGAAGCCTCGAGCAGCGTCAGGCCCTGGATCTGTTCCGCAATAGAGTTGATATCCGCCATGATCTTTCTTCCTTAAACCTTTCTAAAATGATTGACTTCCAAGGGCCTTACGCCTGGAACTTGTTTTCCTTCACGCCCTGATCCACCACCACGGCCAAATTGCGGCCGACTGCGGACAGAGCCGTTACCAACCGCTGCGCCGGAGCGTTGATCAGGTACAGCAGCTTCGAGAAAATCTCTTCCTTCGGAGGCATACTGGCCAGCTCGGCGATCTCTTTCACATTGATCACACGGCCTTCGACAACGCCCGCCTTGAAGGTAAACGCCGGATTCGTCTTGGCATAGGTGGTCAGCGCTTTCGCGAGCGCCACCGGATCGGCGTAAGTGAACGCGATCGACGTCATGCCTTTCAGATCTTTCAGTGCGCCGCCGGCGGCGGTGCCCTCGCTGGCGATCTCCGCCAGGTTGTTCTTCACCACTTTGTACTCGCCGCCCGCGTTGCGAACGGTCTTGCGCAGTTCGAAATCCTGATCCACGCGCAGCTTCTCATAGCCCGTCACGAAAAGGTTTTCCACCTTCGCGAACTCCGCCTTGAGCGCCTCGAAATCTTTTTCTTTCTCGTCACGCTTCTTCATTGCGTTAAACCTTTTCGCCCATTTCCGCCATGTCTAGATCCACGCCCGGACTCATTGTGGAGCAGATCGTCGCTCTCTTCACGTACTTGCCCTTGGCCGCCGAGGGCTTGGCTTTGACAACGGCATGGATTAACGCAACGGCGTTCTCCACCAGCTTGTCGTCCGTGAAACTGATCTTGCCCACCGGCGCGTGAATGATGCCGGTCTTATCGACGCGAAATTCCACCTTACCGGCCTTGACTTCTTTGATCGCTTTCGCAACATCGGTGGTCACGGTTCCGGTTTTGGGGTTGGGCATCAGGCCGCGCGGTCCCAGAATCTTGCCGAGCTTACCGACCGAACGCATCATGTCGGGCGTGGCGATCACGGCGTCAAAATCCGTCCAGCCTTCGCTCTGGATCTTGTTCACCATCTCTTCGCCGCCGAACAGATCCGCGCCGGCTTCTTCTGCCTCGCGCAGTTTATCGCCGCTCGCGATCACCAGAACTTTTTTCGATTTACCCAGCCCATTGGGCATCAGGACGGTGCCGCGCACCATCTGGTCGGCATGCTTGGGATCGACGCCCAGGCGCAGATGCACCTCGACGGTTTCATCAAACTTGGCGAACTTGATCTTTTTGAGAAGCACGACGGCGTCCTTGATTGGGTACGGACGCGTCTCGACTTGTTTCGATGCAGCTTGGTACTGCTTACCTGGTTTGTGTGCCATCAATCCTCCGTGGTGCAAACGGCCTGCTTAAGAGCGCAAACCTCCCACCGGGTCCTATGAAACGGACAACTCAGATATTAGCACACGGGGAAAATGGGCTGCAAGCTAAGCGAAACCAGGTAAGTGAAACCAGGACCGAAGAAGACTTCGTTAAAGTCGACCGTCACTTCCCGCCGGGCCCCACGTTCCGTTCAACAATCCGCCCAGCGACGTATTCGCAGCCGGGCTCGGAGCTGTGCGCGAGATACTCTTCCAGGGGGACCAGCGCGCCGGCGCTCCCGGTCACTTGACGGCTTTCGTTGCGCTGCTGCTACTCGCGGGTTTAAAGAAGCCTACCCTGGCGAATGACCCGGCCGGAATCTCGAGACCCTCGTAGTTGACGAACAGCAGCCCATCAGAGTTTACGGAAACGCTGGAGAGGCTGAACCCGGCGATGTTGGTGTCCACGCCGATTACAACAGCCCCGAACGCATACGGGTTTGTGACATCCCTGATGCTGACGCCGTTGAAGTCCGCTCCCTGGAAACTGGTGCCGCTCGGTTTCAGATCGATCATCACGACACTGTTGGGAAGCACAACTACTTCCTGGTTCTCAAACAGGTTCATGCGGACTCCTTCGGAGGACACCACCCCGGTAGACGTGATTCCGTAAAGCGTGTTCATATTCGGGTAGCGGTATTGGATCTCCACGGTATCACCGAGAATCGACAGCGGATTGGCGGGCGCTGCTTCCGGGGAGATTTCTCGGAGCATCACGCCGTGTTCGGCGTTGACGCGTTTATTAGAGGCCGGAGATCCCTCACGCGGCGGTGTGGATTGCGCCGTAAGTTGGATAGGAAGGGAGCACAGGATAACCAACAGGGCAACCGCTGCCTGTCGCATCCGAAACCGAGCGTCGATGCTGCTCAGAGAGGTCGAGTACATAAGCTTTCAAGCCTCCTCTTTCGTTCGTCTGGGTGAAGCTTGCGGATGATGCTATCACCTTTTATCCCGAAAGGTACGCTGTATTTTATGCGGACCAAACGGAAAAGTGACGAACCGCCCGCGCGCCAGGGGCCTGATCTCCCTCACCCCGACAACCTAGCTCGGGTAACCTTCGAAAATCCGCTCGCTGGTCTGCCCCTCACCGATCTCACCATCGAAGATGCGCTTGTCGAAGGCCAGGACGTTTCCGGACACCGGATTTCGTCCCTTATCGCGAAAGGCTGCGTGCTCCGCGACGTATCGTTTGCAAACTGCGAGATCGGCTCCATTCGCCTGCGCGATGTGCGTCTCGTCAAGTGCGACCTCTCGAATTCCCTACTGAGGGTCCTGGAAGCCAACCGTGTGGAATTCGTGGATTGCCGGTTGATTGGAATGCGAGCAGCCGAAAGCCGTTGCAACAATATGCTGATTGAAAACTGCGATGGTCGTTATACCCAGTGGAACGACGGCCAGATGCGCCTGTGTGAGTTTCGCGGGAGCCAATTTGCGGAATGCGACCTGCGCTCGACCGATTTGGAGGGCACCATGTTCGCACAAGCGTCGTTCACCCGGACTTCGCTGCGTCAAGCCGATCTCACCGGCGCACGGCTTCAGGGAACGGATCTGCGCGGCGCCGATATCGATGGCATGCTGGCGCGAGCTGAGGACTTGCGTGGGGCCATCGTGGCCGCTCCGCAGGCCCTGGAATTAGCGCGGCTGATGGGCGTAATCATCCGGTGAATTAACCGCGAATCGCCGCCAGAAAACCATTCGCCGCATAGCTCAACACGCGCTTGGCGGGCCGCAGCAGGTGCACCTTGCGCTCAATCGAAAGCTCATGCACCTTCACGCAATAGAGGTTGCCCTGGGCAATCTCCGGCTCAACGCACATGCGCGGCAAAAAGGCCACGCCCAAATTCGCTTGCACCAGTTTGCGGATGGTTTCGATGGTGGGCATCTCGATATCCATATTCAGTTCCACCTGGTGTTTCTGGAATTCGCGCAACACGGCCTCGCGGTAGGGCGAAAGAACGTTGTGTGCGATGAAGGTCTCGCGGCCCAGATCTTTGATCGAGACCGAACCGGCGCCAGCCAAGCGGTGCGCCGGAGACACGACGAACGCCAGCGAATCGGTGAAAATCACCTGGGCGATCAGCCGCTCATCGCGCGGGTCGTAACTCACCACGCCGAGTTCCAGGTTGCCGTCGATCAACTCCGAGGGAATCTTGCTCGAAAGGCTCCGGCGCACCTGCACTTTCACCTTCGGGTAGAGCCTGCGGTATCGCTCGATGTGCTGAAGCAGATAGAGGCTGGTGGATTCATTGGCGCCAATCGAAAGCCGGCCTGCGGAATTGTCGCGAAGCTCCGCCAGCGAGTTCTCCAGTTCGCCCTGCAGGTTCTCAAAGCGCCTGGCGTAGTCGAGAACGGCGCGGCCGACATCGGTAAGCTGGATTTCCTTGCCGGAACGGTCGATCAGCTTTTCGCCCAGATCCGCTTCCAGCCGTTGCAGCGCGAGAGAAACGGCTGGTTGGGTGCGGCGCAGTTTCTCGGCTGCGCGCGAAAAACTGCGCTCCGAAGCGATGGTCAGGAAGACGTGAAGCGGGTAGAATTCCATGCGGCCGTCTACCGTCGAGAATAACAGATCCTTATGGGAACCGTTTATACAATAAATTTGCTTTATCGGAGACGGTCACTTGATAATTAAGGAGCCGGAGGCAAAACAGGGCTTCTATGACGAATCGCGTGTACATTTTCGATACGACGCTCAGGGATGGTGAACAATCTCCCGGATGCAGTATGACGGTGGCTGAGAAGTTGAAGCTGGCGGCGAAACTGGCCGACCTGGGCGTGGACACGATGGAAGCTGGTTTTCCCATCGCCTCGGAGGGCGATTTTGAAGCGGTCCGCGCGATCAGTAAGGAATTCAACTGGGTGCAGGTCGCGGCGCTGGCGCGATCGTCAACCGGCGATGTGGAGCGGGCGGCGAAGTCTCTGGAATCGGCCCGGCGGCCGCGCATTCACACATTTCTGGCGACGAGCGATATTCATCTGAAGTACAAACTGAAAAAGTCGCGGCAGGAGGTTCTGGATGCGGCGGTTGCAGCCGTGGAACTGGCGCGGAAATATGTGGATGACGTGGAGTTTTCCGCCGAGGACGGCGCCCGCACCGACCCGGATTATCTGGAGCAAGTCTCGCGCGCCGTGGTGGCGGCCGGGGCGCGGACGGTCAACATTCCAGACACCGTGGGTTATTCCGTTCCGGAGGAATACGGCGCTTTGATCGGAAGGATTGTGAAGGCGCTGGGCGACACGGCGGTGGTAAGCGTTCACTGCCATGACGACCTGGGGCTGGCTGTTGCAAACTCGCTGGCCGCGGTGAAAGCCGGCGCCCGGCAGATCGAGTGTACGATGAACGGCATTGGCGAGCGCGCGGGAAATTGCTCCCTGGAAGAAGTGGTGATGGTCATGAAGACCCGCGCCGACTATTATCCTTTTACTACCGGTATCCATACGGAACATCTCTACGCCACCAGCCAGTTGCTGAGTTCCATCATCACCTTCGGTCCGCAGCCGAATAAAGCGATCGTCGGCCGCAACGCCTTCGCGCACGAAGCGGGCATCCACCAGGACGGGTATCTGAAGGAAAAGACAACTTACGAAATTGTGGATCCGAAAAGCGTGGGAGTGCCCGAGGGCAGGCTGGTGCTCGGCAAGCACAGCGGCCGCCACGCGCTGAAGCAGCGCTGCGAAGATTTGGGCTATCACCTCAGCAAGGAAGAACTCGAAACCGTTTATCATGAGTTCACGGCGCTGGCCGACAGGAAAAAGGGCATCATCGACGAAGAGATCGCCGTGATCATCGAACATGCCCAATCCGCGGTGGCGCAAGTGGCAGGAGTCTGACCGCAATTGAATCTGAACATTCTTGTTTTGCCCGGTGACGGGATTGGTGTGGAAGTCACCGGCGAGGCCGTGCGCGTGCTGCGTGAAGTGGCGCGGGCGGCGGGCCACTCGGTGCGTTTTACCGAGGGCCTGATTGGCGGCGTAGCCATCAAGGCCGAAGGCACGCCGTTTCCGGCAAAGACCGAGAAACTGGCTCTGGCTGCAGACGCCGTTCTCCTGGGGGCCGTGGGTTTACCGGAGTTCGAGAACGCGCCGCCGGAACTGCGGCCGGAGCGGGGGTTGCTGAGAATACGAGCGGCGATGGGCGTGTTCGCCAACCTGCGTCCGGTGCGCACGTACAAACCTCTGCTGGATTCCTCCCCATTGAAGAACAGCGTTGTGGAGGGCACGGACATGATCATTGTCCGCGAACTCACCGGCGGCATCTATTACGGCACGCCGCGTGGCATCTCGGGCGAAGGCGCAGAGGAGCGCGCGGTGAATACCATGACTTACTCGCGCGCGGAGATTGAGCGTGTCTCGCGGATGGCGTTTACCCTGGCGAGGACACGCCGCAAGAAAGTGACTTCCGTCGATAAGTCGAACGTGCTGGAGAATTCGCAACTTTGGCGCAAAGTAGTGATTGAAGTATCGAAGGACTTTCCGGACGTCGCACTGGACCACATGTTAGTGGACAACTGCGCCATGCAACTGGTGCTGAACCCCAAGCGCTTCGATATCGTGCTGACGGAAAATATGTTTGGCGATATCTTAAGCGACGAAGGCGCGGTTTTGACGGGATCCATCGGAATGCTGCCCTCGGCGTCCATTGGTGAGAAACGCCCCTCGGGAGCGTGGACCGGACTGTATGAGCCGGTGCACGGCTCGGCGCCGGATATCGCGGGGCAGAACAAGGCAAATCCGCTGGGCGCGATCGGTTCCGTGGCGGCGATGCTGGAATATACCTTTGGGCTGACGAATGAAGCCGCCGCGGTGAATCAGGCCATTGAGAGCGTGCTAGCCCAAGGCCGCCTGACAGCGGATTTGAAGCCGGTGGGTACTCCGGCGACGACGGAACAAGTAGGCGCCGCGGTCCGCGCCGCGATTCAACTCTAGGTGAAAGTGCTTTATGAAAACGATTATTGAGAAGCTGTGGGAGCAACACATTGTGTATGAACAGGCCGGCGCGCCCGCGCTGCTGTTCATCGATCTACATCTNNCAGGCGTTCGACGGCCTGCGTGAGCGCGGCTTGACGGTGCGGCGTCCGGACCTGACGCTGGCGACCGCCGATCACAGTATTCCCACTTCAGACCGTTCCCTGCCCATCCTAGACACCATTGCGCGCAAGCAGTTGGAGCAGCTTGAAAAGAACTGCACCGATTTCGGCATCCCCTGTTTCGGCATCCACAGCGAGCGCCAGGGAATTGTTCACGTCATTGGCCCTGAGTATGGCGCCACCCAGCCGGGCATGACCGTGGTCTGNNATCGGCACCAGCGAAGTGGAGCACGTGCTGGCTTCGCAGTGCCTGCTGCAGCGTAAGTCGAAAACGTTCCAGGTGAATGTGACCGGCTCTTTGCGGAATGGAGTTACAGCCAAGGATATTATTCTGGGGCTGATTGCCAAGATCGGAATCGGCGGCGGTACGGGTTCGATTTTTGAATACACTGGCGCGGCCATCCGCCGGCTCAATATGGAGCAGCGGATGACTATCTGTAACATGTCGATCGAGGGCGGCGCGCGCGCGGGAATGATTGCGCCGGATGACACGACCTTCGAGTATCTGAATGGCCGGCCTTTCGCGCCGAAAGGCGCTGCGTGGGAGAAGGCGGTGACGCGCTGGAGACAACTTCCCACAGATGACGGAGCCACTTACGATCGCGCGGTCACGATTGACGCGGATACGCTGGAGCCGATGATCACTTATGGCACGAACCCGGGCATGGGAGTGGCAATTACCGAGCCGGTTCCGAACCCATCGCTGATTTCCGACACGCGCGAGCGAGAGAGCGTGGAGAAAGCTCTGCGTTATATGGGACTCGAAGGTGGCAAGCCGTTACTGGGGCATCCGGTGGACGTGGTGTTCATCGGTTCCTGCACGAATTCCCGAATCAGCGATTTGCGCAGTGCGGCTTCGGTCCTGCGTGGGCGCAAGGTAAGTCCGAATGTTCGTGTGATGGTGGTGCCAGGCTCTCAGGAAGTGAAGCGGCAGGCCGCGGCGGAAGGATTGCCCGAAGTGTTCCGCGCCGCGGGCTGCGACTATCGCGAGCCCGGCTGCTCCATGTGTATCGCCATGAATGGCGATCAACTGGAACCCGGCCAGTACAGCGTTTCCACATCCAACCGCAACTTCGAAGGGCGCCAGGGTAAGGGCGGACGCACGTTTCTTGCGTCACCTTTAACCGCGGCCGCTTCTGCCGTAATGGGCGTAGTAACAGACGTGAGGACACTCTTACAATGAACGAACCTTTCGATGATTTTTCCAGCCGCGTGACGGTTCTTCCGATCAATAACATCGACACAGATCAGATTATTCCGGCGCGTTTTCTGAAGACCACCTCGAAGCTGGGCCTCGATAAGCAGTTGTTCTTTGACTGGCGTTATAACGCCGATGGTTCGCCCAAGCCGGACTTTGTTCTGAACACTCCACAGGCGAAGGACGCGGCTATCTTGCTCGCGGGCGATAACTTCGGCTGCGGCAGTTCCCGGGAGCACGCGCCGTGGGCGTTGCTGCAGTTTGGATTCAAGGCGGTGATCAGTACATCGTTCGCCGACATTTTCCGTGGAAATTCGCTGAAGAATGGGTTTCTGCCCATTGCGATTCCGGAAGACATGCATCGGAAGCTTTCGGAGCAACTGGCGGCGAATCCGAGGGCGGAAGTGAGCGTGGACTTAGCGAATCAACGGATTACTTTGCCTGATGGCACTAAGGTGGAGTTTCCCATTGACGAATTCTCTAAGGCTTGTATTCTGGCTGGGGTGGATGAACTTGGATTTATCTTATCGCAGGAAAACGCCATTCAGGCGTTTGAGCGGCAGCGCGAGAATACGTTGAAAACGACGGGGCAGTAACCAAGCGGGCCCGCCATGTTAGGCCGCTTCGATTCGTAACGAATCTTAAACACGTCATCTGGTAGGCTCGGTTCTTAGCCTGATGCTTCTCTTACTTGCACTTTTCGCAGCAGAACTGCTGACACCCGCAGGGCAAAGAATCACTCCAACCGCCGCGCCGAATTCTCAGTTTGTCGCGCTGAATCCAGGGCTACAGGATTTTCCGCGGTTCACGGCCGGCCAGGCAGTCAGTCTGGCTTTGAGCCCCGACAAGAAGACGCTGGTGGCGCTCACCAGCGGATATAACCGGAACAACGATGCCGCAGGCAAGGTGGTGCCTGGCGCTTCGTCCGAGTATGCCTTTATATACAGTCTGGAATCCGGTTGGCCCGTCCAACAATTCGTGATCCAGGTTCCCAACACCTTCGCCGGGATCGTGTTTTCACCAGGCGGCCTGGAGTTCTATGTTTCGGGCGGAGTCGATGACAGCGTGCACACCTATTTCTACAGGTCCGGCACATGGCAGGAATCGGGCGACCCGATAAAACTGGGGCACAAGGCCGGATTGACTCTGCATCGGTCGCCGGATTCGATGATCGCGGCAGGTCTGGGGATGAGCGCGGACGGGCGCACGCTGGTCGTGGCGAATCTCTATAACGATTCGATCTCCATCGTGGACCTGACTACTCGCACTGTCCGGAGTGAGTTAAATCTTCGTCCGGGCCACGGCGTCGCGGGCGGCGAGTATCCTTTCTGGGTCGCGATCAAAGGCAACAACACGGCTTTCGTTTCGAGTATCCGGGATCGCGAAGTCGTGGTGGTTGGCTTAGGCGATAAGCCGGCAGTCACCGCGCGGATCACTGCGCGAATCAGGGTTCCAGGCAATCCCAACAAGATGGTGCTGAATCGGGATGAGTCACGCCTGTTTGTCGCCTGCGATAACTCGGACACGGTCGTGGTCATTGATACGGCCATTAATAAGATTCTGGAATCGATCAGCACCTTGGGTCCGCCCGCTGTGGTTGCAAAGATCCGTGCTTATACGGGAAGCGCGCCGAATGATATCGCGCTTTCGCCGGATGAGAAGACGCTCTATGTCACTAATGGGGGCAGCAATTCGGTGGCCGTGATTCGCCGCGGTGCGCCATCGCAGGTGGTTGGATTGATTCCAACCGGTTGGTATCCAAACGCGGTAGTCTCGAACGGCGGCATGCTTTACGTCGCGAACGGCAAAAGTATCGCTGGACCGAACCCGGCGAGCAAAGTAACTGTGGTGAACCAGAGCGGCACGGCGCCGGGTCCCGACGACCGCGTCAATGCGAAGAATCAGTACGTCTATCAGTTGGAGAAGGCCGGGTTACTTTCTATGCCCGTGCCGGAAGGCAAGGTGCTCGATAGCCTGACGCAAACCGTGGCCGCCAACGATTCCTTTTTCGCCCGCGAGAGCGAATCAAACGCCGCCATCATGCGCCGGATACACCAGCGTATCCAGCACGTGATCTATATCATCAAGGAGAATCGCACTTACGATCAGGTTCTGGGTGACCTGGGGAAAGGCAACGGTGACCCTTCACTCACTGAGTTCGGCAAAGCCATCACTCCGAACTTTCATAAGCTGGCGCGAGACTTTGTCGATCTGGATAACTTCTTCGATTCGGGCGAGGTCAGCGGTAATGGCTGGCCGTGGAGTACGGCAGGGCGCGAATCCGATTTCGGCACGAAGGCCGTGCCGGTGAACTATGCCGGCCGGGGCACTCAATATGAGTACGAAGGTCCGAACCGCGATATTAACGTGGGCATTGCGACCACCGCCGAGCGGCGCAGAGCGAATCCGGAATCGCCGGATGACGATGACTTATTGCCCGGCGCAGTGAATGTGGCGGAGCCCGATGGCCCTCTGGGTACTCCCGCTGGGAAGGGTTATCTCTGGGATGCCGTGTTGCGCGCAGGTTTGACGTTTCGTGAATACGGATGCATGAGCGACACGGCCATCAAGGTCAAACTTTCGCGCGAGCCCTTCAAAGACAAGGTGGTACTCTCGGTGCCGGCGAATCCCGAGTTGCTCAAGTTCGGCGATCCTTATTTTCGCGGCTTCGATCCCTCTTACCCCGATTTCTATCGTGAGCGGGAGTGGGAGCGGGAGTTTGACCGCTATGCCGCCTCCGGAAAACTTCCGAACTTTGAGATTGTTCAACTCCAGGAAGATCATATGGGCGATTTCGGGAAAGCGCTCGACGGGGTGAATACGCCGGAACGGCAGCAGGCCGATAACGACTATGCCGTGGCGCGTCTAATTGACAAGGTGGCGCATAGCCGGTTCAAGTACAGCACCCTGATCTTCATTCTTGAAGACGACGCACAGGACGGGCCGGATCACGTGGACGCGCACCGATCCACCGGCTATGTAGCCGGCCCGTATGTGAAGCAGGGAGCCGTTGTTTCCACTTACTACACAACGGTGAGCATGGTGCGGACCATCGAAGACGTACTGGGGCTGAAGCATCTGAATCTGAATACGGCCTCGCAGCAACCAATGTCCGCCGTATTCGATTTGAAGCAGCGGGAGTGGAATTTCTCAGCGACACCATCAGCGGTGTTATTGAAAACGAAACTGCCGGTTCCGCGAACCATCGCCGGGGAAGTCCACGAAGCGCGCGACGCCAGTTACTGGGCCGAGAAAACCACCGGGTTTGATTTCAGCGGCGAAGATCGCGTGAATGCGGAAGATTTCAATCGCGTCATTTGGGAGGGTTTGAAGACTGGCGTCGCGTATCCGGTGCGCGACGCGCAACCAGTTAAACCTTGAAAGCCGGCTCGGCCCCGGAGGGTGATTCTGCAAGCGGATTTAAGCCGCGCCGGTCCTGTTAGGCGCAGCGACGACGCAGAGTGAAGAAACCGAGAAACCCGATCCCGAAAACCATCAACGCCCACGTTGCCGGTTCGGGCGCCTGGGCGATATGGTTCACCTCGCCGGTGGCAGCCATGCTGCCTTCCACACCAAAGGTGACGTTTTCGCCCCAGTTGGAGGTGACTGTCACTTGGTCAAACGGCGACGACAGAACAGTATTCAAGAGCGCAGCCGGGCTAGCGTTGGGCATGTTGACATTGTTCATTGTCTCGGTCACCGTGGTGGTTAATCCGAAGTTGGAATAGGTCATCGCCACCGACACCGAATCCGAACCGCCCGCTCCCGGATACCACGTGAGCGTCATCGTTCCCGCCTGATTCGCCTGAAACCCGGTGATGTTGATAATGGCGTTGTAAACGTCCTGTACCCCGCCGTTAGCAAGGCTGATCGCCGAGGTGGGGGTCATGTTGGAAACTGTTGAACTGATGGAGATCGACTGGCCCGACCACCCAAAATAGTCCGTGCCGGACATCAACTCCAGAGTGCCGGACGATGTGTAAGTGTCCGGAATCGATCCCGCGTGCGCAAACGAAGCGCAAAATGCGAATGCCAGAACCACGGGGCTTCGCCAGTTCAAGAAATTCAAAAAATCCCCTCCTCAGAGGAAAAACCGAAAGGTGACGTCTCTAGTCCTAGCTCAGTGTAGTACAAGAGTCCCTTTCGTTTCAATCGCATTCCGATCTTTCTAGTACGTTAGTAAGCATTCGACACACCAGTGTTAGAGAATAGACACATGCGATTTCTCAATGCACTTCTGATCGTGGCCGGCGGTGCCCTGTTCCTGGCTCCCGGAACCGTTTCGGCCGATACTCCTGGCCATCACCCTCACTATCTTCACGCTCGCGGCGACCTGCTAGAGGCCCGGTCTCTTTTGCGCGGGCCCATGGAGCCGAACGTTCAGTCGAACCTGCGCGCCGCCGACGGCGAAATCCAGGGCGCCATCCGCGAACTGAATCGCGCCGCCTGGGCGGACGCCAAAGATGTCGAAGGCCGTTCGCACCCCGACGAGCACCCCGACCGGATCGGGCGTTTTCGAAATCTGATGCGGTTATTGGAGAGGGCGCGCAAAGACCTGGGCGCGGAAGAAGACAACGCGGCGGCGAGGGGCTGGCGTGACGGCGCTTTCAAGCATATCGATGCGGCCATGGATTACGTCCACCGCGCTGCCCGCGATGCGCATATCGATCGCGAATTAGGCTGGTAGGAGCCTTCTAGTCGCCAGTTCACTATTAAGATTCAGGCAAATCCAGCGGCATTGCCTGCACCGTGCTCTTCAGCGGGGCGGCTCGCTACCCGGTGGGTGTGAATCAACTCAATGTTCAATTGCCAGAAGACCCGGTGCCTGGAGTCCAGGGCCTGACGATCGCAAATCAATAGAGCTCACAACATGTCACGATTTTCGGTTGAGCGGCGTTAGTAGTTTGTGGACACTCTAGCTTGTGAGCCCGAGGCCCGTGAGTCTCAGAAACCGTCGGTAATCGATTTCGAATCGCTCTTTCTTTCTCACTATCCGGGTGTGGCGCGCGCCGTCGCGCGAGTGGTGCGGGACCACGCGCGCGCCGAGGAACTGGCGGTCGAAATCTTTCTCAAAATCTGGCGCAATCCATCACTGCAACGCGAAGTCACCGAAGCCTGGCTTTACCGCGCGGCGTTGCGCAGGGGGCTAGACGAGTTGCGGCAACGCAGCCGCAGAACGCATTATGAACGCCTGCTGGGATTCGTCCGGCGCAACCGCAACCCCGACCCCGAGGAAATTCACTCCGCAAACGAGGAGCAAGAGCGCGTTCGCCGGGTGCTTGCCTCCATGGCGCCGCGCCAGGCGGAGTTATTGCTGCTGCGGAACCATGGGCTGAGCTACGAAGAATTGGCGGCGGCGCAGCATCGGAATGCCGCTTCGATAGGAACGCTCCTCAGCCGCGCGCAAGAGGCCTTTCGCGGGAGATACATCAAACTCTATGGAAACAATGAATAGTCAAATGAACGTGGACGCCGCTTTGGACGCGTTGAATCCCGACGCGGAGTGGCAGCCGGACCCGGGCCGGGCGCTCCGCGATCTTCAGGAACGGAACTCGCGCGCGAGCGCCCTCACTCGGCGATCGATGCTGGCGGCGGCGGCAGTGGCGGCATGCCTTTGCATGGCCGCTTTGATGGAGTTTCGCGGAGTCTCAGCCGCCGACCGTGTATTGAAAGACCGCCAACCTGCGCCCGATTTTGCCTTGCCGGATTCCACCGGCGCTGTGATCCGGCTTTCCAGCTATCGCCACAACGTGGTGCTGTTGAACTTCTGGGCCACATGGTGCGGAGGATGCAAAATGGAGATCCCCGGCTTTATGGGGTTGCAGAGCGAATACAAGGATCGCGGTTTCCGGGTGATCGGCGTTGCGATGGATGACGACGGATTCCATTCGGTCACGCCGTTTTTCCAGGCCTGGAAAATGAATTACCCGGTGGTGATCGGTAGTGCGCGGCTCGCGAAAGTCTACGGCGTGGAAGCCATGCCCGAGACCTTGCTGATCGACGGCTCGGGGAGAATCGCCGCGTTCCATCTTGGCGTGGTGGATCTGCCGTCGCTGGAGCGCGAGATTCGGACGCTGCTAAATTGAAGCAAGCTTGAAGCAAGCGACTCCCATGCCATGAAGGTCTTCTGGGCTCTGTTGTTGTTGTGTGGGCCGCTGTGCGCGCAGGAAAGCATGCCCGGCATGCAAATGCCCGAAATGCAAACCGACGCCGCGGCCGCGGTTCTGATGAATCAGGCGTCGGGAACCAGCGTGAACCCCAGCGGGAACCTCAGCGGGAGCCCAGGCGCGATGCCCATGGGCACTCGAACGGAAGGCGCCTGGACCATGATGTGGATGGGCCAGGCATTTATCGTGGATACACAGCAGACCGCGCCGCGCGGACATGACAAGCTCTACTCGACGAACTGGGCTATGGGGATGGCGGAGCATGCGCTCTTCGGCGGGGCCATTCAGTTCGAAACCATGCTTAGCCTGGAGCCGGCGACCATCACCAACCGAAGCTACCCGCTACTATTCCAGACCGGCGAAACCGCCTATGGAAAGCCGCTGGTGGACGCCCAGCATCCCCATGATTTCCTGATGAGCGTGAGCGTGGACTATGCCCACACTCTGGGCCCGCACTCCGTCTGGCAGATCTACTATGCGCCGGTTGGCGACCCGGCCCTCGGTCCGGTCGCTTATCCCCACCGCACCTCCGCATCGGAGATTCCACAAGCCCCGCTCGGCCACCATTGGCAGGATTCCACGCACATCGCCGACGACGTGATTACCGCGGCCCTGAGTTACCGGATATTCCGGCTGGAGGCGAGCGGTTTCTACGGCACCGAACCCGACGAGAACCGATGGCACGTGAATTGGGGTCCGGTGAATTCCTGGTCCAGCCGTTTTTCAGTGACGCCCTCGAAGCACTGGACCGCGCAGGTTTCGATGGGCCGGCTTGCCCGTCCGGAAAGGCAGACCCCGGGTGACGTGGTGCGCTCCACGGCTTCGGTGGAATATGTGCGCGCATTGCGCGGAAATTCGTGGGCAAGCAGCCTGATCTGGGGCCGCAATCACGACATTCTGACGCAACACAATCTGAATTCCTACTTATTGGAGTCGGTGATTCCTGTTTCGAAGAAGAACTTCCTGACCGGCCGCGCCGAACTTGTCGACAAGGATGAGCTGGATGTGCCGCTGACTTCCGACATTTTTCGTATCGGGGCATACACCGCGGGATATACGCGCGATGTAGGGACGTTCAAAAATATAGAGGCTGGCATCGGCGTGAACGGCTCCCTCTATTCCCTGCCCTCCGTCTTGAAGCCGTTTTATGGATCGCGGCCAGCCGGTGTGAACGTGTTCGCCAGGTTTCGAATCAGGTAGCTGCGTTATAGTTTTCGACATGCTCAACACGCTCAAAGGGAAAACTGTCTTAGTGGGGGGCGCCAGCCGTGGAATTGGCCTGGCGNNACTATGCGCTCGTCATTGCAACGGCCCTCGATTCGATGGATCCGGACCAGGATGCGATCGCACGCGCCATGGCCGAGGCCGGCGCTCACACCATCGTGGCCGCGCGTTCTCTCGCCAACCTGCAAGCGATCGCCACGGAGTTGAACGGCGCCGCACTCGAGCTGGACGTGACATCGGCCGATTCCATTCACGCCTGCGCCGAGCAGGCCGGCGCCGTGGATATTCTCGTGAATGTCGCCGGCATCAATATCCGTAAGCCCTTTGAACGCTACACCGAACAGGAGTATGCGGACATTATGCAGACCAATCTCCACGGAATCGCCCATCTGACCCAGCTTGTCGGCGCGCGGATGATCGAGCGAGGCGCCGGCGGTAAAATCATTTCAATCGGCAGTTTGGCGTCGATACGCGGCCTCTCCTACATGGCGGTTTACGCCATGACCAAAGGCGCAGTTATGCAACTCACCCGCGCGCTGGCCGCGGAATGGGGACGTTACAACATTCAGGTGAATTGCATTGCGCCGGGGTTCATCATTACAGACCTGAACCGGGCCATGTGGCAGTCGCCGGAGATGCTGAAGTGGCTGCAAGGTTCGCAAGCGAACCCCAGCCCCGGCACGCCGGAAGATGTCGCTCCTCTGGCTGTTTTCCTTGCCGGTCCCGGTTCGGCCTACATTACCGGGCAGATCATCGCGGTCGACGGGGGATATTCCACGACGGCAAATTGGCCCTTCCATCCGTAAGTTCCCGCCGTTAGTTCTTATGCGTCCGGCGGCCCTTCTGCTGATACATCTCCGCATCCGCCCGCGCCACGAACCGCTCCAGACCTTCGCCCAGCAGGTACTGGCACACGCCCCAGGACGCCGTGACATGCACCTCCGCCACTTCGCCGGCGAATTCTATCTTTCGAGTTCCCCACTGCGTGGCGATGTTCTCGCCAATCGCGAGCGCCCCCAGAAGATCGCACTCCAGAATGGCCAGAAATTCGTCCCCAGCCCAGCGGCAAACCACGTCGGTCGAGCGGACCGCGGATCGCAGCGTGCCCGCCACGGACTTCAAAACGGCATCCCCGCATGCGTGACCATACCCATCGTTGACCGATTTGAATCGGTCAATGTCGAACAACATGACACACCACACGGTGCGGACCTTGAACCGCGCGTCCATAATGGCTTCCGCCTGACGCCGGTTCGCCAGACCCGTTAGCGCGTCGGTGAAGGCAATCGCCTCCACCCGATCGAACCGGGCCTCGGCGCGCCGAACCGTTTCGCGCATTCCTTCCGTGATGGCTTTGCTCTCGTTCAGCACCTCTCCGATCGAGGATTTGAGAACCGCAAGCTCCGAACGCAGCGTGCCGCGGATCTCATTCAGGTCGCTCGACTGGGACAGCCGATCCATCTTCTTTGCAAAATCCTGGAAGATCGCATGGGACCGGCAGTCTTTGACCTCCAGCGTGGCCGCCGATTCCGAGAGGACGCGCAGCAGCGAACGCGAGTCGTCGCGCCACTTGAACACCGCTTCACGACCGCAGTCCCACGCCGTTTTCAACTCCTTGGCGATCTGAACCGCGCTCTGTTGCAGCAGCTTAGGCGTAAACTCAAGCTGGAGTTCCTGGGAAATCGTCTTCAGGCTCTGTTGAAAGCGCTCGACAAAGGTTTCCTCGAACGGAGGAGCATACCGCTGCAGATTTTCGAGAACAGCCAGGTAAGCCGGTACCGCCGCCTCCAGCACCTCGCGCGAATCGACGTCAATTGCAATCGACTTTCGAAGAGAAATCATCTGTGGCCTGGATCGTCGGTTCGGCAACAAAGCTTTAGCTCAAAAAATTAACCACTAGAACCTTCCCGCGAGATTCCGATAGAGCTTACGAGGTGCTATTAAAATGATTAACCCAGTGAGTACCAGTCCGACAACCGTCGATCTTCGCCAGGAGGCCGCGCCCCGCGCGCAGGTGAAACCTGCGCCCCAGGAACAGGCCACCGATTCCGTGACCTTGAGCGCGAAGGCCAGAGCAGGCGACGTAGACGGTGACGGCGACGGGCACTAAGAATGCCCTTGACGGTAAGTAAGTATTTACTTACACTGTGATTTGGCCCCGACTCACCACCCTTTTGAAGCGTCCGCGCGGCTCCCCGCCGATGAACGACGCCGCCAGTTGATCGAAGTCGCCATCGACGTATTCTCAAAACGCGGCTTCAGCGGCGCCACCACGAAGGAAATCGCCGCGGCCGCCGGTGTCACCGAAGCCATCATCTTCCGGCACTTTGCCACCAAGACACAGCTCTACACCGCCATCCTCGACCACCGCAGGCTCCATCCCGGCGGCAACGAATGGCTTGTCGGCATCAAAACCCACATGGATCAAAATGACGACGAAGGCTTGATCCGCAGCCTCATCGCCAAGATTATTCATGTAATCCGGGAAGATTCCAAGTTTGAGCGGGTTCTCCTGTATGCCGCGCTCGAAGGGCACGAACTCGCCGCCATGTACCACGAGCAGTTCGCGCACCCCATCCGGGACATGCTCCGCGACTACATCGCGCGCCGCCAGCGCGAAGGAGTGCTGTGCAACCTCAACCCCAACGCGATCCTTGCCGCAATCGCAGGCATGGCCCAGCAGTACGCCACTCACACCCACCTCTGTCAGTACAAAGATGCCGGATTTTCCGAAGAGGAAGCCATCGAAACCTTCACCCACATCATGATGGCCGGCATCCGCACGGAGAAAACTCAATGAAAGCCATCGCTGCCGTTTGCATCGCAGCTCTGCTCGCCGGCTGCGGATCAAAACCCGACGCCAGCACGGCGAGCGCCGC
Organism: Bryobacterales bacterium; assembly: GCA_003136675.1. GTDB lineage: Bacteria > Acidobacteriota > Terriglobia > Bryobacterales > Bryobacteraceae > Bog-113. Next base: position 25,167 of record PLFE01000048.1, read on the forward strand.
CCCTCCCCAGCCCATCCGCATTACCGAGGTGCAGGCGCAAGTCCGCAACGTGCCTGCCAGCTTCGAGGAAACCGGTTCGTTCGTTGCCGATGAATCTTCGGACATCGCCCCGCCGGTCGCCGGCCGTGTGCTGGCCACGCCGGTGGACGTCGGCGCTTTTGTCCAACAGGGCCAGGTGATCTGCGAACTCGACCATCGCGATGCCCAATTAAAGCTGCAACAAGCCCAGGCCCAGCTGGAGGAAGCCGGCGCCGCGGTCCGCCAGGCGCAATCGCGAATCGGCTTAGGTACTGGCGCCTTCGACCCCAATCAGGTCCCGGAAGCCGCCGCCGCGCGCGCCAACTATGAATCCGCGCAAGCCCAGGCCAAAATGGCCACAGCCGATTCGCAGCGCTACGCCAATCTGGTCAACACCGGCGACGTTTCAAAGAGCGCCTATGAGAAAGCCCACACGCAGCAGGAGACCGCGGAAGCGCAGGCCAACGCCGCCAAACAGCAATATGAGGGCGCACTGAACGCCGCGCGCCAGAGCTACCAGATTGTTTCCAGTTCCCAGGCCTCGCTCGCCAGCATGAGGGCGCAGCTCGCCCAGGCCGAAAAAGCCGTATCGGACACCACCATTCGCGCTCCGTTCGATGGCTACATTACAGCGCGTCCCGTGGCCGCGGGGGAGTATGTCGCGCTCACCGCCAAAATCGCCACCATCGTCCGCATCGGCACTTTGAAACTGCAGCTCCTCACGCCGGAGCAGCGGGCGTCTCGCGCGAAAGTCGGCATGACCGTGCTCGCGCGCGTCTCAGCCTATCCCGATCGCGACTTCACCGGCAAGGTTTCGGCCATCAATCAAAGCATCGATCCCAACTCGCGCGCCTTCATCCTCGAAGCCCGTTTCGCAAACCCTGACGGTGCTTTGCGCCCCGGCATGTTTTCCACCGCGCGCGTGCTGCTGCCGGCCGGTGAAGATGCCGTTTTTGTCCCCCGGCACGCCGTGATCCGCGATAAGACAACGGATTCAAATCAGGTCTACGTGGTTCAGGGCGGCAAGGCGCACCTCCGCGTGGTGCTCACGGGAGAATCGGATGGCGATCAGATTCGCATTCTCTCGGGTCTCGCCGCGGGAGATGTGGTGGCTATCGCGACCCAAGGGTCCAACCAAGGCTCAAGCGAGGGCTCTCTTTACGATGGAGCCCCCGTCGACGCTGTTACCGGCAAAGCGAAGGCGCGGTCATAAATGCACAGTCTCGCGCAGCTTTGCATTCGCCGTCCTGTGTTCGCCACCATGCTGATTCTCGCGCTGGTCGTGGTCGGGACATTCTCTTACTTCAGCCTGGGCGTCGATCTGTTTCCCAAGGTCGATATCCCTTCCGTGGCCATTCGCGTGGAAGACCCCGGCGCGTCTCCGGAGGAAGTGGAAACAGAGATCACCAAGAAGGTGGAGGACGCCGTCAACACCATCAGCCAGATTGATGAGGTGCGGTCTACTTCTTCCGAAGGCCAGTCGCTCGTAATTATCTCTTTCGAACTCGCCAAGAATGGCGATGTGGCTGCCCAGGAAGTGCAGAACAAAGTCAACCTGATCGTCAACGACCTGCCGCAGACCGCCAAGACTCCGGTCGTGCAGAAGTTCGATCCCGACGCGACGCCTATCCTCCGCGTCGTGGTTTCCGCGCCGCGCTCGCTGCGCGACGTCACCATGATTGCCGATAAGCAGATCAAACAGAAGCTGGAGAACGTCAAAGGAGTCGGCGATATCGAGATCGTCGGCGGAGCGCGGCGCGAAATTCACATCCTGCTCGACCCCGACAAGCTGCACGCCTATAATCTCACCGTCACCGATGCGTTCAATGCCCTGCGCATCCAGAACCTGGAACTGCCCGGCGGCAACCTGAACGCCGGGCCGAGCGAGTTCACCATCCGCACCACCGGAAAAGTCCCTGATATCGAGCATTTCAACCAGATCGCCGTGACCAATCGCGGCGACTACACCGTGAAAGTCTCCGATATCGGCTACGCGGAAGACAGCTACGAAGAGCCCCGCTCCACCGCACGCCTCGACGCGATTCCAGCCGTCACTCTCGTCGTCTCGAAACAATCCGGGGAGAACACCGTCGCCACCGCCGGCGAAGTGGCCCAGCGCCTCAAAGAAATCCAGACCGGACTGCCCAGAGACATCCGCACCGAAATCGTGGGAGACCAATCGGTGTTCATCAAGGCTGCCGTTTCCAACATCAAGCAGCATTTGGTGGAAGGCAGCTTCTTCGCCTCCATCATCATTTTTCTCTTCCTCGCCAACATCCGCACCACGCTGATTGCGGCCATCGCCATCCCCACCTCCATCATCTCGGCGTTCGGCCTCATGGCCGCCATGGGCTTCACGCTGAACCAGATCACCATGCTGGCGCTCACCCTGATGGTCGGCATTGTCATTGACGACGCCATCATTGTGCTGGAGAACATCTACCGCTTCATTGAAGAGAAGAAGATGCCTCCTTACCAGGCGGCCATCGAAGGCACCCGCGAGATTGGCCTCGCCGTCATGGCCACCACTCTTTCGCTGCTGGCCGTCTTCCTCCCGGTCGGTTTCATGGGCGGCATCGTGGGCCGCTTCATGAGTTCGTTCGGATTCACGTCGGCTTTCGCCATCGCCGTATCGCTGCTGGTTTCGTTCACACTCACCCCCATGCTGTGCTCGCGCTTCGTGCGCGCGCCGAAGCCCAGCGCCGCCGGCGGCCATGCCTCAAAAGACCAGCGCGTCTTCCACTGGATCGACGATTACTACACGCGCATGCTCAAGTGGTCCATGGCCCACCGCGGAGCCGTCATCGCGCTCAGCATCTTCACCATCATGAGCATCGTGCCGCTGTTTATGTTCGTGGGTAAGAACTTCCTCCCCGCGGACGACCAATCGCAGTTCAACGTTCTGGTGCGCACCCCGGAAGGCACCTCGCTGGCGGCCACCACCTCCGTCACCGAACGCATCGCGCAGGAGATTCGCAATATGCCCGGCGTCGCCAACACGCTCACCACCGCGGGCGGCGGCGCGGACGCGTCCGTCAACAACGCGCAAATTTACGTCAAGCTCACCGACATTGACCAGCGCAAAATCTCGCAGCAGGACCTGATGCAGCGCGCGCGAGCCCTGCTAAAGCAATACCCCGCTGAAATCCATACGGGCGTGGAACTGGTCAGCAGCATCGGCGGCAACCAGAGCAACGCCGATGTCCAGTACTACATTGAAGGGCCGGATCTGAAGAAGCTGTCGCAATACTCCGACGAGCTGCTGGCGCGCATGAAAAAGATACCCGGCGTCGCCGATCCCGACACCACCCTCCGCAGCGGCAAGCCCGAACTCAAGGTCGATATCGATCGCCCCGCCGCCGCTGACCTCGGCGTCTCCGTACTGGACATCGAACAAGCCATCAACACCTTGGTTGCTGGCCAGGTTGCTTCCACTTTCAACGCAGGCGACGAGCAATACGACGTTCGGGTGCGTGCGCAGGAAGCGTTCCGGGGCAGCATCGAAGGCCTGGCCAAGATGACCGTCCCCTCGACCAAGCGCGGCTCCGTCGGCCTCGATGAAGTGGTCCGCATCTCGAGCGGCGCGGGCCCCTCTTCGGTAAACCGCATCAATCGCCAGCGCCAGGTTACTGTGACTTGCAACGTGCTGCCCGGCGGATCGCAGGCGGCAATTCTGAGCGCCCTTGGCGGCGCCGTGAAGCAGATGCATCTCGATCCCGATTACCGCGCCGGCCTCACCGGTCCCTCAAAAGAGCTCGGCCGCACCGGGTACTACTTCATCCTCGCCTTCTCGCTCACTTTCGTCTTTATGTACATCGTGCTCGCGGCACAGTTTGAATCCTTCGTCCACCCCATCACAATTCTGCTGACCCTGCCGCTCGCCGTTCCCTTCGGCATCGTTTCGCTGCTGATCGCCAACCAGACGGTGAACATCTTCTCCGGGCTCGGATTACTACTGCTGTTCGGCATCGTCAAAAAGAACGCCATCATNNGCATCGTCAAAAAGAACGCCATTTTGCAGATCGATCACACCAATGGTTTGCGCAAAGCGGGCCTCGCTCGCTACGACGCCATTATCCAGGCCAATCGAGACCGGCTGCGCCCCATTCTGATGAC
>PLFE01000185.1:0-12953 GCA_003136675.1 Bryobacterales bacterium
CGGTTGCTCAATTCATTCTCGCCTGAGCAGCGCAAGCAGGCCATCCTGAACTTCTCCAAGACGGGCAATAACAATTTGACCGAGGCGTTCAAGGACAACGTGGTGATCGACTATGCAGGGCTGCGGACGACCGATTTGGCGGCCCCGGTGCGGCAAAGCTTCCGCGATCTGATCCACCTTTACGTAAGCAACATGGATGAAGGACACAAGCGCGTAAAGATGGATGAGGTGGACCGTCATCTGGACAACACCTGGCTGGCCTGGATCGGCGGCGCGCAACCCGACAGCACCTTTTACTACCGTGTGCACAGCCCGGTGATCCTCATCGAATTCGATCACCAGCGTCCCGCAAATCTCTCAGGATTCGCGGATGACCCCAGGAAGCCGACGCAGCAGCACATTCACTGCGTGGTGCGAACGCCGAATGGGAACGACTACGGAAAAGATTTATTGAGGCAGCATTACCTGGCGCATTCCCACTCCGGGTAAAGCGCCTGAGTTCCGGCCAGAGCGGAATATGCGTTTAGATCAAACGATCGAGCGTCACCGGCAAATCGCGGACTCTTTTCCCGGTCGCATGATAAATCGCATTGACAATGGCCGCGGCTGATCCCGTGTTCCCGATTTCGCCAATGCCCTTTGCCCCGACCGCGCTGACGTAGGGGTCATCCTCGTGAACCAATATCACCTCGATAGCAGGCACATCGCGATTCACGGGAACATGGTATTCGGCGAGATTCGCGTTCACGACGCGGCCGCGGCGGGGATCGACCATTGTGTTCTCCTGAAGGGCCATGCCGATGCCCCAGACCATTCCGCCCATCAGTTGGCTTCGCGCGGTTTTCGTGTTCAAAATTCTCCCTGCCGCAAACGCACCCACCATGCGGCTGACCTGAATTTCGCCCAAGTCCATATCGACGCGAACCTCGGCGAACTGTGCGCCAAACGCGTACATGGAATATCGATCCTGCTCGTCACCCGGTTTCGCGTCGGCTGTAGCACTGACTTCGTTCTGACCGTGGCGCGCCATCAGCGCCGCCAGGCTTTCCTTTTTCCGCGGATTGGCGGCCGACACAAAGTTGCCACCGTCAATGGTGACATCCCCTGCGCCCAGGCCGTGAAGAGGGGACGCCGGGTCCGTAACGGCGAGCTGAATTAACTTCTCACGCAATGCCTGACCGGCCATCTTGACGGCGGAGCCGGTGCTTGCCGCGGTTTGAGAACCTCCGGATACGGGCGTCTTGGGAAAGTCGGTATCGCCGAGCCGAAAGGTAACCTGATTCGGCGCAAGCCCGATGGCATCCGCGGCGATTTGAGTCATGATGGTGTACGTTCCGGTCCCCAGATCCTGCGTCCCTGCTTCCACAAGCGCCGTTCCATCCGGGCGCAGTGTAGCGATGGCATTCGACTCGCTTCTGCGAGCGGGGTAGCAGGCCGTCGCCATGCCTTGGCCGACTAAATAGTGACCCTCAGGGGTCGCACGAACAGCGGGGTTACGTTTGCTCCACCCGAAGCGCTCCGCGCCCGCGCGATAGCATTCGCGGAGCGACTTACTGGACCACGGCCTTTTCTTCTCGGGATCTTCCTCGGCATAGTTCTTCAAACGGAGTGCCAGCGGATCCAACTTCAGGGAATAGGACAACTCATCCATAGCGCATTCGAGCGCGTAGTTGCCGGGGCATTCGCCGGGAGCACGCATGAAAGAGGGCGTGCCCAGGTCGAGGCGAACCAGTTTGTGAGTGGTGTGGGCGTTGGGCGAGGGATAGAGCATCCTGGCCTGCAAGCCGCAGGGTTCCACAAACTGATCGAAGCTGGAGGTTTGATCGATCGTGTCGTGACGTATGGCGGTTAGATTTCCCTGCGACGAGCTTCCGAGTCCGACGGTCTGGTGGGTTCTTCCTCGAAAACCGATGGCGCCAAACATTTGTTCGCGCGTGAGCACCAGTTTTACCGGCCGGTTCAACTCCCGGGCCGCGACGGCGGCGAGGACAACGTGCGACCAGGTAGGTCCTTTGCTTCCGAAGCCGCCTCCGATATAAGGCGAGATGACGCGAACATCTTCCGGGGGAATCCCGAGCACCTGGGCAACCCGCTGGCGATCGCTGAACACTCCCTGGGTAGCGTCGTAGAGAGTGAGCTTGCTCCCCTCCCACACCGCGATCGTGGCATGAGGTTCCATGGGGTTGTGGGTCTGAATGGGCGTTGTATAGAGATGCTCGGAGTATGCCGCCGCAGCGGCTACGCCGGCCTGGTGATCCCCACGGCTGGAGTTGGCCGGGTCGCCTCCGGCGCCCGCTTTTTCCGGGGTGAACGCGCTGTTCAGGTCTTTATCGAGAACGACGTTGAACGGCTGGGGAGCATAGCGGATATGCACGAGTTCCGCTCCGCGGGTGGCATTTTCGAATGTATCGGCGAGAACCAGGCCGATGGGCTGATTGCTATAGAGAATCTGATCGTCCTGCAACAGATTCAATTTCCGCGAAGTCGGGCTGCCTCCACTCGGCGAAGGTGGCAGTTTGGGGGCATTGAACGGCGTGAAGACGCGCAACACACCGGGAGACTTCCCGGCGGCGCTGGTATCCATTGACGCCGCGCGGCCTTTGGGAATGGTGCTCATGATCAGCACCGCGTGAGCCACATTGGGAACCGGATGTTCCGCAGTGTAGAGTGCGCGGCCGGTTACTTTCAGAGGACCATCGACGCGGTTGATGGGCTGGCTAACCGACGTTTCCATTTCTTTCCCCTTTCACGGCCGCTGTCGTCAAGGCCCGGATGATCGACCTTCTCGCCAGTTCCAGCTTAAAGGCGTTGTGTGGAAAAGTTCGTGCTCCCTTGAGCGCAACATCGGCCGCGTTCCCGTAAGCCTCCGCTCCGGGCTCCTGGCCGATCACTTGCTGCTCGGCTGCCGGGACTCGCCAGGGTTTAGGGGCCACGCCTCCGAGGGCAAACCGGACGTCGTGGATCTTGCCGGCCCGAACATCTATCATGGCGGCGACAGAAACCAGAGCAAAGGCGTAGGAGCGGCGATCTCTCACCTTCAAGTAGCAATAATTGAGCGCGAAGGGAAAACCGGGAACATCGATCGCCGTAATCAGTTCCTCCTTATTCAGGTTCGTATCGATCTGCGGCGTCTCACCTGGAAGCCGGTGAAAATCCGCGAAGGGGATGGATCTGGGTCCGCTGTTGCCTTGCACCTGTACCGTCGCGCCGATCGCCGCCAGAGCCACGGACATGTCGCTGGGGTTGGTCGCGATGCATTTGTCGCTCGTTCCCAAAATAGCGTGAATCCGGTTGAGGCCGTCGCGCGCCGCGCAGCCGGAACCGGGGATCCGTTTGTTGCATTGAGTGAACCCGGTGTCGTAGAAGTAATAGCAGCGGGTGCGCTGCATCAGGTTGCCGCCCGCGGTGGCCGCGTTGCGTAGTTGCGGCGAGGCTCCCGCAACAATAGCTTCGGCGAGCAGAGGAGCTTTCTCTCGAATCAACAAGTGGTTCGCTATATCGCTGTTGCGAGCCAGCGCGCCGATGCGAACGCCGCCGCCGGGCAGCGGTTCGATATTGGCGAGCGGCAATTTGCCGATATCGATAAGATGTGCCGGCTGCTCCACGCCGTACTTCATCAGGTCCACCAGATTGGTGCCGCCGCCGATGAAGCGCGCATCTGGACTGGATGAAATTGCCCGCAGCGCGGAGGGAACGTCGGTGGCCTGGAGGTAGGTAAACGGCTTCACAGGTTGGCCTCCTGCTGGTAAACCGCGCGGACGGCGGTAACGATGTTGGGGTATGCGCCGCAGCGGCAGATGTTGCCGCTCATGCGTTCGCGGATCTCATCGTCGGAGAGCTCATTGGACAGAGGCCTCGATAGGTCAGGCGTTGCCGCGCTCACCGTGTTGGCCTTCCATTCATCGAGCAGCGCCACGGCTGAGCAGATTTGTCCGGGAGTGCAGTAGCCACACTGAAGAGCGTCGTGCTCGACGAAGGCGGTTTGCATGGGGTGCAGACGCCCGTCTTTCGCCAGTCCTTCGACCGTTGTAATTTCGTCACCCTCGTGCATGACGGCGAAGCGCAGGCAGGAGTTGACGCGGCGACCGTTCACGAGCACCGTACAGGCGCCGCACTGGCCGTGGTCGCAACCTTTTTTTGTTCCGGTCAACTGCAGGCGCTCGCGCAGCGCGTCGAGCAGGGTCACCCTCGGTTCCACTTCGAGGGTGTGCTTTTCATTGTTGATCGAAAGGTTGATGGAAAGCGTAGCGTGTGCGGCGTCGCCCGTTTTGACGATTTGCGCGGCGAGAGGGGCTGGAACAAGAATGGCTCCCCCGATGGCGGCGCCGACGAATTCCCGGCGAGTTACGTCCGGGCGCTGATCTGTCATTACGGATCTCCTGAGCGATTTTTATCTGCGCAAGAATTGCTCCACTGCGGCAGGTCTTCCGTACTGATTGATACGGCAGACGTTCTTCAAAACGTCGTCAGTGTTTCGGCGGAATTGATCGTCCTCTAGCCGGGCCGCGGAGATTAGAAATGGCTAAACGAACCGATTTGTCAAAATGTGCGGAACGAACCCAGCCGGAGTCATTTGACTTCGGCACCTTCCGGCTCAACAGTAGCACCGGTGGATCCTGTTAAAGGCCAGCCACGCCGCGCTCGATACGCATTTTCAATGGGTTGCGCCGAAACAAGTTTGCAGAATCTCTGTGAACAGCTATGTATTCTAAGGTTTAGCGCCCTAAGGCATCTTGAAGGAATCGTCGAATGCAAGCTCGATTTCCGCCGTTTCGCCCGGCTCGATCTTCACTGGCTCCGGTGTCCCCGGCGTCTTTGCGTACATGCCAAGAGACGAACCGCTCGGCGGCGGGGCAGCCACTTCGTTATAACCGCCCTGGGGATCGTAAGCGACGCTCACGAACACAGGCGACTTGTCCAGGTCGGAAAGGGTCACGATACCGCTCTTCGATGCAGAGGCCTGGATCATGAACGGCATTGCGCCTCCTGTCACGAAGTCTGCCGAGTCCCATAGGAAGACCTGGATGAGGTGCTTGTCGTCTACCGTTCCCGATCCGCTGTATTTCAGCTTTATGGTCAGCGTACGTCCCGCTGTTTTCTGTTGGGCCTGAGCCGCACCGGCGATCGTCAACGAACACACCGCCATCAAAACGCCTAGAACCAGAAGCCGCCTGCTTTTCATCGTTTCATCTCCCTGCCTGACTTTCATACGGATTCGGTTCTTAAATAGTTCCCTAACGGTCAACGGAGCCGTTCGGAACGCTCTTTGAGAGCTTGCCGCAGCAGGGGTAGAACCGCGGCATCCTTCGGGAAGCCTAATTCCTCCTTTACCGCAATCAGTGTTTCCAGGTCCAGCACGGTCACCACGATGCCGGGCTCAATCTCCATAGTGCGCGCGTGACCGCGGAGATCCTCCCAAGTCCGTGACGTTCCGATCATCCCCAGCACATCCAGGGGCCCGAACCGTGTCAAAAGAAGCTGACGGCCGGGACTTGCCAAATGCGAATGACCGGGGCGCAACTGCCGCTCCGGTTGCGCACGGTAGACCGCCGCAAGCTCCTCTAGCGCGGCCAACAACCGGGCGATGTTCGCGTGATCGCGGGCATGAACCACATCCAAATCGAAGGTGGTCACTGGCGCTCCGTGAAGCACCGCGCTGACGCCTCCCACGATGATAAAGTCAACGCGATGGCGGGTCAGGACTTTCAGTATTTCCAAAAACCTGGGATTCGAACTTTGCACGGAGTGTGAGCAATGAGTCTACCTGATCCTGCAGGACGGCGAGGCGTTCACCCGGCGTCAAAGACAGCATCCAGCGGATCAGCGTAAGATCGACTCCGTCTTCACTGTATTCGGACAGCACGAATCCAGTCTACTCCGCCCTGGCAAAACGCCGCGTGGCTGGTCGCCTACCGGGTAAACAGCAGCGATTGTTGGAAGGAATTATCCCGGTCTCCGACGCTAATGACCACGATATGTTGACCGGGAAGCAGTTGCGTAGGCACTGACAGGTTGATTTGAAGCACTCCGGCAACTAAGCCGGGCGCGGAGCCGGCATAGAGTATGGTGCCGGGTTGACCGTCGATCGTTGCCTCGACCGGTAGTACGGGTGTAGCAAGGGTGTCTCCCATGATTGTTCCATCCGTTTCAGGAGGGTTTGAAACGCCCTGTCCCGTCCCATAGATCGTAACGTAGGAGCCGGAAACCGCAGGGCTGCTCGCGGAGTTGGCCGAGGAATCCGCGTTTGCAATGGCAAAGATTCCGGGGCTTGCTTCGATTTCCTGTGCGCCGTCCGGATCGCTGGGGATTCCGTTATAACTGATCTGGAGCACACGGCCTCTTTGTCCCTCCACTTCGAACGGGACAACAAAATTTACTTGACTCTGGCTCACGTATAGAAGGGGCGCCGGGGTGCCGTTGACGGTGACATCGACGCCCGCATAAGCAGTAGGGAATCGCCCGGATGTTGGCGGGACGATCTCTCCAGTAGCGGGGCCGAGGTTCGCACCAAAGATTGCAGAAAGTTCGCCCGCAGCTAACGAGCTGATGTTATAGGTTGCAGCATTGACCACTCCCCATGGAGAGAAAAGAGGTTGGACGACCGCGGGACAGCCCGGCGTGAGTTGGCGAACGTTCCCGGGGCCCGCAAAATAGAGATTGGCGGCNNGCATAAGGCAGGGAAGAATTCGGCCGCGCGATGGTGAATATTTGCCCTTCAGAAGTAATTTCCTGAAGCTGGCCGAAGTAACTCAACAGAAAAGCATTCCCCGAGGGATCCACAGCGAGATTGGTTGGCTGCCCAAAGGAAAATCCGGAGACAACCTGCGGCAGGGAGAGGGCCGTAGTTGTTCCGTCCGCAGCGATCTTGTTAAGAGCGCCTGAGTCGACCCAGAAGAAGTTGCCGCTCCAGTCTATCGCCCATGGGTCTGTCAGGTAGTTGTCCCACATGGGATTGCAGCCCAGCCACGTTCCGCCTTGCGTGAAGGAGTAGACGCAGGATGTATTCGTATCGTACGGGCCTTGCACGTAAATGGTGCCAGACGGGCTAACCGCCATTGGCGTTAGCGCTCCCCGATATCCCAGCTGCCCTGTCCCACCAGGGATGGTCAGCAGGGTTGAGATGGTCCCCTGGCTATCGATTACGCGAACGCTGTTTCCATTCTCGTCCAGATAGACGTTTGCCAGCACCATCCACGGCCATGCCTGTAACATAGCCAATGCTAGCTGTGGCAGCCGGGCCACCATCGCCGGAATCGAATCCGTAGGTTCCCGTACCGGCAAAGTGCGAAATGATTCCATCCGCCGAGATTTTGCGAACCTCGTAGGAGTCGAACACATAGATATTCCCCTGGAGATCCAGGGCGATGGGTCCAGGGTCCTCGAAAAGGGCATTGATCGCAGGACCTCCGTCGCCCGAAGTTCCACTTTCAGCGGCGCCCGCATAAAGAGCGTTGGGACTGGAGACGTAAATCGACGGGCCAAACGAGTAATACGGGATATCCTGATTCAACGAAATATAGTAGATAGGATAAGTTGTCTGAATAATATTTGATATAAGGCCCGCGGGGGATACGACGACGATTTCGTCACCCAGCGCGATCATCAGATTGCCATGAGAGTCCATCGCGATTGACGATGACTGCCCGAGTCCGCTTGACGTGGCGGACTGCCCAACCGCTAACGGTGGGTAACCGGGCGGTCCGTTTCCCGCGTAATCCGTTATGATTCCGCTCAGATCAACTTGAAGCACCATTTCGAGGCCTGCGTCAGCAATAAACACATTCCCCGCGCTGTCAACCGCCAGGCTCAGGGGCTCGTAAAGAGAGTACTCCAGCGCCGATCCACCCAGTTGGCGCGGCGGCATCACTGAATCGGGGTAAATGTACTGAGGCTCGTCAACTCCCGAACCCGCAACAGTGGAGATGATCCCCTGCGAATTCACCTTGCGAACGCGAAAGTTGCCAGCATCCGCAATGAACACGTTGCCGCTTGCATCGGCCAGGACATCCGCAACATCCTGGAGTTCGGCCAATATGGCTGGTCCGCCATCCCCTGCGAAGTTCGCCGCGCCGTTACCGGCAAAGGTGGAAATAGTCCCCGAGGAATCAATCTTGCGAATGCAGTTGTTGTAGCTGTCGACGAAATACAGATTTCCCTGATTGTCGGGGCTTACTCGAGAGGGGCCGTTCAGTTCCGCGCTGGTGGCCGGACCGCCATCGCCGCTAAACCCAGCGACACCGGTTCCGGCTATCGTGGTGATCACTCCATCAGGAGTCACTTTTCGAATCCGCTGATTTCCAGAGTCCGCGATGAATAAGTTGCCCGCCGCGTCGAAGCGGAATCCGCCGAGGTTGTTAAAGTAGGCTGGTGCATGGCGGCGTCTGACTAAACGCACCTGACACGGCAAAGAAGATTAGAACGGAAACTCTGGCGTGGCGCATTTGAGTCGATCGCATTGAGTCGAATAAGGATAGCAAACGCGACCAATAATCGCGGACAAAATGCCGCACCGCTTCCGGCTCAGCAATCCAGACGCAGGGGCTAGCGCTGGGCGTATACTTTTAGTGCATTTGAAACTGATGGAGCGAAGTCACCGTGTCCGCTGAAGAACACTCCGACCCTGAGGCTGCCTCTCGCCTCAAGGAAGGCGGCACGGCCGTCACGCGAGCCATGAATCCCGCTGAAGATGCGGGAACGATCATCGGCCGCTATCATCTGCTGCAGAAGATTGGCGAAGGCGGCATGGGCGAGGTCTGGCTGGCCGAGCAAAAAGAACCGGTGCGCCGCCGCGTGGCTCTCAAACTGGTCAAAGCAGGGATGAACAGCCGCGAAGTGGTCGCGCGCTTTGAATCCGAACGGCAGGCTCTGGCTCTGATGGACCACCCCGCCATCGCGAAGGTGCTCGATGCCGGCGCAACGCCGGAAGGCGCGCCGTACTTCGTGATGGAGTACGTCGTGGGGGTTCCGATCACAACCTACTGCGACAACCACCGGCTCAGCACGCGCGACCGCCTGGATCTGTTCGTGCGCGTCTGTGAGGGCGTCCAGCACGCGCATCAGAAAGCCATCATCCACCGCGACCTGAAGCCCTCGAACATTATGGTCACGGAAGTAGATGGCCATCCGGCGCCGAAGATCATCGATTTCGGCGTGGCCAAGGCGCTGACGCAGAAGCTGACGGCGGATACGATGTTCACACGGGTAGGGGCCGTAATCGGAACGCTGGCATACATGAGCCCGGAGCAGGCGGATTCCACCGGGTTGGACGTAGACACCCGTAGCGATGTGTACTCGCTTGGGGTGGTGCTCTATGAGTTGCTGATTGGTGCGCTTCCCCTGGAATTCCACGCACTGGCCTTCGACCAGATTCTGAAGCGATTGCGCGAGGAGGACGCGCCGCGTCCCAGTACGAAGCTGCGTGGCACGGTACAACAGTCCGGGACGGCGGCTCAAAGCCGCGGTTCCGATTCTGTTACGTTGTCGCGAGAACTGCGCGGCGATCTCGACGCCATTGCTTTGAAAGCTCTCGAAAAGGACCGCGCGCGGCGGTATGGCTCGCCGTCCGAACTGGCTGCCGATATTAGTAGATATCTGCGGAATGAGCCCGTGCTGGCTCATCCGGCGAGCGCAGGGTATCGGGCGCGCAAGTACATAGACCGTCACCGGGTGGCTGTAGCCGTGGGCGCCGGGCTATTTGTGGTCCTGATCTCGTTCGGTGTCGCGCAAACGCTGCAATTGCGGCGGACCACCAAGGAGCGCGATCGTGCAGACCGAATCGCCACGTTCATGAGTGGGATGTTCAAAGTGTCGGACCCGAGCGCGGCGCGTGGGAATAGCATCACTGCCCGAGAGATTTTGGACCGAGCGTCGAGGGAGATCGACACCGGGCTGTCCAAAGATCCTGAGGTCCAGGCGCAAATGATGCAGACCATGGGCGACGTGTATCAGAACCTCGGCCTCTACCCTCAGGCGCAGTCCCTGCTCGCGCGGGCAGTCGAGATCCGGCGGCGGGTCCTGGGACCCGAGAAGCCGGAAACCCTTACCTCGATGAGCAGCCTGGGCGACAATCTAAGGGCGCAGGGCCGGTATCCCGAGGCAGAGAAGCTGGACCGCGAGGCTCTTGATATTCGACGCCGTGTCCTGGGGCGGGAAGATCCGGACACTCTGAAGTCGACAAACGATTTGAGTGCGTTACTGATCAGTGAAAGCCGCTTCCCTGAGGCGGAGAAGTTATTGCGGGAGTCCCTGGAGATCCAGCGGCGAGTCCTGGGTCCGGACGATTCGGAGACACTGCGGTCCGTGAATAACCTGGCGAATGCCCTCGAGAACGAGGGCCATTACCCCGAGGCGGAGCAGTTGAAGCGCGAAACCCTGGATATTCGACGGCGAACCCTGGGGCCGGAGCATCCAGATACGCTGAGGTCCATGAATAACCTCGCCACCGTCCTCGATGTGGAGGGGCACTACCCCGAGGCAGAGAAGTTGTATCGGGAAACGCTGGGAACTCGATCGCGCATCCTGGGGCCGAAGCACCCTGACACGTTGCGATCGATGAACGCGCTAGGCGCGCTATTCATTGACGAAGGCCGCTACCCTGAGGCAGAGCAGTTATTCCGGCAGTCCCTGGAAATTCAGCGCAGCATTCTGGGTCCCACGCACCCTGACACACAGAATTCGATGCACAACCTGGCTGACGTTCTCTATGAAGAGGGGCGCTTTGTCGACTCCGAGAAAATTATGCGCGAGACCTTGGACATGCGGCTTCGCGTCCTGGGGCCGGATCACCGCGACACGCTTCTGTCAATGGGTAATCTTGCCGAGGTTCTCAATCAGGAGAGAAGGTACGCCGAGGCAGAGAAGCTGGGGCGAGAGACACTCGATGCTCAGAGTCGTGTCCTGGGAGCGGAGCATCCGGACGCACTGACGTCCGTGGACAACCTGGCCAACGTGCTTGGCTCGGAGGGCCGTTACGCCGAGGCGGAGAAGCTGCTGCGCGACAACCTGGCTATTCGACGGCGTGTCCTGGGGCCGGACCATCCGGACACGGCAATATCGACATACAGCCTCGGTTGCCTTTTGGCCCGTAAAGGCAATGCGGATGAGGCGCTGGCTTTATTGCGAGAGGCTGTTGACCACACTCTGACACCCAAGACCGATCTCGCGATCGAAACCAACCCGGATCTGAAGTCGCTCCATGGCGACCCGCGCTTTGCCGCTCTTGTAGCGCATGCCAAAGAGCGCGCAGCCGCGCAGAAACCCAGCTAGACGGCCCCAGAGCTGTACTTCGACAAAGCGGGCCTGAAAACCGAGGCGGTCGGATGTGCCGAATCCCGAGACAACATGGCCTGCGAGGAATAGCGCGGCGATCTCATCGAGTGTGTAAACCCTGCGCCCGGGTTGCTCCGCAACGCTCATACTGTCTCCCAGGGTGAATGAGATGGAATCCGGCGGCAAGGTGGAGAGTGGAACCACGAGCGCGGCTGGACGAGACAGGTCCATCAAATGGGAAAAATCGCCCAGAAAGAAGTACGCCGGACGCTGCTCGAAATTTCGTCCCAGCGCCTTGGCAGCCGCTTCCGCCAGCCACCTTTCCGTGCTGTGGCGGCGGATCAAATAATCCGGCTTCAGGGTTGGGCGGGACTCGCGGCGTAGACGATCGAGCACTTGCATCGGCTCGATCTCGGCGAGAGCGCAGATGTTTGGGAATGGCCCCACCCCTGGATCGTAGCGGTGCGTGACGACCTCGGGAAGAGCGATCACAAACCAAGTTTACGACTTGGGGCAGCGGCGAACAGGTTCAGCGCGATGGCGTCCGCCATGGCGGCGTAACCGGCGGGAGAAGGATGCAGATGGTCTCCGGAATCGTATGCCGGAAGCAAGCGCTCCGGATGAACGCGATCGCGCGTGACCTTGTCGAAATCAATCACGGCATCGAAACGGCCGGAGGTGCGTATCCACCGATTGACGGCTTGGCGGTCCGCCTCGTTCGCGGGACCGGGGTGATAGTAGCCCGAGCCGCCGTACGGCAGCACCGTACCACCAAACACCATGATCGCATGGGTGTGCGCGCGCTCGATGATCTGCTCATAGGCCGCGAGGATGCGCTGGACCAGCGCGGCGTGTTCCAGTGGTGTCGCTTCGGCCGTTCGCGTCAGACCGCCGAGGTCATTGACACCTTCCAGCACGATCAGGTAGCGAACAGCGGCCTGCGCGAATATATCGCGATCGAGGCGGGCAAGAGCGTTGGGCCCGAGGCCATCATGCAGGAGATGGTTGCCTCCGATCCCCTCATTGAGCACGCCGATTAAGCTGAGTCTCCGCGCGAGCACGTCAGTCCAGCGATCGTTCCCATTTGTGGTGGCTCCATGGCCGTCTGTAATCGAATCGCCCAGCACCGCGATGGAAACGGCGGTGGTGGACGCAGCGACGTCCACGCCGGCGAGTTGATACCAGTGGTCCACCTTCTTTGCATCCGGCAGGTCCGGCGCCGAGACCAGATCTCCGTGGGCAAGGTAAGAGGTTGCACGAGAGCCTGGATGGCCCGTTTGCCCGTCGGGGGGCCGATCGAAATGAATGCTGATTGCGAGATCGGTAAGGGCGGAAACCGGGTAGACGAGCGGATCGGACAGGTATTCCGCGCCCGCCGGTATGGTCACGCCGCCTCGCCCGGAAAAGCTCAGCGGCCTGTCAGTCGACGGGTCGATTTTCGCCGAGGCCGTTGAGACGGGCCGCGCAACATGAACGGACGCTAACCGGAGCGGGGACGACCCAAACGCGTTCGAGAGGTGGACGCGCAAGGTAGCGCCACCCAGAGACAAGTGGACGATCTGACGCAGAGTGGCGTCTGTGAGGTCATCCGGCGAAAGTGCGTTTTGCGGTTCCGGTAACTGCTGGGAAGCGGCCCACGACCCAACCCAGATCTTTACAGGCGCCGGGTCAGGCGGAGGCGGGTT
>PLFE01000185.1:12979-16545 GCA_003136675.1 Bryobacterales bacterium
CATCAGAACATGATGGACCAGCTTGGGATCAAGGCGCTGCGTCCAGGACCGAGCGGCGATGAAAGCGCGCCGAATCACGCCAACTACGACGAGTCCAAGGCGAACCCGTATCCCGATCTCCCGGATCTGCTGACACTCAAGAACGGGGCGAAGGTCGATTCGCCTGAAGTGTGGTGGAAGCAGCGCCGGCCGGAGATTGTAGAAGACCTGGAGCGCGAGGTGTATGGACGTCTTCCCGCCGCGCTGCCGCACGTCACATGGACGGTTGCCGTAACCGACAGGGAGTTTGTTGGTTTCACGCCGGTGATTGCGAAGAAGCTGATTGGGCACGTGGATAACTCCACGTATCCAGCGATCGTGGTGAATATTTCGATGGTGCTGGTAACTCCCGCCAACGCGAAAGGCCCTGTACCGGTTCTGATGATGTTCGGGAGGAGCGCTCTTCCCGCACCCGCTCAACCGCCAGCGGAAGACCTGGACAAAATCAATGCGGCGCTAAAGGCGCTGCTTCTGCGGGACGACCCATCCCTGAAGGCGGTTTTCGATCGCTATCCCGCCTACAGTCCCGCGGCGTTGCTGCCGGGTCCGGTTTTCGGGCCGCCGCCGGCCGGCGATCCTCCGTCAACGCAGCAACTGATCGCCGATGGCTGGGGATACGCGATGATCGATCCCGCGAGTATTCAGGCGGACAACGGGGCTGGGATCACGAGAGGGATCATTGGCCTGGTCAACAAGGGACAACCTCGCAAGCCGGACGACTGGGGGGCGTTGCGGGCGTGGTCATGGGGAGCGGCGCGGGGATTGGATTATCTGGAGACCGACGCGGCCGTGGATGCCAAGCATGTGGGCATCGAGGGGGTTTCGAGGTATGGAAAGGGCGCCCTGGTGACGCTGGCCTTTGAAACGCGGTTCGCGATGGGACTGATCGGGTCGTCTGGAGAAGGCGGCGCGAAGCTGAACCGGCGGAACTGGGGCGAGGCAGTGGAGAGCCTGACCGGCGGTGAATATTACTGGATGGCGGGGAACTTCATGAAGTACGGGGCGGCCGAGGCCAGCTTCGGGAGTAAAAATGCGGGCGATCTTCCCGTTGATGCGCACGACCTGATCGCGCTCTGTGCTCCGCGCCTGACCTTCATCAGCTATGGCGTGCCGGAAAAGGGCGACGCAAAGTGGCTCGATCAAAAGGGAAGCTATATGGCCGCGGTAGCCGCTGGACCTGTTTTCAAACTGCTGGGCGTAAGGGACCTGGGCGTTTCCAACGACTATCGCACGGAGCAGATGCCTCCGGTGAATACGGGGCTGCTGGAGGGACAGTTAGCGTGGCGGCAGCATGATGGCGGCCATACCGATGCACCGAATATGAAGTACTTTATTGCGTGGGCGGACCCGCTTATCGGCCACCATCGCAACTGAGCCGCACTACCCGATCTTCCAGCCGTTCCGCACCACCGGCTTCAGAAGCTGGTCCGCCATTTCGTTGTTGGTAATTTTCATCTGCTCGGCATCCCACTCCAGCCGGCAGTTCAGTTTGGTGGCGATGGCCCCCAGCGCGATCCATTCCGTGAATGGAGACGAGATATTGAAGTTCGAACAGGCCGGAGAGCCCCCTTTGCATGCGCGAATCCAATCCCGGTAGTGTCCGGGGGAGCGCGGCAGCATCTCCGGCGGGAATTCGTAGTTCTTCATCTTGTCCACGGGGAGCAGGCGCGTGTTCTCTCCGTACGTGCCGGTGGTGATGAGCCCCTGGTCGCCCACAAAAAGGCTGCCATTGGTGCCGTCGTTGATCATGCTCATCCACTTGGCGAGCTTGCGCTCCTTGGGGGTCATCTTCGAATCGTCCGTAGAACGGCGCGTGTGCTCGGGCGAGGACGCCTTGGGTGAAAAGAACTGCTCGGTGAACACTTCGCCGATGATCTGCCGCTCCTTGGGCTTCAATCCCCGGTCCGATGAGCCGACGCGGTTGTCGGGCAGGTCGCCTAAGATTTGGCCCTGGGGCGCGCCTGCGAAATCCGGCTGCGCGTCGCGCATGGCGTCGTACCAAAAGATCTTGACAGGAGGCATGGAGCCGCGCGCCGGGAAGTCGAAGCGCACCACCGACTTGGCCGGAAAGTAAATCCGGCTGCCGCCATCCTGGCGTATGCACTCCACCGAGGTGGGAGCGCCCAGCCGCAGCGCCATATTGGGAGCGCCTAAAATATGGCACGCCATGTCACCCAATGCACCGGAACCGAAATCGTAGAACCCGCGCCAAGTGAACGGAAGATAATCGTCGCTGTACGGGCGTTCTTTCGCGACGCCCAGCCACAGATCCCAGCTCAGCGATCCAGGTACCGGGGAAGGCGCGGGAGGCGCGAGCGCCCCTTGCGGCCAAACCGGGCGATTGGTCCAGGCATGGACCTCGGTGACATTGCCGATTTGACCGGACCACACCATTTCGGCGCACTGCCGGGTGCCCTCGTTCGAGTAGCCCTGGTTGCCCATTTGCGTTGCCACGTTGTACTGCCGTGCCGCTTTCAGCAGTTCGCGGCACTCCCAAACGGTGTGCGCCAGGGGCTTCTGGACATAAACATGTTTGCCGAGCTGCATGGCCGAAAGGGCGGCGGCCGCATGCATGTGGTCCGGAATCGCGACGATCACCGCGTCGATGTTTTTGCCCTCTTTGTCGAGCATTTCGCGATAGTCGGCGAACTTCGGCACATTCGGGAATCTTTCGAAAGTGCTCTTTGCCGAGACGGTATCGACATCGCAGAGCGCCACGATGTTCTCGGACGAGGCGCATGACGCGATGTCGCTTCGGGCTTTGCCTCCTGCGCCAATCGAGGCGATATTCAGCTTCTCGTTCGGGGATTTATAGCCCAGGCTCTTGAGCGATATCTCACTACCGAATCCGCCCAGCGGAACTGCGCCGGCCAAAAGACTGCCGTAGAAGAATGTGCGACGTGTCATGCGTTCAGGTTTCATAGGACCTCGCTAACTGCTAAGCATCATATCCCCTCGCGAAAAATAAATGCTCCCTCCAACGTTTCCGGAGGAGGGAGCATTTACCAACAATCGATGATGGACTGAGGGAGCGGATGAGCTTAACGGGTCATCCGCGTCTCGGGGTGCTCATGGTCCTGATGCTTGCGATCGCCGTGAAGCATCTTGAGGTTCTGAGTCTGTTTCTTTGACCCCTGCCCTTGTCGGGTCTTTTGTCGTTGATTCTTCTGTTTATTAGATTGGCTTTTGGTGTCGTTCATACGTGGAACTCCTTCCACCCGATAGGATACCGTAGTCTGGCCACGATAGAGGCTCTCGACGGCAGGCGGTTTTCGGGCTCTCTCACTGGCCGACCTTCTCAAATTCGAGGTAAAGAAGCCAAGATTTTCCGCTACGCGGCGGCCTTTTGCTGGCCGGGAGCGGAGGTCAGTGTGGTTTCGTGCGTAGTTGCGGGGATACTTTCGGCGGATTGCGGGCTATTTTCCGATGCGGCGGCTGCCTGATTTTTGGGTGTTGAAACGAAGCCAGATTGGGGTTTGGCTTTCTGTTGGCGCTCCATTTCGAGGCGCGCGTCTTTCTGGAGTTCC
>PLFE01000155.1 GCA_003136675.1 Bryobacterales bacterium
CGCACCCTTTGCGGGCTAGGTAGGAAGTACGCCGTTTTCGGTCACAGTGATTTTCACTTCTTTTAACTCATTCCACATCAATCACTTAGGCCGCATTTAGAGCCGCCATCGAAGCCCAAATTCCAGCGCCCGCTCCTAGACTGATGACAGCAGGGCTCTCGTCACCGAGTTTTCTTCCCTGCGAACTTTCTTCTGGAGGGTCAGCATGCGATTGGGCCGCCTCGTGGCCGTTTCACTACTGTTCACTGCGGCGGCGCTCGCTCAACCGCAGTTAACGACGATTCAAGACACACTCTATTCAGCGAATGGCACGCTGATGAATGCTACCGCTGTGATCACGTGGTATTCATTTGAAGCGTCGGACACCTCTGGCGTTGGCCAGCAGAGTTTGACTGTGCAGATTACTAACGGCGTATTGTTTGTTCAGTTGGTTCCGAACACAACCGCGACGCCGATTGAGCCGTACACCGTCAACTACCAGAGCGACGGATTAATGCAATATCAGGAAGTCTGGATGGTGCCGCCCAGTACCACGCCGTTGCGCGTGAGCCAGGTCCGCATCAGTTCCAATTCCGTTCCGGGGAACACAGTGACCGGAACGGGCGGCATTGTGGTGGGTGCTCCACTCTCGGGCGTCACGGGGGACATTCCGGAATCGCAGGTCACGGGTCTTGTCTCCGACCTTGCGGCGCGGCCACTCAAAGGCACTTCATATGGAACGGGGCGGGTCGCGATCGTCGACGACACGGGCGCGCTCGACACGGTGGTGGGAAACACAACCGATTGCGTGTACGTGGACGGAACATCCGGGCCTTGTTTTGACGCCACGCAGCTTCCAGGCTACTCGGATGGGGAAATTCCTTCCGGCGTGGTCGATGGATCGAATTATACTTTCGGACTGGTGGCGCAACCGGGACCCGTTCAGTCGCTCCAGCTCTTTCGAAACGGCATCATGCAGCAGCAGGGTTTCGATTACACGCTTACTGGTTCTGTGATCCAATTCGCGTCCGGCGCAACGCCGCAGCCTACAGACACAATAACGGCTTGGTATCGAACACCCGCGCTGCAAGGGGGCAACCTCAGTGGCGGGGGCGGCATCATTCCGGTGATTGAAGCGCCGGTCACGATGCCGACCCTGAACGCACAGGTGATCTGCAGCGCCAGCGGGACGCAAACCAACTCGACGAGCCTCACAACTCTCGGCAGTTGCACGATCCTCGGTGGGTTCCTGCTCTCCGGTGACCGCCTCGATATCCGGTTTCTCTTTTCACACACCGGAACCGCCGGTGGCTTTAGCTATGCCGTCAATTGGGGCGCCACGAACATCGTGCAGCGCAATGGCGGCACGGCCGACGCGCTTGTTTCCGGCCGGGCGGACGCATCCGTTACAGGCGGACCGACGCCGGTGGCGGAGGAGAGCTATGGAACCATCCTTCCGAATCTTTCCCTGCTCACCATGGCTCCGG
This sequence comes from Bryobacterales bacterium, assembly GCA_003136675.1. Taxonomy (GTDB): domain Bacteria; phylum Acidobacteriota; class Terriglobia; order Bryobacterales; family Bryobacteraceae; genus Bog-113. The sequence continues at coordinate 1,467 of PLFE01000155.1, forward strand.
ATTCGCTTGTGACACCCCTCACGATTACTTTCCAGGCCGCGATCGGGAACGCCTCGACCGACACGGTGAGTCTGGTCAATTATTCGGTGGTGCGCTTCCCGGCCATTAGTCAACCCTGATGGCCGGGCCAATTTACGCGTCATTTGTTACAACCAGGTGACGCGTAAGTTCTTCTTGCTTCCGCGCAAGGGACTCCGCTACTCTCCGGAGAGTGATTCGAGTATGGCGCAAGCCCCAAATCCTCCCAACGGCGTTTCGGCGCACCATCGGTCCGGCCGATCTGGCGGTCGGTCTGGGGACGCTCGCGCTCCTTTACGCGGTGGCTCGGGTGGGCGGCGAAAGCATGGTCCGGTTTCACCCGCCCGACGTGATTCCCGTCGTCAGTCTCGATCCGGTCAATCTTCCGAACTACGCGGCGCGGTCCACGCTGCGGATGTTTATCGCGCTCATTCTTTCCACCTTGTTCACTTTCGTTTACGGCTACGCGGCTGCCCGCAGCCGCCGCGCGGAGAAAGTGCTGATTCCGCTGCTCGACATTCTGCAGTCGGTTCCCGTGCTGGGCTTCCTTTCGGTGACGGTCACCTTTTTTATCGCGATGTTTCGCGGCAGTCTGCTGGGTCTCGAAGCGGCATCCATCTTCGCCATTTTCACGGGACAGGCCTGGAACATGACGTTTTCGTTCTATCAATCGCTGCGAACCGTACCCGCCGAACTTGACGAAATGGCTTCGTTGTACCAGCTTTCCTTGTGGGAGCGCTTCACGCGCCTCGAACTGCCGTCGAGCGTGATTGGCTTGGTGTGGAACGGGATGATGAGCTTCGGCGGAGGGTGGTTTTTCCTTGCCGCCAGCGAAGCCATCAGCGTGCTGAACCATAACTACACATTGCCGGGCTTAGGTTCTTATGTCGCCGCAGCCACCGCGGCTCGCGACTTTCACGCGCTTTTCTGGGCTATTCTCACGATGATTGCGCTCATCCTGGCCATCGACCAGTTCTTCTGGAGGCCCCTGGTGACTCTGGCCGACATGTACAAGCTGGAGCTTTCCGCCGGTGAAACGCAGCATTTTTGGGTGAACGACCTTTGGCGCAGAGCCAAGCTGCCGCACTACTTCATGCGTCTGGTGGGCGTGCCGTTCGACTACCTCGACCACAACCTGAGCCGCTTCACCAGAGTGCGCCCTGAGGAACCTGCCTCCTTGAATCCCGCGCAGGGCAGCGATCGCGTTTTTAACGCCATTGCGATCCTTGTGAGCGCCGGCCTGCTTTACCTGGGCGTGCGCTTCGTTCTCACCTCGGTCGGCTGGAAGGAAGTTGGCCATGCCGCGCTGCTGGGCCTCTACACGGCGTCGCGCGTGATGTTTCTTCTGGTCTTCAGCACGCTGGTCTGGACTCCCATCGGCGTGGCCATCGGTTTCAGCCCGCGTCTTTCCCGCTTCTCACAGCCCATCATTCAACTGCTGGCTTCGTTCCCCGCAAACTTCATTTTCCCGTTTGCCACTCTGTTCTTTATCAAGGCGGGCATCTCTTTGAACTGGGGCAGCGTATTGCTGATGGCCCTCGGCGCGCAGTGGTATTTGCTGTTCAACGTCATCGGTGGGGCGCAGGGCATCCCGAACGACCTTCGCGAGATGGGCCGCAACCTGGGCCTGCGCCGGTTCAAGGCGTGGAGATATCTGATCGCCCCCGGCATCTTCGGCTCATGGGTGACGGGCGCCATCACCGCGTCGGGCGGAGCATGGAACGCCAGCATCGTCGCCGAGATCGTGCCTTGGGGCAAGACCACGCTCACCGCCAAAGGCCTGGGCGCGTACATCTCGGAAGCGACGACCCTGGGCGATTGGCCGCGCATCGTGCTCGGAGTCGGATTGATGAGCCTCTATGTTGTCGGGATGAACCGGCTGGTTTGGCGCAGACTGTATGAACTGGCGGAGAGCCGCTACCGGCTTGGCTAGACTGATTTCTGGACTACATCATTTCTGGACCACATCAATTCTGGACTACATCAATGACCCCCCTGATTTCGGCCGAACATGTCGCCAAAGCGTTTCCGCTTCCCGAAGGCAATGAACTGACGGTGCTGCACGACGTCCATCTGAACGTCCGCGAAGGAGAAGTGGTTGCGCTGCTGGGCCGCAGCGGGTCGGGAAAGAGCACCCTGCTGCGAATCATGGCCGGGCTCATCCGCCCGTCGAGCGGCCGCGTGATGGTGGACGGCAAGGAATTGCTGGGGACAAACCCCGGCGTGGCGATGGTTTTCCAGTCTTTCGCTCTGCTGCCCTGGCTTTCGGTTCAGGAGAACGCGGAACTGGGCCTGACGGCGCGCGGGGTGGATAAGGCGACGTGCGCGCGCGAAGCCGAAACGGCGCTACAAATGGTGGGCCTGGAAGGATTCGAATCGGCTTACCCCCGCGAGCTTTCGGGCGGCATGCGCCAGCGCGTGGGATTCGCCCGCGCCTTCGTGATGCATCCGGACGTGCTGATGATGGATGAACCTTTTAGCGCCCTCGACGTCCTTACCGCGGAGAACCTGCGCGGTGAAATCAGCGACTTATGGGAGCAGGGTAAGTTTCCAGCCAAAAGTATCCTGCTGGTGACTCATAACATCGAGGAAGCCGTGATGCTCTCGGATCGAGTGGTGATTCTGGGTGCGAACCCTGGGATTGTTCGCGGGGAAGTGCGCATCGATATTCCGCGTCCGCGAAAGGCCAAGGACCCGCGCTTTGCGGCGCTGGTGGATTACATCTATACCGTGATGACCAACCCGGAGGCGAAGGTAGGTGAGTTCTCGGCCAACGCCTATACGGAGCAGCCTCTGCCGCTGAGCCGTTTCCCAATGTTGCCGCACGCGCGCGTCGGCGGTATGAGCGGGTTGCTGGAAATTGTCCACGAGTTGGGCGGGCGCGAAGATCTGCCCGAGTTGGCCGAACGGCTGCGCCTGGAGGTGGACGACCTGCTGCCGACCGTGGATGCGGCGGTAATGCTGGGATTCGCCAAAGTGGAACATGGCGATGTGCAGATCACGCCCGAAGGAACCGAGTTCGCCACCGCCGGAGTGGACCGCAGTAAACAGCTTTTCGCGGAACACATGTTGAAGAACGTTCCGTTTGTGAATACGGTGGTGGAGACGCTGCGCCAGAAAAAGAACGGCAAGGTGGACAAGGAATTCTTCATCGATATCCTCGATGAGCATTTCACCGAGGCGGAAGCGGAGCGCCAGTTCCAGACTTTGATTTACTGGGGCCGCTATGCGCAGTTATTCGAGTATGATGCGGACGAGGAGAAGCTTTATCGCGTTGCGGACGAACCGTCGATTGCGCCAGTCGCTTAATTTTCAAACCGAAAGGCGGATTTTGCGAGCAGGATTCCGCCGGGGTCGGCCAGAGTGACTACAACCCGCCCGTCCTCCGCCAGCCTGGTTGCGGCCACAAACCCGCGACTTGTGCTGAAGGGCTTTCGGTATTCCATGGTGGCGGCAATGATCCGGCGGTCCGGCATCCGGCGCTTTGCCTGAAAGATCGCGGCGGCGAGCGGCACCGATCCCGCGGGATGGATGCGGCGGCCGAGCGGTTCCGCGCCCCCTGCCACCGGGTTCATGAGCAGCCGCAACAGATCGGGCGAGTATCTGCCTTCGAGCGGGGCATGCCCGCCTTCCTCGGGTTGACTGGGCGGAGTGGCGCCCGCGCTGTTTCGTACCCGGAAATAGTGGATCTTTCCCAAGACGATCACGAGGCCTCCGCTGTGGGTTTCCACATGAAACCGGGCGCGGGTCGGAGAGGAATACTCCATCTGTGCCCTTGCCTCCAAATGTCGATGCGGGCTCGGAAGGGAGTGCCAACGTACGTCGATCTGGTATGCGGCCCAGTTCACCCCGGCATTGCGGTCCGGCGCGAAGACCGCGTCGGCCGCCGTAGCCCCCAGTTGGAAAGGAATGCTATAGCGGAGTTCATAACCAGGTATGCATTGCAGCAGGTCGATCAGCTCTGCGCCGCCAGATGCAACGGCATAGTCGTTGAGAGAAATCTGTTCCGGAGCCCGACGCCGGACGCTTTCCACCCTGGGCCGCGGGATGCGAACGGCAGAGGCGCTCATTTCAGAATCGTCCGAATCGCAGCGCGCAGTCGAGCGCCCAACGGCTTGGGCGCAGCCGATTCAAAATCCAACCGCTCAGCCGCCGGGAGTTGAATGTGTTTGCTGAGCGCTTCGCCCAATAATGCGAGTGCGCGTCCACAGGCGGTGTGTGGCGGCTGGGAACTCAGATCCAGGAGATCGGGGTGTCGTTTGTCCGGAGGATCGTGATAGAGCGGCGCGGTTCCGAATAAGGCCGCCGCGTCTTCCGCCAGCACCTCGAAAGTCAAAGGTTCGTCGCGGGTGTCCATCACGATGGTCAGTTCATGCCCGCTTGCGCGGCCCAGCACCGTGGAACCTTGTCTGACGGTGACTTCGCGGACAACCGATGGCTGGAAAAGAGCGGGCGCGATGAAACGCACTTGAGCCGGATGCTCCGCATCCACGTGGATCCCCTTGCCGAGAAGGCGCACGGAAAATAGAAAACGGCCTTGCGCGGGGTCTCCGCCGATCAGCCTCGGGTCGACTATCGCAATCAGGTTCGGCGAGTAGTAATCGAGAAACTCGGTTACCGCTTCCGTAGCCGTCGCAAACTCGATTCGCGGGTAGTGATCCCGCACCCAGGAAAGATGCTGTTCCAGTACGGCAAAAGAACCGCCTGTCAGGCTTGTGAAAGCATCGGGTACGCCGCGCATGAACATCGCGTGCGTCATCAAAGAAAGCGCGTGGACTCCCTTGCCCTGGCAACTGGGCCAGTGTTTCTCGAACCAGCCATTGACGTCGTCAATGACATGAAAGCTGAAGTCCCGCGTGACGGCGAGTTGAACAAGAGCAGCGTCCTCCAGGCTGGCGATGCGCTGCAATCGGTCATCGCGGCGGCACCAGAACAGATGCCCGCCCGGAATGGTTTCTTCCGTTGTGATGCGCGCATCCGAGTTAGCGCGTAAGCCAAGGGTTTCGTACGCCTGGGTGCTGATCTCCTGATCGTTCGCATTCCCTCCGAAGTCATAACTGCCGGTGCGTCCGATGAGTGTGTGCCGCGAATCGGCCTGCTGGCGCGACACGTAGTTCAGGCTCTTGAAAAGTGACCCGGCCTTGGAATTCACATCATCCCAGGACCCGAGCGCCTTAATCCCCGGGCCGCCGCGGGCCGCGCCATCCCAGTCATGATACTTATGCGTTGGGTTATCGACCGGATCGTAGTAGTCATTGGGCAGTATTCCGTCCGTGGCGGAATCATAGACGAGCCGGGGCTGCGGGGGCAGGCTGGACGCCGGCTCATAGTCGCAGTGTAAGTGGGGCGCGTATTCGTGCCGGACAGATCCGGCCCGGATGCTCGCGTCCATCGCTTCGATAACTTGTTCCCACGCGCCGGTGGATGACTGGCTACGCGCCCACTCCGCGCCGAAGCGCTGTGGCGCAGCCCAGAAATGCGTCCATCGCGCGCCGACCTTGTCTGCAATCTCATTCATGCGCGAGGGCTTTTCCACCATCTGGACAAGATAATCCTGCGGGTCCATGAAGTTATTGTGGTTTCCGAACACTTCGGACGGCCCGTAGTTCCCCGTCAGTGGCCCACCGTCGAAGGTCTCGCAATCCTCCGTGAGGATGTAGAAAATTCGGCCCGGTTCCGGGTCCGGCACCTCGATCTTGAATTCGACGGTCTGTTTGACTTCGCCCTTCCCGGCGCTCAGAAGGATGGTCCATGGTGAGCCGAGATTCACTTCGTGAGGCCGGTCGGCGATGACTTCCAGCGCAAGGGGTCCGGAAGGAACGTGAAGCGAGGGAGACGAGACTAAGCGCAGGCCGCGGCCGCAGGGCAGGCGCACTTCAAAATGCGCGTTGGTCTTGAAGTCCAGGCGAATGACACCGGTGGCGCCGAGCGAAATGGCGCGGGGAGCCTTCAGCACACGGAACAGTTCGCCGTCCCGGCGCTGGCTGCAGTTCGAGAACTCGATGTAGCCGCGATAGAGAATCGCGTCTTCGCTGCGCCCTTCCACGCGAAACTTGATCCGCTCTTTGTCGTGTTTAACGAGCGTAGCCGTCGCCGTTATCCGCTTGTTCCGGTTATCGGTGGACAACCATTCGATCGCGAGATGGGCCGGCTGCCATTCCGACTGTGATTCGGCGGCATCGAGCAACGCGTCGATGGCGGCAGCAGCGGCCAGCAGGGGACGAGAAAATCGCGCGCCCGAATCCGCACCGGCCAGACGCTCCAGCCATTGCAGGTCGCCGAGATGCAGGGCAACGGACGCGGCGTCTCCCCGGCTTAGCCGGCCAGACGCGTGTTGACGCAAGGACAGAATCTCAGGCTTGACGTTGTGCATTGCGGCGAGCGTACCCGAACTATTCTCGCGCAAGAGTGGAAGGGGGCTTTTACTCGCCGTCCGACCAATAGCCTTCCCTCGTCTGGATGGTTAGCCCCGGCTTGGTCGACACCAGAGCGATCTTCCGAAACTCGGTGTCGGTCGACTTACTATCCGAGCTATAACCCAGGCTGTACTGACTGCGCAGTTCTTCCCCGATTTGCGTGAGAGCCTGATCGACGTGCGTCTTGCCGGTGACCGCGATCATGGCGCCGCCCGTCTCCGTCGAGAGCTGCTCCATGACCTTCTTTCCGTCCGGCCGGTCTTCCTGTGGATACCCGGCGCCGCCGCGTCTTCCACCTCCGCCGCCACGAAAGTTGCCGGTCTCGCCCTTGAAGAAGACCGCGTAGATCAGCGAGTCCGACCGCTGCGCGGAAGAGATGGCGCCACGCATCGTGGTCTTGCTGCCGCTGTCGTCTCCGTCCGACATCAGGATCAAGGCCTTGCGCCCCTTCTGCTTCTTCATGATTTCATCGGAAGCGAGCAGGATGGCGTCGTAGAGCAGAGTTCCGGCGTGGTGCGCGCCGCCNNCCGCCACCGCTATCGGCCTGCTGCTGGGGCTGGGCGCTTTCCAGAAGATCAATGCCCTTTTGGAGCTTGGGCTTCGAGTTCGTCAGGTCCCGCAGCAGCTCCACTTCCTTATCGAAATGGAGCACGAATGCCTGGTCCTTATCCTCGCGCAGCACCTGATCGATGAAGGCGCGGGCGGCCATCCGCTCGTCCGGCAACACCTTTTTCGTGCTCCCGCTGGTATCGACGACAAAGCCAATTGTCAGCGGCAGATCCGTCTCGCGCGAGAAGTATTTGATCTCCTGCAGCCGCCCGTCTTCCTTCAAGACAAAGTCTTCTTTGTTCAGGTTGCGGACAATCTCGCCGTTGCCGTTGCGGACGGTGGCGAACACATTGACGACTTTGACGTTGGAGGAGAATGTGGGCGCCGGCGCGTCCTGACCGCGCAGGAAATTCCCGACAGCCAAACCGGCGAATGTTCGAATGAGATCGCGACGTTCCATCTCCAAAGTAGGACGTTCTACACAGTGGTACGGTTACCGTCATAGAAGGTGCGCACACGCTTTGCGACGGCGCGGCCCACCAGCGCGGCCAGGTCATTTTCGGGTGCCACACGCACCAGTTCCGAGCTTCCGAAATGCTTCAGAAGCTTGCGCACGGTCTTTTCACCCACCATTGGGATCTGGTCCAGTTCGCTGGTGAGCCGCGCGGCGTTGCGGCGAGTGCGGTGGAACGTGACGGCGAAGCGGTGCGCCTCATCGCGCACGCGCTGGATCAAGTGGAGGATCGGCGAGAACTTGTCGAGCACCACCGGCTCATTCTCATGCCCCAGCACGTAGATGATCTCTTCGCGCTTGGCGATGGAGGCCAAGGGCTGGTTGATGATGCCCAGCCGCTCCAGCGCGTTGGCGGCCGCGTGCAACTGGCCCAGGCCGCCGTCGATGAGAATTAAGCCCGGCATGGGGCCGTTTTCCGCTTGAATCCGGCTATAGCGGCGCGTGACCACTTCGTGCATGCTGGCGAAATCGTCATTGCCTTCAACCGTGCGGATGATGAACTTGCGGTAATCGGCCTTCTTCATCCTGCCTTCTTCCCACACCACCATGCTGGCCACTTTGTCGGTGCCCTGGATGTGGGAGATGTCGANNAGCATTCGATGCGGTGCGGCGGTTCGGGCAGGCCGAGGGTTTCCTGAAGCGCCTCGTAAATGGCCGCCGCCGCCGGCTTGCGGATGCGAAAGCGGGCTTCGAAGGAGTGCCTCGCGTTATTGGCCACCAGGTCGAGCATGGCCTTCTTCTGCCCGCGCTGCGGCGTGGCGATTTCCACCTTGCGCCCGCGCTTTTCGCAGAGCAGCTCTTCCATCACGGCGCGGTCTTCAAAATCCACCGGAACGTGGATCACGCCGGGGACATACTGCTGATCCAGATAGATCTGCAGCAGCAGGCTGGAGAGGAAGGCCGGCTCATCGTACTCAAACTGATCTTCCCAATAGAACTCGCGGCGATCCACGATTTGGCCGCGGCGCATGTGAAACAGGTTGACGGCGACCAGCGGCGGCTCGGCGTGGACGGCGAAGATATCGGCGTCGTCCCCGGAAGC
>PLFE01000157.1 GCA_003136675.1 Bryobacterales bacterium
CGGCAAGCAAAGCGTAAGCCGTCCCCTCAGCGGCCTTCCGAAACTGGGTAAAAATCAGTTCGACATCCATGTCGTTGTCACCGGTACCCATCCGATCCGCGATGGTGGTTTGGATCTTGTTGACCCGGTCCCGGATTGCCGACATGGAATCGGTCGGGAAGCTTCCATGCGGGCTGACGACGACCAAATAGCAAAATCGGGCCGTGCAATGCAGCGTAGCATGGGAAGCGATTTCACGGTGACGGCTGCCTACGCGGGCCGGCGCGGACGCCGTCGGAGTCAGGCTGTCCGTTGGTGGTCAGGAAACAAACGAATTGCAAATCGCCATCCAATAGTGGAAATCTTCGCTTTGGCATTCGCGTTGCCCTGTGTTTCCCCAAGGAGCGAAATCATGGAAAATGTCAAGGGGTTAAAGGTAGCGATCCTTGTCGCGGATGGTTTTGAGCAAGTTGAGTTAGTCGAACCCCGCCGGGCACTTGACGAGGCCGGCGCCAGAACCAGCATCGTGTCTCCCTCGGCGGGCCATAGGGTCCGCGGCTGGAAGTCCACTGAGTGGGGCGACAACTTCCCAATCGATATCGCGCTCGATCACGCGCGGCCGGAGGAATTCGAAGCGCTCCTATTACCCGGGGGCGTCGCAAATCCGGACAAGCTGCGGATGCAGCCCAAAGCCGTCGCCTTCGTGAAGGCGTTCTTCGATGCCGATAAACCCGTGGCCGCCATTTGTCACGGACCGTGGACCATCATCGAGGCGGGCGCGGCCCACGGAAGGCGCATCGCATCTTGGCCCTCGATCAAAACCGATCTCCGGAATGCGGGAGCGGAGTGGGTCGATCAAGAGGTAGTGGTTGATGGAAACCTGGTGTCGAGCCGCAAGCCGGACGATATCCCCGCCTTCAATCGCGAGATGGTCAAGCTCTTCAGCGAGATGCGTCAGCACGTTCGGACTGCCTGAGAATCGGGTGTAAACTGAAGTTGTATCGATTGCTCTTCGACGAGCGAATTGCTTCTTTGCTCGCTTCTCTAAACCAGGCAGTTTGGAGGGAATGATGAAAAACGGGTTCAAAATTGGTCGGTGGATCTTGGCGGCGTTTCTGCTCCTCGCAGATTCCGGCGTGATCTTTGCAGATAACTGGTCCGACAAAATGCGCCGCGCTTCGTAACCTCGCTCACAAGTTCAGCAATCAATCTGCTGGTTGTACGGAATGATTCCAAATTGCGTATCGGCTGGATACACGTTTGCTCTCAATCGAAGGCGTTTGAGGACTGAAACCATGAAAATAACAAGCACCAGGGGACGCTGGTTTGTGGCGTTCTTGCTTCTCGCCGATTCGGGCGCGATCGTCGCACAGACCGTCCAGATGGGGGGCAGCGCGGGCGAAGAACACATCGTCAAGGAAGTGCGCCACGAATTAGTCATGCTTCCCTACTATGGCGTTTTCGATAACCTTGCTTATAAAGTGGACGGTAACACTGTCACATTACTGGGCGAAGTCACGCGCCCCACGCTGAAATCCGATGCCGGCAACGCGGTGAAACATATCGAAGGCGTGGCCCAGGTAATCAACAACATCGAAGTTCTGCCGCTTTCCCCGAATGACGACCAGATTCGCCGCGCTGTATTCCGGGCAATTTATGGACGGGGCGAACTGGCGGACCGCTACGGCTTCCAGGCCGTCCCTGCCATCCACATTATTGTGAAAAATGGGAACGTCACCCTGGTTGGCGTGGTGAATAGCGAGATGGATAAGAACATCGCCAACGTGCAGTCGAAGGGTGTCTCCGGCGTTTTTTCAGTGACGAATAATTTGCGGGTTGAAAAGTAACCCTAACTCATCACTTTCTCAACCGCGGCCTTGAATCTCGCCATCTCTTCGGAGGTTCCCACGCTGATTCGACTGTAAGTCGGCCACACAGGCCACACGCGCCCCACATACACGTTCTCCGCCTGCATCGCCCGGATGAATTCCGCCGCCGGACGTTTTGCGTCCAACATAAAGCAATTGGTTTCGCCAGGAACGAAGCCGATATTGTTCTCCCGCAGGAAGGCAAACACGTCTTCGCGCACCGCTTGCAGATTCTTGCGGCGCTCCGCCACGAGATCCTTCACACCCAGGCTGGCGGTTGCGCCCACCATCCCTGTCACGGGCAGTGCGCCCGCTGCGTAGCCCTTGATGCGGGCCAGCAGATCGGGCCGTCCGAAGGCCGCTCCCGCCCGCAGTCCAGCCATCCCATAGAGCTTCGAGAACGTTCGCAGAAGGATCAGATCCTTGTCGGCAGCGACCAGATCAGAACACATCGGCGCGTCCGTGAAATGAATGTAGGCCTCGTCCAGAAGCACCACCGAGCCCTTGGGTTTGTTTTCGAGAAGCCACTCCAGTTCCGCGCGAGGAGTCAACGTTCCGGTAGGATTGTTCGGATTACAGACATACAAAACACCCGCATTCGGATCCACCGCGGCCATCGCCCGAACGTCGTGCGCATAGGTTGCGGTAAGCGGCACTTTACACGTCTTCGCGCCGACAAACGCGGCTGCCGCGAAACCGGCTTCGTAACCCGGATCGGCCGCTACAAAGCTACGCGTCGGCGACGTATAAGCCATCACCACGCGATGCAGCGGGTCACTGGAGCCGGCGTAGGGGAGCACGTAACTCGGTTTCAAATTCTCCTGGGCTGCAATGGCGGCGACAAACTTCGCGGTTTCGTCATACGAATAGCGCCCGCCCTTCTTCACGAAGCTTTGAATTGCGTCAGCCGCTTCAGGACAAGGGCCCAGCGGATTCTCATTGGCGTTGATCTTCACCGCGCCCGCCGGAATGGGGCCAACGTTCGAAAGCTGCGCCAGTGCCGGTTCGTTATAGAACGGCAGCGCCCCGCCGGCGGCAAGCAGACTCGCGAACCGCCCGAACGCTCTCCGAGAGAACCCCCTCGCCAATAAATCGGCCTTCTGGCGTTGCGTCAAATCCATCACGTTGTGGTCTTCATACGATGATAGTTCAGCATGCAAATCGAAGGAATTCTGAGATCGCTCATGCTCTTCGACGTGGCCGATGCGATACATATCGACCGGGTCGCCGCACTGATGGGCGAGAGCGGCGCGCCACCGGTTCGCGCCCTGGTGCGCTCCGTTCCGGAATCCGTGCGTTTCGAACGTGCGCCGTTTACTGAGAACTTTGAAGGCGGCCGAATCAAATATTACGACTATGGCGTGGTCAGCGTGGAAACCGATACTCCGTTCTCTGGAGACTGGGCCAACCTGGTGGACCTGTCCAGCCGCTGGATTACCGAAGAGCAGGCCGAGAGCCGCGCGCTCGAACTGCTGCGTCCCCGTCTCGAGCGTTTGCAGTCCGGCCTGGAAAAGGCTTACGCATCGTGGTTGAGCGAAGACTATTACGTGGTGCTGGTCTATGACGCTCCCGCCACGGCGCAGGAATTGCTCGATCGGTACGGGATGCAGATCGCGCAAATCGTGCGCGGTGAGTCGGTTCAACTCGCCGATGAAGAGCGGGACGACGTACTGAAGGCGCGCATTTCGTATTACCCCAACGACCTGGCGGTGATCGGATGGTCCGCCGCATTGGTCTGCGATACTCCGGCCGGCGCGGAGCCCACCGTTCAACTCCTGGAATACGCCAATACGCAGTTGCTGGAATACCGCCATTACGATGAACTTCTGACGCGCGTGCTCAATGAGGTTTACCTGCAACTGGATGCGGGCACGGGTTTCACGGCGCGCTGGCGCATGGCCCGCAGAGCGGCGCGCCTCAGCACGATTCGTCTGGATGTGATCGAACTGACCGAACGCACCGACAACGCCATCAAGTTTCTCAGTGACATGTTCTATTCGCGGTTATACAAGTTAGCCGCGAGGCGCGTGGGCGTGCTGGATTATCGAAACCTGGTGGACGAAAAGCTGCGCACCGCGGGCGAACTCTACCAGTTCATGGTGGATCAATTCCAGCAGGGCCGCGCATTCGTGCTGGAAGCCATGGTGGTGGTGATTCTGGTCATTGAGCTTGTCTTCCTGTTTCGGGGCAAGTAGAGGTAGGCATTTATCGTCAGTTGAGGACAGGAGAATGCGTCCTCCGCTCTCACGGATTCGCGCAGTTCGTTTTTGTTGCGCGCATGAATGAGAATTGTTTGGCCTTTCGCGCACTGACATATTTCGATGCACCCGAAACTACTGAAACTTTGTGTTGCAGCCCTGCTCGTCTGCGGCATGGCAGCGGCTCAGCAGCCAGTCACCCAGAGCTCGATGGATGAACTCTTGCAGCGCCTCGCCGCGCAGGATGCCCGCATCGCGCAACTGGAGCAGAAACTGCTCGCCCTTTCCGGCACTGCCGTGGTTGCTGCCCCGGTTGCCGCCCCGGCTCCCGAAACCCCGGCGCCGCCTCCGCCGGCCGCCGAGCCCACGACAACGGAGACGGCCGCCGACACGCCGCCTCCCGACGATCCGCACGATCACATGATCAACCTGCCCGGCGGCGGCCCCGTGCTGAAGATCCGGGGATTTTTCGACTTCAACTACGGCGTGGGTTCCGTCGCCAATCCTCTGGTATTTCCGGTTGCCGACAACGGATGCGGCACTTGCGGGAACCCCGTCCTGCCGACCCACAACGCGTTTCAGGCGGGCGAGTTTGATCTGTTCATGACATCTCAGTTATCCGAACACCTGAGCTTCCTGGCGGAGATGGTGCTCGGTCCGGACGATACCAACGTCTTCGGCCTCGATATTGAACGGTACCAGTTGGCTTACAAGGTGAATCGCTATTTCACCGCGAACGCCGGCCGCTTCCACACATCAATCGGATACTACAACACCGCCTACCATCACGGGAACTGGTTTGCCACGGCGGAGGGACGGCCCATCATGTTCCTGTTTGAGGACAGCGGCGGAATCCTGCCGGTACATATGGTCGGCCTCAACTTTACGGGAGAAGTTCCGCATACCGAGGCTCTTGGGCTTCACTGGGTCGCGGAGCTTGGCAATGGCAATTCCTCCAACCCGGCCACCATCGCAATTCAGAATTTCTATTCCGACCGCAACTATAAGGCCACCAACTTCGCCGTCTATATCAGGCCGCGATTCGCGTCGGGGCTGCAGATCGGTGGATCCTGGTTTCACGACGGTTTGAATCCGGCTCAGGCCGAGATACCGCTTGCGGTACCGGAGCTGAAGCAGAACATCGAAAGCGCGTATCTGGTGTATCTGACATCCAAATGGGAGTTCCTGAACGAGTTCGTTGTGATGGACAACCACCCCACGGGAAGCGCCGCCGCGGTGAGCCCTATGGCCTACACGCAGATCGCCCGCGGTTTCGGAATCTATAAACCATACTTCCGCTATCAGTACGTGGACGACAGCCGGAGGGATCCCATCAATCTGTTGCGGGGCATCTATTACGGTCCTTCCGTTGGAATGAGAATTGACTTTACCGATTACGCCGCGTTTAAGCTGCAATTCAATCATCTCTATGAAAGTAGCCAGTTGGCGGGAAATGGCCTGGATGCGCAAGTGGCTTTTACTTTCTAAGGCGACGCGAAGGAAACAACTCATGAATATGCGACAAATTCTGTCGGGCGGCCTGCGCATTGTTATTTTGCTGGCGGCCGCCGGTGTGGCGGCTCACGCGCAGTGCCCGGGCGGGGGCTTGGCGGTGATCGTGAATAAGGCCAATCCCACCGAGAGCCTGTCCATCGCTCAACTGCGCAAATTGATCCTGGGGGACGTCCGCACGTGGCCCGATAAGAAACCCGTGGTGCTCATCAGCCGGGATGCGGCCAGTGACGTATTCAAGTGCGTGTTGTCTTCGGTGGTGCGCATGAGCGACGCCGAATACCGCCGTTACATTGTGGGAGCGGAGTTCCGTGGCGGCGACCCTCTGGCCGTAAAAATGGTCGGTTCGGGCGCCGGAGCGGCTAAAATCATCGCCGGTTCGGCGGGCTCGATCGCGGTGGTGCAGGCGGCCGAGTTGCCGGCAATCGCCGCTATGGTCCGGGTGGTCAAGATCAGTGGAAAATCGCCGGGGGAGGCTGGTTATCCGCTCTAAAGATGCCGATAGGGGAAATATGAAACCAACCATACGAAACAAACTGCTGGCCGGATTCAGCGGCGTGCTGCTTCTGATGGCTATCGTGGCGGCGATCGGCATCTACTCCGTTTTCAGCCTCAGGAAGAGCGCTCAGGATGCAACCCGTGTCGGTGGACAGTTGAATGCCGTAGCCCTTGAGATCCAGGTGCACAACCTCGAAGCGCAGCGGCGCATCGTCGGCTACCTGGCAGACGTGAAAAAAGTGGGCGCGAAGGCTGCGCGGGACACTTATCTGGACGAAGCCACCTTCGAGATCCACGAAATCGAGACCCTGGCGGACCGGGCCGTGAAGATTGCCCCGGATGCGGAGAAGCGTGAGAAGTTCCAGAAGATCGTCACGAGCGTAGCGGTCTACGAAAAGGCGCTGAATGACGTGGTGGCGTCGGTTGAGAGCGGCAAGCCCGAATCGGAGGTGACGGCGGCGAGCGACGCGTATGCCAAATCCGCCGACCAGTTGCACGACAACGCCGAGGATGGGGAGGCCGTGGGACGGGATGCCGCGCAGACCTCGCAGGAAGATATTGTTCGTACCAGTCAGCGGGCCGTGTGGCTTTCGGTGGGCGTCTCAATACTGGGATTGCTGCTGGGCATGGGGATGAGCTTTACCCTCGCGCGAGCGATCCTGAACCCGGTGGATCATCTGAAGGAAGTAGCGGAAAGCGTCAGCATGGGGAATCTGGACGTGAGTGTCAAGCGGTACTCCGAGGATGAGATCGGGGATTTGGCCGATTCCTTCTCGCGGATGGTGGCGGCCGTGAAGTACTTCCGCCTGGAGATGGAAATGATGGAGAGCGAAGCTCCAAAGCAGGGATTATGAGCGCTTACGATTCCGTACTGGCAGTCGCGAAAACCTATATGGGGCCGGCCGCGGAATCCTTTCTGTCGCGCCAGTGTCAGGTGGGCCTCAAGACCGAAGCCGCGAACCTGACCAAAGCTCAGTTCAAAGATCTGGCGGCCTGGGTGGAGGTCTCCGCCTGCCGCTTCATTGACCGGCCCAAGGCCGAGGAAATGTCAAAGCGCATCGCGGCGCTGTGAGCAGTTCCATCACTGAGGTTTTTCGAAGGTCACCGAAGCATTACGGCCCGGCTTTACTTAGCGCCGACGCTGGCAAGGTAATATCCGGGGCGCGTACGCACTACTAGATCGGGCAGATCCACATCCACCCGAATCTGATGAAAGCCGTCCTCCGTCAAATCGTCCGGCGGGTAGGAAATCAAATACTCGCTATGGATTTCACGCCCTAAACTCGCGATCGCATCCTCGAGTCCACGTTCCTTCTTGAACGTAAACTGCGCACCGCCCGTGCCCTCTGTGAATACCTGGGCCGGATTCTCCACGAAAATCCGCTTGGCTCCCAGATAGATATCCTTCAACATGGGAACAAACTCCACCCGATTGCCGATCTGGCTGGCCTGCGCGATCGAAGTGGGCGTGTTCACAGATCCGCCCGGCAGGTTATAGGCGGATGGATCGATGGGATTGGTGTGCGGCGGCTGTCCTTTATCCGTCAGAGCGGTAACAATGCGCGAAATGTCCACGGTGTAGAGGGTCACGTTATTCAGTTGCTCGCTGATCAGCGTCTCGCGCAAACGGGCTTCGCTGCCAACATCGCGGGTCTCTCCGATCAGAAGGATGATGCGCCGGCGGTTGGCCGGGCGGGCCTTCAACATCTGCACGCCTTCCTCAACCGCGTCAATCATGCGAGCCTGGCTGTTGCCCGCGTGAATGTTGGCAATCGCCTTCGTCAGAAGGTCGGTATCGGAAGTGAAGTCCTGCTTCTTTTGAATCCGCGAATCGTAGGAAATTACGGCGGCTTCGCCATTCTCGCCGGTGAGCATCGGCTCGATCATCGGTCCGATTTTGTGGATTTGATTCAACACTGCTTCAACGCGATCACTCTGTTGGATCGCGATCACTAAAGAGATAGGCTGCACCGAAACGTCAACCGCGATCTTTTGCGGATGGCCGTTGTCATAGAGATGAAATCTTCCGCTTTCGATTCCATCCACCAGAGCGCCGCTGCGGTCAAGCACGGTGACCGGAACCAGAACGTTCCGCACTTTGGCAATAAAGAGGGCCGTTTCCGCCACAGCCGGATCTTCCTGCGAGGCCTGCGGAGGCTGCGCATCAGGAGGTTTGGCATCCTGCGCGGAGCATAGGGAAGCGAGCGCAAACAGGCCCAGCATGAGAGCGCACGACAGAGCAGACGACAGTGTAGACGACCAGCGGCGGAGGAACTTCATACTCACACGATAGCAATTACGGGGCCTAACGCCGCCAACTCCCGCTCTTTCCGCCTGTCTTTTCCAGCAGATAGAGATCCTGAATCTCGATGCGCTTATCAAGCGCCTTCGTCATGTCGTAGACCGTAAGCGCCGCCACCGAAGCCGCGGTCAGCGTTTCCATTTCAACTCCGGTCGGTCCCGTGGTCGCGGCCGTGGCGATGATTCGAATTCCCTCCGCCTCCACGCTTAAATCGACGCCCACATGCGTCAGGCCCAGCGGATGGCACAAGGGGATCAGTTCCGCCGTCTTCTTGGCCGCCAGGATTCCAGCGATTCGCGCCACCTCCAGCGGATTGCCTTTCTTGTTATGGGGCAGCGCATCCAGCGCCGCGCGGCTCATACGCACGAACGCGTGCGCGGTGGCGGTGCGGAGCGTGTCCGGTTTGCCGCTCACGTCCACCATGCGGGTTTCACCCTTTTCGTCGAAATGCGAGAGGCTCATTTGAACAGAACCGGCATCAGGTCGCCCGCCTTCCATGCTTCACGCTCGGGGTCAACGACCATGAACGCATTCGCTCGGGTCAGGGAGGCAATGTCGCTCGATCCCGTCCACGCAATCGGCGTCAACTCCCCTCCACCGCTATCTCCGGCTGCGACCATGGCAGGCAGGAAGCGGCGAAGGCCCGGCTTATGCCGGTAATCGCGAGTGAGATGCGCCATGGCGAACACGGGTTCGGCGGCTGGGGAGCCGTTGAGCATTTCCAGAGCGGCCCGCGCGAATAACTCGAAAGTCACCACGGTGGATACCGGGTTCCCCGGAAGGCCGAAGAAGAAACATCCCCGCGCCCAGCCGAACACCAGCGGCTGGCCAGGCTGAATCGCCACGCGATCGAAGAATATGGTGGCGCCGAAAGATCGCAGCGCTTCCTCCACCACATCGTACTTCCCCGCGGAGACTCCGCCGGAGATCAGAAGAAGATCCGCAGCAAGCCCCCGATCGATCACGGCCCGGGTTTCGCCAAGGTCGTCGCGCGCAACGCCCAGTAACTCCGGGTGTCCGCCGGCGCGATTCACCTGGGCCGCCAGTGAATAGCCATTCGAGTTCCGGATCTGGTGCGGGAGCGGAATCTGCTCGGGTGCGACCAGTTCATCGCCGGTAGTGATAATGGCCACCCTGCACCGGGCAAACACGGGTACCACCGCCACGCCAGCCGAGGCAAGCAGCGCGATTTCGCTATAACCGATGCGCGTGCCGGCCGCTAGCAGGAGCGCGCCGGCGGGCGACTCCCCGCCCTGGAAGTTGATGAATTGTCCACTTGCCACAGCCCCGCCGAATGCGATGAAGTCGCCTTCACGCTCGACGTGCTCCACCATGACGATCGCGTCAGCGCCCTGCGGCACTGGCGCGCCAGTCATAATCTCGACGGCTTCGCCGGCCCCCACGGCGCGGTCGAATCGCTCTCCCGCGCGCACTTCCCCGATGACGCGCACCCTTCCCGGCATGTCGCTCGACCGCACCGCGAAGCCGTCGCGGGCCGTGCGGTCGAGCGCGGGATAGGGACGGTCCGCCAGAACGTCGCGTGCCAGAACGCGCCCCGCCGCGGTATCGAGCGAGGTCGTTTCCACTGCCGGCATGCGGGCCCTCGCAGCCACTTTGCGGATCACCGTCGCACGGGCTTCTTCATACGAAATGGCTTTTGAAAGCGCAGGCGCGGGCACGCCATTATTGTCGCAGGTAAGCTGGGAATTCGACATGCCTTTCCGCTCTTCCCTTCTCGTCATGGCCCAGATGGTGCGCGACCGCCGCATTTCCCCAGTGGAACTGGTCGACGCTCACTTGCGCCAGATCGACGCGCAAAATCCCCGGCTGAACGCCTTCGTTTGCGTGCTGGCCGAACAAGCGCGGGAAGCCGCAAGGCGCAGTGAGACCGCCGTAATGAAAGGGGAAACAGCGCACGGGGAACCCCTCGGCCTACTGCACGGCGTACCCGTCACCGTGAAGGACAGCTTCGACATGGTGGGCCTGCCCACCTATTGCGGAAGCAAGTTTCGTGCGGATCACATCGCCGCCCGCGATTCCACCAGCGCCGCCCGCCTTCTCGCCGCGGGCGCGATCATTCTGGGGAAGACCAACGCGCCCGAGTTCCTCAACATGTACGAGACCGACAACTTCATCACCGGCCGCACGAATAACCCGTGGGATGTGTCAAAGACAGCGGGCGGGTCCAGCGGGGGCGAGGCCGCCGCCATCGCTTCGTTCTGCTCGGCAGGCGGCATCGGCAGTGACGGGGGTGGGTCCATTCGCGTACCCGCCCATTTCTGCGGCATCGCGGGTTTGAAGCCGACACCGGGGCGCGTTCCGGCGACCGGGCACTACCCGATGATTTCGCATCCCGGCGGCCTGCTGGGTGTGGGTGGACCCATGGCGCGATCCGCGCAGGATTTGCGGCTCCTGTTTGCGGCGCTCGCCGGCCACGACCCCGAAGATCCATTTTCCGCGCCCGTTCCCCTCCGGCCGCCCCAGCGTGACGGAGTGAAGATCGGCGTGTGGGAGCAGTTCTACCGGACTCCGGTCGGCCCGGAAATTGCCGTCAGCCTGCGCGATGCCGCTGTCTGCGCGCGTGAAACCGGATTCGGAGCGCACGAATTCAAACCGCTCGGCCTCGAGCGCGCGCACGAACTCTGGTGGCTCTTTTTCAGTCGTATCTATGCCCCGCTCACCCGCACGATGATCAGTGGTCGGGAAGCCGAGTCGCATTGGTCCGGAACCGAACTCATGTACCGGGCGCTGGCGGAACCGGCGGTTTCCACCGTCGAATTACTCGGCGCTTTGAGCGCGCGAGACCGCATGCGCGCCGCCTTGCTGAGGCAGATGGAAGCCGCCGGCATCGCGGCCATCCTCATGCCGGTCTGCGGAACGGCCGCGTTTTCACATCGGCAGCGTCACTTTCCGGTCGATGGCGGCGCGATTGAATTGCTGGAAGCCATGACGCCGGTGACTCCCTGGAATCTTCTCGGCATGCCCGCTGTGGTGATTCCATTCGGGCTCACATCCGGAGGCCTTCCGATTGGTGTTCAAATCGTCGGGCGCCCGTGGGATGAAGAGACCATTCTGGACATTGCAGTACGTTTGGAGCAGACCCGCGGACCCTTGCCCGCCCC
>PLFE01000046.1 GCA_003136675.1 Bryobacterales bacterium
GGTTAACAGCCGAATGCTCTACCGTTGAGCTACTGAGGAGCAAGGGAACATCAAACCAGACCCGCCGATCGGGCCAGTTCTCGGAAGCGATCCAGACCCCTTTGACAGCCCTCGTCAATTTCGAACTGGATGCTTCCTGACAAGTATCGCACGGCGGCCGCCACGCTCACACCGTGACTCGCCGATTCCGCTTCCGCGATCTCGGGAATCCGTTGTTTGCCGAACAGCCAGGAATCTCGCAGCACCTCCGCCGCCCACGCGGAATCGAAACCGGCTCGCGCGGCCCAAACCGCGTACACGAAAGGGAGTCCGGTCATTCCCGTCCACTCCGCGCCAAGGTCAAACACCCTGCCCGGCGCGAGCGAAAGGTCCACCTGCAGCGCGGGATCGCCGATCAACAGGCAGGCATCCGCTTGCGCCAGCATCGCCTTCCAGTCCGGCGCGGCTGCGGTGACCGCGGCCCGCACGCCAAACTTCTCGCGGAGCCAAACCTGCGCCAGCACTACCGAAGTTCGTGAACTCGAATCCGCCGCCAGCGTCCGGATCTGCCCCGGAGGCACTTTCGAAAACAGCAAAATACTTGTCACCGGCCCGTGCGAGGCGATTCCCTGCGCCCCAATCCTCTGCAGCGGTTGCCGCTCCAGTTCAATTACGGGTACCAGCCCAATATCGACCGCGCCCGATTCCAGCAGCGCCGCGCACACCGACGGGATCTCAAACCGGACATCCAACAGGCCCCGCTGCGGGCCGTGCTTCAAACCCCAAACCAGGGGAAGAGTATTCAGGTAGCTGACTGCGCAGACACGGGGCTTCAATAGATTAGTTTAAGCGTTATGGAAGACCCATGCTATCGTTCGAAAAGCGTTCGGTTTATGACACTTACACGTATTTCGATGCTGCTCGCCGGCTTCCTGCCGTTTTCCGGGTTCGCCCAGGTGACGCTCAGCACCTCGCCCACCAGAGTGATCGGCCAGGACAGCCTCACCATTTCGAGTGGCAATCCCAACCTGGTGGAAGGCCGCGAGTTCGATACGCCGCTGGACGTTGCGCTCGACATGTCCGCCAGCCCTCCGCATCTCTACGTGGCCGATACGGGGAATAACCGCATCCTGGGCTTCGCCAATGCGTCTTCGTTTTCAAATGGTCAGAAGGCCGATATTGTAATTGGGCAGCCGGATTTTGCTACCACCTTCGCCGCCGGCCCGGCGTTGGGTTCCAATGCACGCCAGACGGGGATGAGCGAACCAGTGGGACTAGCCGTCGATGCCGCCGGCAACCTCTATGTCGCGGACGCCGGAAACAATCGCGTGCTCCGTTTCCCCAAACCGTTTTCGCAGACCTCCATTCTGCCGAACATGGTGATCGGCCAGAAGGACTTCACCACAGCCACGGCGAATCTGAATGGCATCGACGCGAATACGCTGGCCTTCAATCCAGGGTCGGGCGCGCTTACCGCATACCTCGCGTTTGATTCCTCCGGCAATCTTTGGGTAGCCGATGCGGGCAACAACCGCGTTCTGCGCTTCAACGCCTCGGTGCTGACCGCCGGCGCAAGCAACCCCGCGGCGGACACGGTGATCGGGCAGACAGGGTTCGCCTCCAACGGGACCACCGGATATACGCTCCAGAATGTGAATGTGATTGAAGAGCCGACCGGCCTGGCTTTCGATTCCACTGGAAACCTGTTCGTCTCCGAATCGCTGAGCAATCAAAATGGCCGCGTGCTGGTTTATCCGGCGCCGCAGTTCACCGGCGAACCGGCAACGCGCATCGTGGGAGCACCTACGGCTGCGCCCACGGGCAATGTGAACAACCTGCAGATCGGCGCCGGTTCCGGCGCCATCGGGATCGCGAACGATCAGCTCCTGGTGACGGATTCGATCAACAATCGAGTCCTGATCTATCCTCCCGTCGCGCAATGGGGCACGGACCCGGATTCGGAGCCGGCCAGCGCCGCCATCGGCCAGACCGATCTGAACAGCGGCGCAGTAAACGGTGGTCAGCCCGACCCGTCCGCGACAACACTCCAGTCCCCTTCCGCCTTGGCCTTTTCGGGTTCAGAACTCTTTATCGCCGATACGAATAACCATCGCGTGATTGTTACCCCGCAGAGCGGTTCCACCTTCGGCGCGGCCACGCGTGTTCTGGGACAGGATGGCTTTACCTTCGGCACGGTCAACCTGATCGAAGGCCGCGAGTTCAACTTCACCAGCCTCTCGGGCGGTTTGGGTGACGCGGGCATCGTGATCGACAACTCGAGTACTCCTCCGCATCTCTACATTTCAGACCCTTATAACAATCGCGTCCTTTGCTATAAGAATCTGTTCGCCGCACAGGCGGGGACCACAGCGGATCTGGTGATCGGTCAACCCGATCTGCAG
This sequence comes from Bryobacterales bacterium, assembly GCA_003136675.1. Classification (GTDB taxonomy): domain Bacteria; phylum Acidobacteriota; class Terriglobia; order Bryobacterales; family Bryobacteraceae; genus Bog-113. The sequence continues at coordinate 2,382 of PLFE01000046.1, forward strand.
CACAGCGATGTCAACTACCCCACCAACACGGCCACACCGCCGAACCAGGCCGGCTTGAACGGCCCCACCGGAGTCGCCGTCGACGTGAACGGCAATCTGTATGTCGCCGACTCAGGCAACTCGCGCGTGCTCCGCTTCCCTTCGCCCTTCACAAACCCGCAGAATCTGCCCAACGCCGATATCGTCATCGGCCAGCAGGATTTCACGCTCACCATCACCGATGCATCGGCCAGCACGATGTCCGCGCCTTACGGACTCGCATTTTTCGCCGACAACGGCCTGTTGGTTTCTGACCGTGTTCACAATCGCGTGCTGTTCTTTCCCGGCAGCGCGGCCCAGTTTCAATCCGGTATGTCGGCCACTCTGGCGTTCGGGCAGCCGGATCTCACCACCACCACTGCCGGGAACTCCGCAGCGCAGCTTTACACGCCTCATCACATCGCCACCGATTCTTCCGGACGCCTTTATGTGGCGGATACCAATAACGGGCGCGTGAGCATCTTCGATGTGGTCACCAATGCCGGACCGGGGGCTCAGGCGGCGATTGAACTCTCAGGCCTCGCCTCTCCGCAAGGCGTTTCCGTCAGCCAATCTACGGGAGAGATCTGGGTGACGGGCACGCAGTCGGAAGCGCTCTACCGGTTCCCGACTTACGATAACCTCACTCTCGATAATCTTCAACCGGATTCCGCGCTGCCGGAACAGGCCGCGCCCATTGCGGTTGCTCTGGATTCGAGTGGGGCGCTCTATGCAGCGGATAGTGCGAACCGGGTGATCGTGTTCTATCCGGGCATCGCCGGATTGAATGCCGCGAACTATCTGGGACCTTGCGTGTCCCTTTCCACTTGTGACATTCTCGCCGCGCGCGCTTTGTCGCCGGGGATGATCACCGCGCTCTTCTCGCTCAGTAACCAGCCCAATTCATTTTCCTCCACCACCTCAACGTTCTCTACGCTTCCCGTGCCTGTGAACTTAGGGGATACCCAGGTGACGGTGAACAACACGCCGGCGCCTCTTTTTTTCGTGGGCCCGAACCAGATCAACTTCGTGATTCCCATTGAAGCGCCCACTTCCGGAAACGCCACGGTGAATGTGAGCCGCGCCTCGACCGGCCAGATTCTGGGTAGCACGCTGATCCCCATGGCGCCTGCTTCCCCCGGTCTGTTCACTATGAATGCGTCCGGCAGCGGTCAGGTAGCGGCCGTCAATCAGGACGGAAGCATCAACGGGCCCAGCCATCCCGCACCGTGGAACTCCATCGTTTCTTTCTATGGAACGGGCTCAGGGCTGGTGGCCAATGAACCCGCCGACGGGGTTGCGCCGGCCGGCGCGTTATCGACTTCCACCAGCCCTCAGGTAGTAGTTGGCGATCAGTATGTTCCAGCTGGGAATGTAACTTACTCCGGCCTTGCGCCGGGCTTAGTGGGAGTCTGGCAGTTGAATGTGAAGATACCGAATACGGTGGTGCCGACAACAACGGCCGCGCCCACGCCGGTATTCGTTCAATTTGAAAGTGTGTTTAGCGGCGGACCTCTGTTTGGCAGGGCCGTCACGATGTGGGTGAGCTCCAATTAGTTGGCCCGTTATTCGTATCTCAACGCATCCATAGGATCGACGCGCATGGCCCGGCGCGCGGGAACGTATCCGGCAAGAGCCGCAACCGCGGCGAGAGTAACGGCGACAGCCGCAAGCGTTGCGGGGTCGTTCGCGGACACACCGAATAACATGTGCCCAACCAGGCGGGAAGCCAGCAGTGCGCTGGGAATTCCCAGCGCGAGGCCAGCGGCCGCAAGGAGTAGAGTTTCGCGCAAGACCATCTTTAGAATCGCTTGGCGCGAAGCGCCGAGCGCCACGCGAATCCCGATCTCGTTCGTCCTGCATGACACCGAATAGGCAATCACGCCGTAAATCCCGATAGCCGCCAGGGCCAGCGCCATGGCGGCAAAAACGCCAAGCAGGAACGCTCGGAACTTCGGCTGCGAGAGCGAAGTCTGCATAATGTCCGGCATCGTTTGGAAACCGGTCACCGGCAGGTCTTCATCGATCTTTCGAACCTGCTCCCGCACCGCGGCTGCCACGGCGGACGGGCTGAGGGTGCTCCTGATAACCAGGCTTCCGCCCCAAAACGGGGCCTGCGCGAACGGCACATACATCATCGCCGCGGGATCTTCGCCCAAGGCGGCGTCCCGCACGTCGCCCGCGATTCCAACGATTTCGCGCTCCTCTCCGGGTCCCGGAGGAAAACCGAAGTTGAGCCGCTGTCCCAGTGGGTTCCGACCCGGGAAATAGAGCCGCGCCATGGCCTCGCTAATCACCGAGACACGTTTAGTGGACATCTGTCAAGCGCGGAGCCGGAAAATCCACCCCTCTGGTTTTCTTGGACAAAAAACCGGATAACCCGCGCATATAGATTTGAGGGCTGCAGCTCAGTCCCGAATGCCAGACGAACAACGATGACGAAAACCAAAATCCTTTCCCTTTTGGCGATTCTCTGGCTTTCAATTCCCGCCGCACAAAGTCAAACTTCCCCAACTTCCTGCCTCGTTCCCCCATCGGGACTCGTCGGCTGGTGGCCCGGCGACAGCAACGCCAACGATATCGTCGGTACAAACAACGCCACGACCGAAACGGCGGTAACGTATGTTCCTGGCGAAGTGCAGGACGGCTTCGACTTTACAGCTTCCGGCTTCATTGGGATTCCGGAATCGCCCACCCTGGAAAACCAGCAATTCACTTGGGTAGCCTGGGTCAGGCCGGACGGACCCGGCCCGGACAACGACCGCAACGGAAGCGTCATCGTTAACCAACTGACCACCAGCGCCAATTTTGTTCAGTTGTCCTGGAGTGCCGGCAGCGAGAAGTTTGTGTATGTTTTTGGTAATAACAGCACGGAATTCCTTGTCTCCACCGACACGTTCCCGATTGGCAGCTTCTATCTCGTAGCGGGTACCTACGACGGGAGCACATTCAGGCTGTACGTTGACGGCGTATTGGAGGGCTCGTTCGCGGATATAAAGACCGTCCCGTACTCTTCGCTCGGATGGCAATTCGGAGGTAATTCACCCACGCTGGAGCCTTACCCGGCTGTCCGGAACTGGAACGGGGTGATCGACGAGGTTCAGGCATTTAACCGGGCGCTCAACCAAACTGAGATTCAATCCATCTATACGAACGGCAGCGGCGGTGAATGCAAGGGGACACCCTCAATCAACGCAGGTGGAATCATCAACGCCGCGAGTTTCGCCATCAATTCCGGCGTCTCGCCGGGGAGCATCGCCGCAGTATTCGGAAACTTCTCGGTTAACACACTCATGCAGGCATCTACCGAGCCGCTACCGACAAGCCTATCGGGGATTGACGTGACCTACAGCATAGGTGCGACGTCGCCATTGTTCTTTGTTTCACCGTATCAGGTCAACATGCAGGTTCCGTGGGAACTGGCAGGCCAGACCCAGGGTCAGGTTTCATTCACTGTGAGCGGGGAGCAGAGCGCACCTCAACCGGTAGCAATCACCCAGTATGCGCCGGGCATTTTCACACTCAACGGCCAGGGCACTGGCCAAGGCGCAATCCTCAACTACCCGTCCTATCAGGTAAGCGATAGCTCGACCCCTGCCGTAGCCGGAACAACGGTGCTTATCATCTATTGCACCGGCCTTGGCCCCGTCTCCAACCAGCCCGCAAGTGGCGCGGCACCGGCGGGTCTTTCAGAAACGTCCACGATTCCCACGGTTACGGTGGGCGGCGTGCCCGCTCCGGTCCTCTTTTCCGGGCTGGCGCCTTCATTCGTGGGGGTTTACCAGATCAACGCCCAGTTACCAGCGGGAGTGCCGAGCGGCTCCGCCGTACCAGTGGTTATCTCTATCGGAGGCGCAACCTCCAATACGGCGACAATTGCCGTGCAATAGCACTTTTTTCAACGGAGAGGCCCAGGCATGTGCCTCTCCCTTTCCACCTCCATCCTCGCTTCTCCCCGCGCATAGCAGCCCGTGCTCGCCAGTCAATCACGCTTCTCGCTTTCCGCACCAGCGACCCGAGAAAGCTCCGAGGCTATGACTGGCTGCGCTCGGGCCGCTCAAGCATGCGCCGAAGCGAGGCCGGATGGTCTCGCACAACAAACGAAGGATTGCGGTCATGGGAAAAGCTCTTCGAGGACAGGTTGCAAATTGGCGCGGCACAACTACAATGCGTGCGTCACCACAACCGAGCGAAGTCATGGCGCTGCCGACCTGGTTC
>PLFE01000086.1 GCA_003136675.1 Bryobacterales bacterium
TAGTTAGCTGGCCTGCGGCGCCGCCCGGAGCCTCGGTCTAGCGCAGCCAGCGGATCCCACCGTGCGTTTCGCCAAATAAGCCTTCGTCTCTTCCCCAACAGCATCCAACAAATTCCCTATCGCGAGATTGACGTCAATCAAGTGAAGACCCCAATCCTTCAGCACCTGTCCACCAAAGACAAGGTCGCCGGATATCTGATTCGTCCGCCCGCCGCCAGGCGTCGGATGTGTCGATATCGCCAAATAGTTGTTGTGTTCGTTGGCCACGCACTCCGCGGTTAACAGTCCCGGCACGCGCACGAAAGGAGTCTCCACGGGATTGGGCGGATCCGTCCAATCGGGCCCCGTCGCGCCGCCCACAATAAACCTGTGCCGGGCCGGTAGATAAGACTTCAAGTCTCCCGCACCGCCGCCCAACGCGGCCGGGTTGACGCAAGCGGCAACCGTCTCTCCTTGCGACGCGCCAAATCTGCTGTTGGCTGGGGGCGGCGGGTCGGCGCGATAGGAAGAGAACGTAATCACGCAGCCCGTCTGCGCGGCGCTCCGGCAAAGAGGAATGCTTTTGAAAGTGCCGCCGACGTCCGCTCCTTTCGGAACCTGTACGCTGGTGCCCATCAGGATAGCGGAAACCAGCTTCGCCTGCACCGGCTTCCCGTCAATCTCGGCGGCGATCAACTTAAGCAGCACGCTCGAACCCTGGCTATGTCCGATCAGCACCACGCCTCGCCCGCGATTATCATGCGACAGATATTCATTCCACGCATCCAACACGTCGTGGTAGCCGGTGTTCGGATCTCCCGGCATCACCTGGCCGCCCAATCGTGCGGTGAGTCCGGCCAGCGTAATTTGACGGTACATGGGTGCGTAGAGCCGGCATCGCGAACCAAACCGCGCGAACTGATGCAGCACCACGGTTCGCTCCTCTGCCTTGATGACCATGCTCGAGTTCAAACCCGGATCGGTTGAAACCGTGGGGTAGACGTAAAAACAGTCGATGGGCGCGTCCGGGTCCGCGCGAAACACCTCCCTGGTCATCGAACCGTCGGCGGCAATGACGGTGGCATCCAGATTCACGGAACAAGCGTCTTGCCTGCCTGGCCGGCANNATCGGTATAGTCGTTCTTCGCGACGGTCTCCGCGCCCAGCCCGAACGCCAATGCAACTCCTACCAATATTTCTTTGATCACGTCAGTGCCCTCCCTACAAATCCAGCTCAACAACAATCGGCGTATGGTCCGATGGTTTCTCCAACGCGCGAGGCCCTTTGTCGATCACACACGACACCAGTTTGACGGCAAGAGGCGGCGACAGCAGGAAATGGTCGATCCGGATCCCGCGGTTATGCGAGAACGCCTGGCGAAAGTAATCCCAGAAGGTGAACTGCCCCGCTTCCGTTGGGTGTAATGTCCGGAACGCGTCCGTATATCCAAGGCCGAGCATGGTCCGAAATCGTCCACGCGGCTCCGGCTGGAAGAGCGCGTCGTGAATCCACGATGCCGGCTTGTGGCAATCAATGTCCTCTGGAATCACATTGAAATCTCCGCCGATCAACACCGGGATTTCGCTCGTTCGCCAAGCTCTCATCCGCCTTTCCAAACGGTCCATCCAGGCGAGTTTGTAGGCAAAGTTTTCGCTGCCCGGAGGGTTCCCGTTTGGAAGGTAGATGTTGACGATGCGGATGTGGTTCACTTCCGTTTCGAGGAAGCGGGCGTGGCTATCCGCCTCGTCACCCATCAACGCCGTGCTGACTGTTTTGATCGGAGAGCGCGACAGAATTGCGACGCCGTTATAGGCCTTCTGCGTCACCGCAACAGCCTCATAGCCCAAATCTCGAAATGCGTCAGCCGGAAACTCCGTCCCCTTTAGCTCCTGGAGAAGCAGCACATCGGGCTGGCGCGATTTGAGCCAGGTAGTCACATGCTCCAGGCGCGCCCGGATCGAATTGACGTTCCAGCTGGCGATGATCACGACTCCGCCATGGTAACTCAAGATACAATTTCCTATCGCCCTTCCAAGCTTATGACGCCCGTTGCAGTCCGTCGATGGATTACCCACAAGGACCGACTTCAATTCCACGCCGACGGCTATCTGGTGATCCGCAATGTAGGTCCGGAAACCATCACGAACAACGCCGTTCTTGAGGTTTCCGCCTTCATGGGCGCAGACCTTTCGGACAGTGCGACGTGGTATGGCGGCGCACCGGTGCTCGACGGCATTGTTCCCTTGCACCATGCCCAGTCGCTGTGGGATATCCGGCAGTGTCCGAATCTCTACCAGGTCTTCACCGAGTTCCATGGGCGAGCGCAACTCAGGGTAGATATCAACCGTTGTGTCTTTCGCCCTCCGGTCCACCCCGGCTTTCCAACCATCAGTCATGGGACCATTCACTGGGACACCGACCCGAGGCTGCCCGGACCGGGTTCTTTGCAGGGCGTCGTGCTGCTCACCGACGTGGGCCGCAATGGGGGTGGTTTTCAATGCCTGCCGAAGGTCTATCAAAACCTTGACGCCTGGCTGGAAAGGAACGCGAAGCGGAGCGATTTTGATTTCTTCAACCCAGGGTTGAAGCGCTTGCGGACCAAACAGATCACGGGTAAGGCGGGCGACGTCGTTTTGTGGTCGACCAAGCTACCGCACGGCACGGCAACCAATTCGTCAAAAAGCCCCAGGGTGGCCGCGTTCGTTTCGATGCAGGTCCCGCTCGACGACGCGCATCTGCGAGAGTCGATGAAGACGTGGTGGCAGACGAAACGAGCCCCGGATTACTGGCGAGGCCTGCCGGGACAGGTCGATCCCGAGCCGGGCGCACCGGCGGTGCTTTCCGACCTGGGCCTGAAGCTGATCGGGGTTCTGCCCTGGTAGCGGGTCCGGCGACCCCGCACGCTACACTCTCCCTATGGCGGTTAAGACCCTTGCAACCCCGGCCGTATCCGAACTCGCCCAATCCCGCCAGATGCGCGAGGCCCTGCAGTGGCTCACCCGCGAGAAACAGTGGATCACAGAGACTCATCTCCAACTCTGTCGCATCCCCGCGCCCACCTTCCTGGAGCAGGACCGCGCCGCCTGGATGCTCAGCCAGTTTCGGGAACTCGGCTGCACCGCGCATATCGATCAGACGGGTAACGTGATCGCCGCGCCCGAACCGATACCGGACGAGCAACCCATCATCGCCATTACGGCGCATCTCGACACGGTGTTTGCGCCGCGGTTGAAAGAAGATATTTACATCGATTCCGACGGCCGGTTGAAAGGCCCCGGCGTCGCCGACAACGGACCTGGCCTGGTGGCTCTGCTGGCCATCGCGCGCGCGGTGAAAACCTTCGGAACGCCGGATGACGCAGCCGCCGGCCTGCTGTTCGTGGCGAACGTAGGTGAAGAAGGCGAAGGCAATCTGAGCGGCTTTCGATTCCTCTGCGGCAAGTCTCCACTGGCGCACCGCATCGCGGCTTTTCTGGTTCTGGACGGGGCGACAACAGACCATATCATCGTCCGCGCACTGGGAAGCCGCCGCTTCGATCTCACGTTCACGGGGCCGGGCGGGCACAGTTGGAGCGATTTTGGAACCGGCAATCCGGTCCACGCGCTGGCCCACGCCATCGCCTTCTTCACCGACACCAGGCTCGATGCGCACCCGCGCTCCTCCATCAATGTCGGGGTGATCGAAGCAGGCGGCGCCGTTAACTCCATTGCCGCGGAGGCCCGCGCCAAGGTGGATATCCGGTCGGAGAGCAACGAGAAAATCAACGAGCTCGTGGCGGTTCTTCACGAATGCGTGGAGCGCGCGCAGGAGATCGAAAACCACCGCGCAACAACCGGAAAGGTAGTTGCCAGGCTCAAGGAAATCGGCTCACGTCCGGCTGCGCAGTTGCCTGAAAAGTCGCCCATCCTCGCTTACTTGCGCGCCGTCGACGCGCATCTGGGAATTCGTGCACAGCTCGAATGCTCGTCGACCGACGCCAACATCCCACTGTCTCTCAACATACCCGCCATCTCCATTGGAGCGGGCGGCCAGGGCGGCGGCGCTCATACCATCCACGAATGGTTTAACCCGGAAGGGCGCGATCTGGGATTGAAGCGCATTCTGCTCACGGCGGCCATGCTCCTGCGGTTCGGAGCCGCATAAGGCATTGCGAACGTGGAAGGCTGACTTAGCGTTACTGGGCAACACCGTCATCTGGGGCGTCACCTTCGTGCTGGTAAAGGACGCCTTGCATGACGTCTCTCCCCTGGTCTATCTGGCGCTGCGCTTCACGCTGGCCGCCATCGTCCTTGGCCTGGTTTACGGGAGGAAACTCAAGCGCGCTTCACTCCGGGATGGGGCCATCGCCGGCGTCTTTCTCTTCCTCGGCTATCTGTTCCAGACCACTGGCCTGCAATACACTTCGCCCTCGAAGTCCGCTTTCTACACCAGTCTCTCGATCCCGATGGTACCTTTGCTCGCTTCCCTCGTCTATAGAAGTGCACCGAAATGGATGGAGGTCGCGGGAATTGTAGTTGCCACGGGCGGCATGCTGCTGCTCACCACCGAAGGCTCGCGGATTGTGTGGGATCGCGGGAGCCTTCTCAGCCTGCTCTGCGCGGTGGCCTTCGCGGGGCATATCGTGGCCGTGGGTTATTTCGCGGAGCGCTCCAGCTTCGAGACCATCGCCGTCATGCAGGTGACGACGGCCGCGTTGCTGGCCGCGGTGAGCATTCCTTTTTTGGAGCATGCCCGCCTCAAGACCAGCCTTGTTGTCGTAGTCGCGGTCGTCGTAACGGCCTTGCTGGCTACGGCTCTGGCGTTTACCGTTCAGGCCTGGGCGCAACAGATCACCACCTCCTCTCGAACCGCGCTGATCTACACGCTGGAGCCCGTTTGGGCCTGGATTACTTCCTGGGCGCTCACCGGAGAGCGGCTCTCCGCGCCGGGCGCGTTAGGGGGATTGCTGATCCTGGGCGGCGTCCTGCTAGTGGAATTGAAGCGTCAGAACTCCCCGGAACATCCATCTGTCAGGGCAGTGAGTCCAGAAGTATAATAAAGCTTGCGCCCAAGGCGCGTTGGAGTCAGGTCGACCATGAATTTCTTTAACAGTTTGAGACGTCAAAAGTTCCTTTCGTTTACAGTCGTGCTGCTCACTCTCTCGATCGGCGTTCTGATTGGAACGCTGATCAACACCGGCGTGAAGGCCGCGAAAGAGTCCAGCGCACCGGGCGCCACCCCGCTTCAGATTCCTCCGGCCGTGGAGCTACAGAATTCGTTTTCGCGGATCGCCAAGCAGCTTGAGCCTTCGGTGGTCAACATTTCGTCTGAATACATTCAGAAGGTGAGCGCCCAGACGCGCAACCCCCACCGCCAGATGGCTCCCAACGACCAGGGCGACGAAGGGGAGCAGGGCGGCAATCAAGGCGGCAATCAGGGCAGCATGGAAGAGTTCTTCAAGCGGTTCTTCAACGCCCCAGGCGGACAGGGACAAGGCTCCCCGGAGGAAACGCCCCATGGCGCGAGCCTCGGTTCGGGCTTCGTAGTAGACCGCAACGGCTACATTCTGACGAACAATCACGTGGTTGAGCGCGCCAACCGGATCCGCGTGAAGTTCAATGGCGACAGCACCGAGTACGACGCGCGTGTCGTCGGTACCGACTGGCAGACCGATCTCGCCGTCATCAAGATCGAAAAGAACAATCTGACGCCTGTCAAGATCGGCAATTCCGATGCGATCCAAGTGGGCGATTGGGCCATTGCGATTGGCTCGCCTTTCGGTTTTCAGGAAACCGTCACGGCAGGAATCATCAGCGCGAAATCGCGTGACATTCCCGGCGAGAGCCGAAGCTTCCAGCACTTCCTGCAAACTGACGCGGCTATCAATCCGGGCAATAGCGGCGGTCCGCTGCTGAATGTGAACGGCGAAGTGGTGGGCATCAACACCCAGATCGCCAGCCGCACCGGCGGCTATGAAGGCATCGGCTTCGCGATGCCCGTGAACATGGCCGTGAAGGTCTACAACCAGATCATTAAGACCGGGCACGTTACGCGCGGCTCCATCGGCATCTCGTTCCAGCCGGAATCCGCGCAGACTCCCAGCCTTCTGCGGGCTTATGGCGCGTCTTACGGCGTTTTCGTCCGGACCGTCGAGCCGGGAGGCCCTGCGGAAAAGGCCGGCTTGAAAGCTCAGGACATTATCACCTCGATCAATGGCCAGAAGATCCTGAAGAGCAACGACCTCATCGATCTGGTGGCCGACTCTCCCGTGGGGAGCGACATCGCTATCGATTACCTGCGTGAACATAAGCTCATGGCGACCAAGGTGACCATTGGCGACCGCGCCAAGGTGTTTACCCACGAAGACGGCGCCCCGGATGTGGAGGAAGACCGGAACAACGGTGACCAGGGCGGCTCAACGCAGGCTCGCTTCGGAATCAGCATCCAGAACCTGAACGACAAACTGAAAGAGAACATGGGCATCAAGGAGAATGGCGTTCTTGTACAGAATGTGGAACAAGGCTCCTTCGCAGACGATCTCCAGTTGTTGCAGGGTGACGTGATCACGCAGATCAACGGGCGTCCGGTGACCAACGTGGACGAATTCAAGAAAATGCAGGGCACCCTGAAGACCGGGGATGCGGTTGCATTGACTGTGCTTCGCAACGCCGGGCCTCCGCAAAAGCCGAACTGGCAGACGATATATCCTGCCGGAACGGTTCCGGCGGCGGGCCAGTAAAACTTCGGGCCGTGCGCTCCTTCTGAATTGATGAGTCGATTTTTGTGCTTCGTATTCGCTGTCTGTATGCCGCTGGCGCTGTCCGCCGTGACCGCGCCGCAGCATAAGAAGGCGCCCAAGACAGTCGCCAGGACGGTCAAAGGGAAGCCGAAGCCGACGTCGAAATCACGCGCGCTGACCCACGGCAAGGTTTCCAGCCACGGCGTAAAAGCCAAACGAGGGAAGACTGGCGCGCACGCCGCGCCAGTCCAACGCTCGCAGGCCGCGCCCACTTCAGACCGCTATCGCGAAATCCAGCAGGCTTTGGTTGCCAAGGGCTATCTGAAGTCCGAACCAACTGGCGTTTGGGATGCGGATACGCAAGCCGCCATGCGCCGCTTCCAGACAGATCAGAAACTGGACGAGACCGGGAAAATCAATTCCCTTTCCCTGATATCGCTTGGTTTAGGCCCGCAGCACTGAGCGTAACCGGGTAGCGGCGGCCCTGCCTGTCCCCGCGCCAACGATGGCGATGCGTCTCAAGACGCGGGCGCGGGACATACTTTGCCGCACACAATACCACGCTCAGAATCCCCAACCGTGAGGAATCTCCAGCTTTTCCGTGGACCAGCCCGCAATTTCATGGGAGCGTTCGCCTGTGGGAAAACTTAGCGATACCGGGCGCTTTTGCCGGAGGGTTAGAAATCGCTTTAGCTATTCAACAACCTGTATCAAAGGCTCGGAAGGTTCGGGGTCATCATTCGCGTCGCCCTGATAGAAAGCTGTAAGCGAGTGCGGGCCGGCGGAGAGTGTCGATGTTGCCAGGGTCGCCTTCCCGTGATTGAGGGCAACCCGGCCGAGCACCGTCGAGCCGTGCAGGAACTCCACCGTACCAGTCGCGGTAAGCGGCACGACGGTTGCGGTCAGCGTAACGTTTTGGCCTAAGCTCGACGGATTCGGCGAAGAAGTCAGCTTCGTCGCGGTAGGTGCCTTGACTACCGTTTGAGTAAGAGTCGGTGACGTACTGGTAAGGTCGTTCGCATCGCCCCCATGGTTCGCCGTGAGCGAGTGCGGGCCCACGGTCAAGGCCGCAGTGGCGACGGTCGCTTTCCCGCCGATCAGGACGCTGGATCCCAGAACGATTGCTCCGTACTGGAAAGTAACCGTACCGGTCGCAGTGGACGGTGAAACCAATGCAGTCAACGTTATCGTCTCTCCGTAGGTTGAAGGATTCGCCGAACTGGCCAAGTTAGTGCCGGACGTGGCCTTGACCACGGTTTGGGTCAGTACCGGCGAGACGCCGTTACCGTCTTTGCTGTCTCCCCCATGCGCCTCGAGGGATTTATCGGTGGCGGCACCTGCGTTCCCGAGAAGGACACTAACGGTGTTGAGGTAAGGAACGGCGACATCCGCTCTGCCGTCGCCGTTGAAATCCGAAACCGCAATCTGTAAAGGATATCCCCCCGCTGATCCGTATGTGACGCCGGGCTGAAAAGTTCCATCGCCATTTCCGAACAACACGCTCACTGTCCCGCTTCCTGGGCCTTCGTCGCTTCCGTCGATTGCGACCGCGACGTCGGCATTTCCATCTCCATTGAAGTCAGCAACG
>PLFE01000069.1 GCA_003136675.1 Bryobacterales bacterium
CACCCTTTGCGGGCTAGCTAGCGGTATTTTCCGAGGACCTGATTGAATCGGATCTCCAGCAACTCGACGAAGGCCCGCATGCCCCCGAGCATGCTTACGCGCGTGCCTTCAATATGGCTCCACTTCACCGGCACTTCCTCAATTCGAAAACCGTGTAGTTGAGCAATCAGGAGCACCTCGACATCAAACCCGAACCGGTCGAGCCGCTGGCGCGGGAAAATGGTTTTCGCCGCGCGGAGTGAAAACAGCTTGAATCCGCATTGGGTGTCGCGAATGGAAAGCCCGACCGCCAGGCGCATCACAAAATTAAAAATCTTGCCCGCGGACTCGCGGAACCCGGGCTGGTGCACACCCACCAGGGAACGGTCCAGCGCGCGCGATCCGATCACGACGTCCGCGCCGCTCGACTCCGACGCCTGCGTCAAGGTCGAAAGTTGTTCAATGGGCGCCGAAAGGTCGGCATCGCTGAACAAAATCCATTCGCCAGCCGCCGCGAGCATGCCGGACCTCACCGAATATCCTTTGCCGCGATTCACGCCGTTCTGGAGCACGCGCACGCACGGGTGCGCCGCCGCAAAGGCTTCCGCCAGCGCCACCGTGCCGTCCGACGAGCCATCGTCCACGACCAAAATTTCGTGAAAATCGAAATCCTGCGCACTCAAGTACGCGGCTACGCGCTCCAGAGTTTGAGGAAGCCGCGATTCCTCGTTATAGGCGGGGATGACAACGGATATCGACCGGATCAACGGTTCATCATACCAGCGAACTTATAATAACGACTTACCTTTTAATAACCGGGGAGTCCACGTTGTCCATTGAAGATGAACTGTTCGAGCGCCGCCTGGAACGCGCGCGGGAGATGGGATCCGCCGGCTTGCGGCCCTATGGGCGCCGGTTCGATTTCACCCATGAAATCCCCGAAGCGATCGCGCAATTCAGTTCGAAAGACGCTACCGAACTAACGCCGGACGGCCCGCGCGTGAAGGTGAGCGGCCGCGTGATGACCATCCGCCGGATGGGCAAGGCGGCGTTCGCGCATCTGGCCGGCGGCGGCGGGCGCATTCAGATCTACGTCCGGAAAGACGCCGTCAGCGTTGAGGATTACGACCTGTTTGAGAAGCTGGACCTGGGCGATGTGATCGGCGTAGAGGGCTACGTGTTCCGCACGCGCACGGGTGAACTGAGCATCCACGCCGAGAAACTCACCTTTCTTTCGAAGATTCTGCTGGCCCTTCCCGAGAAATGGCACGGCCTGGAAGATGTGGAGACGCGTTACCGCCAGCGCTATCTGGATCTGATCGCCAATCCCGATGTCCGCGGCATCTTCATCACGCGCGCCCGCCTGATCAAATCCCTGCGCCGGCAGTTGGAGGAGCGGGGCTTCATTGAAGTGGAAACGCCCATGATGCAGCCGCTGTTTGGGGGCGCGGCGGCGAAGCCCTTCGTGACGCACCATAACGCGCTCGATATCGACCTTTACCTGCGCATCGCGCCCGAGCTTTACCTGAAGCGCCTCATCGTCGGCGGCCTCGACCGGGTCTACGAGATCAACCGGAATTTCCGCAATGAAGGACTCGGCTGGAAGTACAATCCCGAGTTCACCATGCTGGAGTTCTATCAGGCCTATACGGATTATCTCGGCATGATGGACCTGACCGAGAAGCTGCTGGCGACGGCGGCTGAGGATGCCACCGGCTCAACCCTGATCACCTGGGGCGATCGTGTGCTGGATTTCAGCAAGTGGCGCCGCCTGAGCATGCGCGACGCTGTGATCGAATATTGGGAAGGTGACGACAAGCCGAGCGCGAATGATGTGCGCGACCCGGACTGGCTGCTGCGGCACGGGGGGAAAGCGACGGCGGGCGAATCCCTGGGGCACCTTTTCGAGACCCTCGCCGAACCCAAGCTGATGGAACCGACCTTCATCTATGACTATCCGGTCGAGGTCTCGCCTCTTTCGATGAAAAAGCCGGATGACCCCGGCATGACCGAGCGCTTCGAGATCTATGTCGCCGGCATGGAGATTGGCAACGCGTACACGGAGTTGAACGATCCGCAGGAACAGCGGCGGCGGTTCGATATGCAACTGGCGATGCGCGCCGGCGGCAATGAGGAAGCGCACGCCATGGACGAGGATTATCTGCGCGCGCTCTGCTACGGCATGCCACCGACGGGCGGCGAGGGAATCGGTATCGACCGGTTGACCATGCTTTTCACAGGTACGCGTACCATTCGGGACGTGATCCTATTCCCGCAACTCCGTCCGGAAGGCGAGATTGGCATCGCGGCGCGTCTGCGCGATTCCGACAAGCCCAAGTGAACACATTCGAGCTTTTTGTCGCCTTCCGCTATCTCCGCATCCGGCGCAAGGAAGCGGTGATTTCCGTGGTCACGCTGGTTTCGGTGACGGGGGTCGCCGCCGGCGTCGCCGCGCTCATTATTTCGCTGGCCATTAATAATGGCTTCCGAAATACTTTGCAGCGGGACTTATTGGGGGCCACGTCGCACATCAACGTGATGGCCAAAGAACCGGGCCAGGGGATCAGCGACTGGCGGCACTTAGGCGATGAACTGCGCAAACTGCCGCATGTGATCGCGGAGGCGCCGGTGCTTTATTCTCCGGTGTATCTCTCGTCCCCGTTGAATGGAACCGGCGCGGTGCTGAAGGGCATCGACATCAAGTCCGAACTTTCGGTGAGCGATGCGCTTAAGAAACTCAAGTCGGGAAGTTTAAGCGCGTTGACGGCGGAGGGCCGCTATCCGGGCATTCTATTGGGCTCGAAGCTGGCGCAGGATATCGGCGCAAGTACCGGCGGATTAGTCCAGGTGATCACCGCGCAGGGGGAGATGACTCCGTTTGGCCTGCGGCCCGGCTTCAAGAAGTTCCGCGTGGCGGGAACCTTTGAATCGGGATTCTATGACTTAGACGACAAGTGGGCTTATGCGGCGCTGCCGGCCGTGCAGCAGATCCTCTCGCTTCCGGATGTGGTGAATTCACTGGAACTGAAGCTGGATGACTTATATCTTGCGCCCGAAGTGGGCCGCGCGGCCGAGAAGTTACTTGGTTCGCAGTTTAGTTCGACGAATTGGGAGGAGCAGAATCGCCAGTTACTCAACGCTTTGAAGATGGAGCGGCTGGTGACATCGGTGACTATCGGATTGATCGAGATTGTGGCGGCCATCAATATTCTGATTACATTGACGATGATCGTGATGGAGAAGTATCGGGATATCGCGGTGTTGATGTCGATGGGCGCGAGGAAAGCGCAGATCCGGCGGATTCTGTTGTTACAAGGGTTGATTATCGGCGCGACCGGGACTGGGGTGGGTTTGATCCTTGGCTATGGATTGAGCTTTCTGGCGAATCGCTATCATTGGATTCCGCTGGATGCGTCGGTGTATGCGCTGAGTTGGGTGCCGTTTGAACCGCGTTTGATGGATGGCGTTTGGGTGGCTGGCGCGGCTTTGTTGGTGAGTACGCTGGCTACGTTGTATCCGGCAAGGAATGCGATTCGGGTGGCGCCGGCGGAGGTGCTGCGATATGAGTAGATGCATTAGGACGATCCTCGTTGATCTCAAGCTTGAGGTTCACGCGGAACTGAGCCGTCAGGCCGCCGCGCGCGGTGTTGATATTGGGTCCTATGCCGCCAGCCTGCTTGAGGAGGCGGCCCATGCTCGCGCCGTTTCGAAGATCCTCAGCCCAGAGCAGCTTGATGAGACGCTGCGGGAGATTGCTCAGTACTCGGACAAGATTCCGTTGCTTCCAGATGCAGCTTTCTCACGTGAAGGCCGTTATCGTGATCATGACCGACGTCGGGAGGATTATTCTGCGAACACGGCGGGTGTGGGAGTGAGATTCTTGCTAGAGGGGAGTGTTTCATCGGGACTCTAAACAAGTAACTTCCCAATCCCAGCCAGGGGTTACCCGGCCATCCTTCAACCGCACTCCGTGCGCGTTCATTGGCGAGCCTCCGCTTTCGCCGTTCGCGTCGGTGGCCAGCGCGAGCACCCCGGCCTGCTCGAGTGAAACGACCTCTCCGGGTTCACTAATTCCATTCTGGTTTCGATCGAACCAAACGGCGAGACCGTTGAGTTCAGTACCGCTTAGCCAGCCGTCGTGGTCGTCGTCGAGAGCGGCCAGGGCGCGGTAGCCGTTCTCCCAAAACATCCACCAGGTCACCGTACCGAATAGCCGGCGACCGGAATCGATGCGCCCAGTGTGCTCCGGGTCCCAGACTAACAGCGCAGCGTCCGGCCGAAGCCACGGGCACGATTGGGCGCGCCCAGTGCCGTCAAGGTTGAATCTCACGAGTAGAGAAGGCGCCAGCAAGTCAGCCAACGCCGCTCCGGGACGAAACGCCAGCACGATTGGGGTAATGGGTCCGGCCGGAAGTCGCTCGAAAGCCGCAATCTTCTTCTCGATCCGATCAGCGGTGGCGGCCTCCGACTTCTTCATCGGCCGGCCTCTGACGAGCCGGACGTACGAAGTTCCCGCTTCATAGCTCACCAGGGTTTGAATGCCGTGCAGCGGGCGGTTGGTTCGTTTTTCATCGATGCCGATGGACTTCGTGTAGGCGGCCAGATAGTAAGTAGTTGCCCGCTCCATCCACTGTTCGTCATTTTCAGATGGGCTGCCATCCTCATAAAGGCAGGCAAGCCCCAGCAAATAAAGGCCATTGTCAGGATCGAGCTCAATGGATCTCTTGAGTAGCCGAAGAGCCTCGCTCAGGTAAACAGACCTCTGGCTGCCGTGGAGCATTGCGTGACCGCCATCCGGCCGAGCTGCCCGGCCGGGGTTATGGCCGTTTATTGGATCGGGCAAGCCATCGCTTTGATAGTAGCTCAGGGTCTTCGCGTCTAAAGCGAACGCCAGATAGTAGATGCGACCCAGCGTGTAGTATGCGCGCGCGTCATCGGGGTGGTGTTTCAAATACTCTCCGACGTTGGCTATCAACCGATCAACCGGCGCGTCGCTCGGTGGCGCGAACTTGCCGCATAGGAGTGAACCGGCTGCGCTCAATAGCAGCAGGCCGCGCGTGATCCGCATTTAGCTAAGATACCGCCGATGATTGTCGCTGCAAGGGGCGCCCGGAAGCGCCCAGAAAATTGCTATAGTTCCGGCAGATGTCGTCGATTACCCTGAGCCTCCCGGACAACCTTGGCCTGCGGGAGCTTAACGCCAGTGGTCAATCCGGCTTCGATGGCGCCGCCGGAGTTCTGGAGCTGCTCGCGACGCTTCCCACGCCCGAAGAAATCCTGAACCTGCGCCCCTCGCCGCGTCTGGCTGCCCGAGTCGCGGAAATGATCGAGAAAAGCCGCACTGGCGAGATGACGCCCGCTGAGGAAGAGGAATGGGAAAGATATGAGTACCTCGAGCACCCCATGCCTGATCGCGATGCCTGACGTTGGACCCTCGGGCTCTGCGAATGCTGTCTTATTTCAGAACGATTCACACTGGCGGAGCATGGGATGCGCAGACTGAAGTCCGCGCCACCAAGGGACAGCCAGCGTCAACTTCGGGATTCAGGTTTAAAGAGGGCGACACTGAAACGCGCCCCTTCCCCTAACGCTCTTCCGAATCCAAATTCTCCCATCCATCGGAGACCGTCACGTTCATCGTGAGCTCATGATGGTTGCGCATCACTGCGAAAGGAATGGCCCGCTTGGCGTTCGCGCCATGCACTTCGGAGGAAATCTCGCCCGGGGACGTCACCGCTTCGCCGTTCACTTTCACCACCACATCGCCCGCCTTCAGGCCGCCCTTCTCCGCCGGTGAATCCTTCGCCACCGAACGAATCAGCACGCCATCTTTGACGCCGAAATACTCCGCCAGTTGTCCCGAGAGCGATTCGGCCTCGATCCCCACGGAGCCGTTGCGCCACATCAGGCGGGGCCGCGGAGTGTCCATCGGAACGCGCGGCATACGCGGGATCGTGGGCATTGCGGGCATCGCAGGCATGGGCGGCATTGTGAAGGTGTATGTCCCGTCCGGAAGGGTGTAAGTCCCCTCCGGCGTCAGCCACTCGCGCGCCGGGCGCGGTCCCACCATGGCACTCACCGTTTGCGGAGCGCCGTTCCGCAAAATCCGCAGCGTGATCTTATGCCCCACCGGGGTCTCGCGGACCATGCGAATGAACTGTTCCGTGCCTTCGACGCGCTGTCCGTTGAATTCCAGGACAACATCCCCTTTCAATAACCCCGCCTTCAGCGCGGGGCTGCCGGCCGTGACCACGTTGATCTCCACGCCCTGCGCGTCCGGCAGCTTGAGGGCCTTCGCCCGGTCCTCGTCAATATCCGCGACACCGACGCCAAGGTAGCCGCCGGGCTTCGGAAGCGGCTGCTGAGCCAGCACCCGCTGCAGCGTCGCGCCGTCAATCAGAAGGCAGACCGCCAATGCCAACCAACGCTTCATCACAATTTCTCCCTCACTGCTTTTTCTTAATCCAGATGGTCCCGCCAGTGCCCTCCAGCCGCAGTATGGGTCCCCCGCCGTTAATCGCTCCCGCGGCGAACGCCGTGCCGCCGTTCATCCGCACCTGCACGCCTTGAAATTCCGAGACAATGCCCTGGGCGCGGCTGGCCCCATCATTCTGCGCCCGGATGGTCACACCCACGTTGGACGGGATATAAACTGTTATGTCACCCGAAGCCGTGGAGACGGAAGAATCGCCCATCAGTTTCTCGCCCAGGATCTGGGCCACCACGCTGCCTGACGCCGTGGCGAGGTGGATGGTCCCATTCCAGGAGCCGACCTTGATGGCGCCGCTGGCGTTCTCACACCGCGCTCCGCCCGAAGAGCCCACCTCGATTGGCCCGCCGCCCTCGTTGTGGATGGTGACCACGCCGCCCGCCTTGCCAATATCGATGGTGCCGCCGCCTGTATTGGCGGCCACCGCTCCGCCCACCTGCGCGATTCGAATACTGCCTCCCGCTGTGATGGCTCGCGCCGCGCCGCCGATCTTCTGAACCGTAATGTTGCCGCCCGCTGTCTCCAGTTGGGCATCGCCGCCAATGACGCCCGCCGCGATTTCACCGCCTGCTGAAACGGCCCGGGCCGACCCGCCCACGTCACCCAGTTGCAGGTTCCCGCCCTGGCTGTTCACGTCCGCGCCGCCCTTGATGCTTTTCAGTTCGATGTTGCCGCCCCCGGTTTGGGCGGCCACGCTGCCGTTGATTTCGCTTACCTCGATGTTGCCCACGGCCGTCTGAACGATCACTTTGGCAACCGTCCGCGGCATGGTCACCTGCAGGTCCACCGGGCCCGTCGCATCGTTCACCACCAGCCGGACGCCACGCCCCTGGCGGGCGAGAGTGACGCCGGCCTCCTGAAGAGCATCGCGCGCCTCCGCCTCACTTCTGGCACGCACCCTGCGCGTCACCACGTAGGCCACATCGCCTGTGGAACCGCCATGCACGGTTACGTTGCCTTCCGCCACCACGCGAACCTGCTCCACCTGCGGCATCGATTCCGAGCCGGTGGTGGTTTCGACCCACAGCGCCCCTTCGCGATGCAGCCCGGGCGGCGCAGCAGCCAGAAGCCCCGCGGTAAGCAGTAACCCCAATGGGCCGAATCGATTCACCTAGAAAGTACCTACTGACGCATTCATCTGCCGCAGCGCGTCCGTCGCGCGCGTTCTCACATAGCCGTTCCGCTCCGTGCCCATCAAGGTTTCAAACGGCGCCAGCATCGATTCGTCTTTCTTCATTGTCAACAGGTCAACCACCTTGACGCGAATTCCCGCATTGGCGTCGTTCAACAGCGTCTGGGTCAATGCCTTGCGCACGTCCGCATCCCCCGCATACTGTTTCAGGGCGTCCAGCGCCTGCAGCCGGACCCCCACGTTCGGGTCGGTCTCTAAAGCCTCCACCAGCGCGCCGCGCACATCGGCGTCGCGGGCGTGCTCTTTGGCGATTCCCATGGCGGCCACCCGCAGCCCGGCATTCGATTCATCGTGCATCGAGCTGAGCAGCATTTCGCGGATCTTGGCGTCGTCTACCGGCCCGGAAACGGTGCTGCGCGAGACCCGGTCGAATGAGATGCGCACCCCTCCGGCCGGGTCGGGCTCGACGGAACGCACGCTGACGAACCCGGCCTGGGTCGCGCCACCTGTGGAGGAGGAGCCGAACGAGTTCAGGAATGGGAGGCTTCCCGGAGCCACCTTGCCCGCCAGAAAGCCGACAGCGACAAGGGCCAGAGCCCCGGCCGGAACCCGCATTCCGACTCCCATGTTCATCCAATCGCGCAGATGCTTTATCCACGTGGAAGCGGCCGCGGGCTTACTCTCTTCCGCCCGCAGGGCGCGCAGGAGATCCACCCGCGAAGACATCAGTAAATCATCCGGAACGGCCGCTTCGAACTGAGTCATGCCGCGCCCGAATGCCCGCACACGGGCCAGTTCGGCCGCACAGGCGGAACACTCCGCCAAGTGCTGCTCTACGCGCTCTTCTTCCTCTTGCCCCAGTTCGCCGTAATCGTACAGCGCAATGTCGTTTCGAATCGGATCACAGTTCATACAAAGTCTCCCAACATCCCCCGCAGCTTCTGCGTGGCGCGGAAAAGGCAGTTCTTCGCCGCCTCTTCGCTGGTGCCCAACACTTCTCCAATATTCTTCAGGCGCAGCCCCTGATAGTGCCTGAGCTCAAAAACCATTCGTTCCCGCGCCGAAAGTGCAGCCAGGGCGCCCTCAATGCGGCTCGCCAGTTGCCGGCTGCTGGTTTGCCGCTCCGGGTCGGAGTACGGCGATTCGTGCTCCGCCCGTTCCATCCGGTCCACCGTTCCTTCCGCCGTCTGCACCGTGCCCTGCTCTTCCTTCCGCACTTTCCTCTTGCGCAGGTGATCGAGGCAGATATTGGTCACAATGCGGTAAAGCCACGTGTGGAAGCTGCAATCGAAGCGGAAGGAATGGAGATTCTTGTGGACGCGCAGGAACGCTTCCTGATAGATATCGCGCGCATCTTCCGGCGAGCGCAGCAGATTCATCGCGATGCGCAGCACATTCTTGTCGTACGCGCGCACCAATCCCTCAAAGGCTGCTTGGTCACCCGATTGCGCCGCGCGGATCATTCCGGCTTCATCGAGCGGTGCAGCCAGCCTGGCGGTCATGGCACCCGCTGCATCCGGCATCAACTCCTGAGTATTCCC
This sequence comes from Bryobacterales bacterium, assembly GCA_003136675.1. Lineage (GTDB taxonomy): Bacteria > Acidobacteriota > Terriglobia > Bryobacterales > Bryobacteraceae > Bog-113. Next base: position 9,143 of record PLFE01000069.1, read on the forward strand.
TTTTGCTCCTGTTTAGTTCGACGCACAGTGTGGAAAAAGGTCACGGCAACGCTCACAACACGAGTGTAAACTGTTACCGCGATGATAGCCTTGTTCCTGCACCTCCAAGTGTGAACCTCCAATGGCAGACCAGGAAAACCAGATTCAAGTGGCGGCCCTCTGCGGCAGCTTGCGCGAGAACAGCTTCACCGCGGCCGCGCTGCGCATTGCGCTCGAAGGCGCGCGCCAGTTCGGCGCCACCACCGAATTGATCGACCTCCGCGATTACAACCTTCCCCTCCACGCCGGCGTCACCAGTTCTGACGACTCCAGCGGGGATGTCCGAAAGCTGAAACGCCTCGCCAAGGCAGCCGACGCCCTCATCCTCGGAACGCCCGAGTACCACGGGAGCTTCAGCGGGGTGCTCAAGAACGCGCTCGATTTCCTTACCTTCGATGAGATGGAGGGAAAAATGATCGGCCTCATCGGCGTCTCCGGCGGCGCCATGGGTGCGTTCGACGCGCTCAATGGATTGCGCTCCGTGGGCCGTGCCCTGCACGCCTGGGTTCTTCCGCAGCAGGTGACCATCGCCGAGGCGTACAAAGTGTTTGACGGCGAAGGCCGCATTTCAGACCGAGACCTGGAGCGGCGCGTTCGCACCGTGGGCAGCGAAGCGGCACGCTTCGCCCACCTTCACAAATGCGGCCGTCTGCGCGAGTTCCTGCAGATATGGGAAACGGCCCCGGTGAATCCCGGCGGGGGTTAGTGCGCCTGCACGGGCGCCCCCACGCCCATACCGATGAAGCCGTTGCGGGGCGGGTTTCCATCGTCCAGCAGGACATACTCGGCCTGCGCTTCGAGGCGTGACGCCTTCACCGTACGCAGCGCATCGTTCCCCGCGGCGACGAGCACCATGTGAGCCGCGTTCAGCGGATTCCTGGCCGCAAAAACCAGCCCTTCCCTCTCCGACGCATGCACCTCTCCATCCATCTGGAAGCTGGCGCCCTGATACTTCAAGCCCAGTTTTCCGGCCCATGCGGCCAGAGCCGAATTCGCTTCCGGCCGTCCCACGAACACCACATCGCGATCTCGCAACAGCTCATCCGAAGCTTCAAAGTCTTTATAGACCGGCACGCTGCTTTCGTAGCGGTTCAGAAAGCGCGCCTGCATCTGCTCAGCCGCGTAGCGGTTGGCGCCCGCTTCGCGCACGGTTCCATAGACGATCACAGTCGAAGCCAGACGGCGGTTGATGTCGTATGCGAGGTACGCCGGTCCGTCCGCCGGCTCAGTGAACTCGAACTTCACGCCGGCTTGATCGAGAAACGATTGCGCGGTCACCTTCCTGGTGGTGTTGGCGGCGGAGTAATCCGTCATCAGCTTCAGAAAGGCCTCATCGCCCATCTTGCGGCGCAACCCATCAAGGAACAGTGCGCCTTTGGCTTCTTCGAGCTGAACCCGCGTCATATCGTTTTGCGGACCCAGCTTTAGACCTCGATAGCGCGTCCGCTCAGCCGCCATGGAGCGCTCCACGTCATCCGATTCCAGAACATGATAGTAAGCCGCCGCGCCTCCAACGAACCAGGCATCCGCATCCGAGGCCGGCAGCATCCAACCCTTCCAGAGACGGTCTTTGAAAGAAATGGACTTGGCGGGCTGGGCGCTCGCGGGCGCATTGGCCTTTGACGCAGAGAGGGGAACCGGCGTCGAAGCGCCGATCAGCACATAGCCGCTGGGATACTGCCCGTCATTTTTGGCATAGCCCGATGGCGGCGCAAGCCGCTCCCGCTGATTGGGCTTTCCGATTTCCGCCCACACCATCATCTGGTTGGCCATATCGGCGGACGCCACTTTGGCGTCCATGGTGCTGTTGCTCACCAGCGGCGCGCTGCGGAAGGCCAAGAAGGCGAACTGCTCGTCGATTTTGCCCTCATTCGTTTGATAAAGCTTCTTCCATGCCATGTCGCGCGGACCGGGAGTATAGGGAATGTAGTCCGGCTCACCGTGGGGATCGGGATGATTTTCCAGGCGCACATCCAGGTCCTTCGGGTTGTTGTCACCCCAATAGAAGCCCGGGGTTCCGCCGAACCATTCGTTTTTCGAACTGCGCCACAGCCTGGTTTTGTTGGTGCCCAGCTCATACATCGCGATCTCATTGTTCTTGGCGTCGCCGATCAGCCATTCGTTGGTGTAAAGGCCGTTGTTCTGGGTTCCCAGAAGCTTCACCACTTCATCGATGTTGCCGCCATATTGAATGGCCATGCGCGCGCGGAAGGCTACGGGCGTGCCCTTTGCGTCGAACGGCGTCTGGTCGATGGTGGTCTCGGTGAGCACCACACCGGCATCGTTCTGATACCAATCCGTCCCGCTCTCGATGCCGCCGGGATAGCTTTGAATCAGCATCCGGTGTCCCGCCGCGGGCTTGATATCCAGCATGACGTTGGTCTGCTCGGCTAGCGTAATGGGCCACCAGGTGACGTGGCCGATCACCATCTTTCCATCGCGGGTAGCGGGCCCGGTGGCCGCGAACGCGCTGCAATGATCGTGCTTGCCATCTTCCGATGGCGATTTGGCGTAGGGCGGCTTTTCGAAGTTTACGCCTTCGAGGCCGGTTGCGGTGGTATCGACGGCGGATGCCAGTTCACCCATTTCCACGGTGACATTGACCACCACAATGTCCATCAGGTCGATTTTGCGGTTCAACCACTTCGCGCCGGCATCCGACGCGCCGTCCGCGATGCCGCGCATCTCCTCCATAATTTCGCGGTCGAAGCCGCGCAGGAACAGGGCGTTGGCCGTCGTGCGATATTGAGCCCACCCCGCTTCGCCGCCCAGTTCGGAGGCGCACCGGGCCATGTATTCGGGGATCTCCCGGGCCATCAGGTGGCCGTGTTGATAGCCGCGCTCATACGGAGTGCCTTCGATATGGAGATAAATCCAGCCGCCGGACGGATAGCGGTAAGCCGGGCCGAACGTCTGGACGGCGTCACGCACCGGCCACGCATCGGAAGAGGAAGTCTCATCGAGGCTGACGCCTTCAAACCAGGCTTTGCCGCGCATGGTCCCGTCGCTGCCGGCCGAGACCACGATGGCGTCTTCCGCGCGGCTGGCGATGAATTTCAACGAGAGCCGGGTCCACGGCTGCGTGCCTCCGATGGAGGCCGAGTGCACATCCCACGGCATCGATTCCATGCTGAGAGTAGCGCCCACGGCAATCGGGGAACGGTCCACATCCTTCACCGCAAGGTCTTCGGTGCGCACCCAGCCGCTGACTTCATAGCGTTTGCCGATGGTCAGTTTGACGGGGGCGAAATGAACCACGGGTCCTTCGCCGGACGCGCCGGGTTCCAGCAGCAGCGCGGCCTTTTTGTCGTGCAACACGCTGGGGTCGGGTGTTGCAGAGCCCCGGATCGCCGTCCACGGCGCGGCATGGGTGACAACGGCCTGGGTGACAAGGGCGATGGAGAGGCAGCAGATGAGACGGAACATTCAGCACTCCTTCCGACTAGGATACGACGCGGATGCGCGCCGCGCACGTCTCAGAGCCCGTCGGCGTCGCTCAAGATCCACGCCAGGTAGTAGACGGGATCTGCCAGGTCTCCCGCGAACACCAGCATCCGGTTGTTGACCGCATCATAAACCGCGGTGTGTTCCCACCGTGTAGCCGGCGGCGTGCCGGTCGGCTTTAGCTTAGTCCAGGCGGGCGTACCGCCCAATCCGTTGGCGTAGGTGAGCACCCAGGCGTCGTTGAAGCCGATTCCTTCAGTGTCCGGAGCGGGCCCCCCTCCGAAAATGATCATGCGGTTGTTCGCCGAGTCGTAAACGGCAGTGTGGCCATAGCGTCTGGCTGGCGAACCAGCGGCGCCCGGGGCGACGATGTTCGTCCACCGGGGCGTCCCGCCCAAGCCGTTGGCGTGCGAGAGCGTCCACACGCCGTTCGTGGAAGCGGTTTCGGCGAGATTTGCCCCCCCAAACAAAGTCATGATGTTGTTGACCGAGTCATATACGGCGGAGGGCGACTCGACATCAGACGTCAGGCTGCCGGTAGGGGTAAGCTTGATCCAAGCCGGCGTGCCACCTATGCCATTGGCATTGGTCAGGACCCACAAGTCGGAGAAGAGTTGCTCCCCATCCAGGCCCAAGCCACCGAAGACGATCATCCGATTATTCGCCGCATCATACACGGCCGTTTGAGCGAAGCGGGGCGCAGGCGGTGTCCCCGTCGGGTTCAGTTGGGTCCACAAGGGGCTTCCCTGGC
>PLFE01000139.1 GCA_003136675.1 Bryobacterales bacterium
CAAGGGGTGATGCCACCATCCTGGTTCGCACGTCGCGCCCCGATCCGCTCCTGCTGGCGACGGCACTCAGAAGAGAGGTTTCGCGAGCGCATCCGGAATTCCGAGTGAGTAACATCCGTACTCAGGTAGAGATCAACCAGGCGCAGACAATTCGCGAACGGCTGCTCGCCATGCTGGCATTCTTCTTTGCCGCGGTAGCGCTTCTGCTCGCGGGAATCGGACTTTATGGCGTACTCGACTACTCCGTGCTGCAGCGCCGCCGCGAGATCGGCATTCGTATGGCCATCGGTGCACGGCCCGCAGGCGTCGTGCGATTGGTTACTGTCGAAGTCTTCTCGATGGTCGTGCTCGGCGCGATTTGCGGACTGGCGATCGGCATGTCGTCGGTGAGGTATATCGAACCATTGTTCTATGACGTGAAGGCCACGGATGCGGGCATGCTGGCTCTGCCCTCGCTGGCTATTCTTGCCGCAGCGCTTCTGGCGGCAGCCCCCGCGGTAATTCACGCTGTGCGAATCGACCCCGCTGAAACGCTTCGTTCGGAATAAGGAGATCCGATATGTCCCTGTGGTCACGCTTCGGAAACGCACTTCGCGGCGATCGCTTAAGCCGCGAAATTGACGAAGAGTTCGAAGCGCACATCGCCGAAGGCGTTGCGCAGGGCCGCGACCCCGGCGAAGTGCGCCGCGCCTTCGGTCCGAAACTAAGCCGGCGCGAACAGAGCCGCGACCTGAAGATCATCACCTGGCTCGATTCGCTCCGCGCCGACATGATCTTCGGCTGGCGTCAACTGATGAAGCGCAAAGTGACGTCCGCCGCGGCGATCCTGTCTCTTGCGCTGGGCATCGGCGCCTGTACGTCGGCTTTCCGGTTGATCGATGCCCTATTGCTGCGGCCTTTGCCCATCGCCAACCCGGAACGGCTCTACGACTTATATCGAGAGCAGATTGGGTTTGACGGCAAGCCCGGAACCTTTGATGGTTGGGCGTATCCAGTGTTCCACCAAATGCGGGATGCAGTGAAGGACCAAGCGGAGTTAGTCGCCGTCTCCTATACGGCGCGAATGGATCTGACTTACAAGTCCGATCAGCAGATGGAGAAGGCACAGACCCAATATGTCTCGGGATGGATGTTCGGCGCCTTCGGGATCAAGCCCGCGCTGGGGCGTTTATTCACCCCAGACGATGATCGGGAACCCGGAATCCACGCCTATGCCGTGTTATCGCATGACTACTGGAACCGCCGTTTCGCGATGGATCGAACAGTAATCGGACAAACCTTCCGCCTGGGCGAGCGCACCTACGAAATCATCGGCGTTTCCGAGGAGCGGTTTACTGGTACCGAGCCCGGCACGATGGTAGATATCTTTCTTCCCACCATGATGCATCGTTCCGTGAGCCGGTCCGATTCAACATGGCACCGGACATTGGTGGTTCTGAAACGCGGCGTCGCGGTCGAACCACTCCGCCAGCGCCTGAACGCGATTTCTCTGGCCTTCGAGCGCAACAGAGCAAAGGGCTTCACGAATATGTCGCGGCAAAGCATCGAGAACTACCTACACCAGACCGTTATGCTCGGCGCTTCGCCCTCGGGCGTCTCCGGGATGCAGAGTGACAATCGCCTTCCGCTGGCCGCACTCGGTGTACTGGTGATTCTGGTGCTGTTGATAGCGTGCATGAACGTTGCCAATCTGATGACGGCGCAAGCCGCCGCGCGTTCCCGGGAAATGGCGCTGCGCGTCTCCATCGGCGCGGGGCGTTGGCGTTTGATCCAACTGGTCCTTCTGGAGAGCGCCGTCCTCGGGTCGTTTGCGGCAATCGCCGGCGGATTCTTCGCATGGTGGTGCGCGCCGTTCGTCGTCAGCATGATCAATCCCCCGGATAACCCCGCGCGTCTGGTTCTTCCCGCGGACTGGCGGGTGGCTGGATTCGGCCTGTGCCTCACGATCGCCGTAACATTTCTGTTTGGTCTCGCGCCCGCGCTCCGCGCTTCGTCCATACAGCCTGCAAGCGCCCTGAAAGGTGGAGACGATCCGCACGCGCGGCGCCGTTCCATGCATGCACTCATTGCGGCGCAGGTCGCTTTTTGCTTTCTCGTGCTTTTCGTCGCCGGCTTGTTTGTGCAAACGTTCCAGCGATTGTCCAATCAGCAAGTGGGCTTTTCCACCGAACGGCTACTGACTCTCGACACCGTCGCGCACCCGGCTCAACCTCCCCTTGCCTGGAGCCGGATCGCCGAACACCTACGCGGGGTGCCGGGAGTTGAGAGGGTTGCCATCGCCAGCTTTCCCCTACTCAGCGGGAATGGTTGGAACAATTCCGTCTCCGTCGATGGAGGGCCACCCAGTGACGACTTGACCTACTTCCTGAGTATCTCCCCCGGCTGGCTGGAAACGATGAAGATCCCCCTTCCCGGCGGGCGGGACTTCCGTCCGACCGACGGTTACCCGGGCGCTGCGCTCGTGAATGAGACTTTCGTCAAGCGCTACTTCCCGCACGAAGATCCCGTCGGACGCATCTTCAACGAGGAGGAAGATGAAGGCCCCCACATGCCTTTTCAGATTGTCGGCGTCACGCGCGACGCGCGGTACCGGGGGATTCGCGAGCCGATCCCGCCCGTCGCTTACGTGCCGTTCGGCGACCGGCCGCTGGACGAGGCTACGTTCATCGTACGCACGGGCGGAGCAATCCCGCTTTCGCTGGCAGCCGCGCTGCGCCGGGAAGTAGCGCAAGCCCAATCCGGGTTTCGGGTGAGTAACATCCGCACGCAGCTTGAGATCAATCAGGTGCAGACGATTCGCGAAAGGCTGCTCGCGATGCTTGCTCTGTTCTTCGCACTGGTTGCGCTGTTGCTCGCGGGCGTCGGACTCTACGGCGTGCTCGATTACTCGGTACTGCAGCGGCGGCGCGAAATCGGCATCCGCATCGCGGTCGGCGCTCAACCGGTCGGAATCGCCCGTCTGGTGACGCTTGACGTCTTCTCGATGGTGGTTGCGGGCGCTCTCGCCGGCGTTGCGCTCGGCATCACTTCGGCCAGATACATCGAGTCGTTGTTTTTCGAAGTCAAGGCCACCGATCTTGGTGTACTTGCTATTCCTTCGCTAACCATCCTGCTCGCTGCGCTGCTGGCTGCGCTGCCCGCGGTGATCCATGCGGTGCGAATCGATCCAGTCGAGATGCTGCGTTCGGAATAGAACAGCCTGGGCGGCTTACTGCTTTTGCACGCGTAGTCTTCGGTAAGTGCCAAAACCGAGTAAGCCGGCTGAACCGGCGCCCCAGACTTCCAGTGAAAGGTCGACGCTCCATAAGTCGATTCCCGCGGCGATCAAAGCCATCAGGCCGAGAGCAACCCAGAAGAAAAACAAGACCAGGATGGGGCTCGTCCGCCACATCGTCCCCAGTAGTTCGGTCAACCCGCCGGCAGCGCCCGCCCAGGGCGCGGTGGCAGATCGAACGACCTGTTGCGCGGAGCCCGTCCGTTCGCCCCGGTACACGGGACGGGGCGTGGCAATCTCGAATCCGCCGTAGTAGTTGATCACGGCCTGCGACAGGTCGGTGGCCAGCAGGATATTCGAGTGCCGGCCGGAATCGATAAGCTGCTCCGCAACAGGAAGAATCTCCCTTGGATTCCAGTCGCCCGGGTGCTCACTATGTGGCTTGGCCGATTCAACTGCCTGCGTAGCGGCCTGGAGCCGCACCTCCGCTTCCACCTTGGCGGTCGCCGTGACTCGGGTGAGTAGATCTTGCACCTGCGCGCGAATCGGCGAGAGAGAGGATTCGCCAGAGAGCGTTTCTACATGTTCCGGGCTGCGTTGAACCAATTCTGTGAGCGCGGCCAGCGCTGCTGGAGCGTTGCCTTGCACCACTGCGGCAGCGGCAGTTTGTAAAAGGCTTGTCGCGGCGGCCGGGTCCGGTGTTGGATGGCTGGTCTGAATTCCCGCGATCAATTGCGCGACCGGTCCGGACGAGATTTGCTGGAGTAACGATCCAACGGTGTCGTCCCCACCAAGGAGCGCCGACACAGGCAAGCCCAAGAGCGCACTGGAAGTGGTGGAGACGGGCGCGTTCGCAGTAGGTGCGTTGGCGATCGGTACAAGGGGTGGATCTGCATGCACTCCGCCCGGTCCTGCACCACTGACATGCATCTGATTCAGGGCTCGGCAACAACGCGGACAGGAGCTTCCAGCCGGAAGGTGAGCACGGTTTCGGCAGGAACCCGCACGCCCTTGCCTCTCGTGACGGTCTGGGTTGCGGTTCCCGCGGCCGCACCCGAGACGGCTCCAATAGCTGCTCCCCTGCCGCCGCCCGCCACGGCTCCCAGAATTGTTCCAAGCACCGTGCCTCCGCCAACGAACTTCGCTGTGCGTGAGTTCGCACCAACCCCTTCGCGCCCCTTTTCGACAATATCGGCAGTCTCCACACGATAACGCCTGCCCGCGATGCTCACCGAATCCAGGTCGAGCGCAAGCTCCGATTCACCCTCCACTTTTCCTTGCGCTCGCACCGATCGCACAACCAGGCTGGCCTGGGATCCTCGAGGAATGATCACATGACCAGAAGTGTCTGTCACGCCGCGCGCGATCACGCCTTGGTAGAACTGGCCGGGGGCGGCCGAATGCGAATCGATCGCCTGGTCATTGCGCACGGCGAGAATCCGGCCCGCCGGAATCACGGCCGCGGCCGGCGGTGGCGGCACGGGGGCCACTGACGGCGTTGCAACGGGTGCCGTGGGTGTCGAGACGGGGGTGGGCCCTTGCGTTTCGGGCGCTGGAATGGCTGAGGCGGACGGCTGCGGCGTGGAATATTGCACCGAATCCACCTGGCTCATCTGATACGTGCGCGTCTCGCCATTCGGAGCAGTGAGCGTGATTTGACTGGGGGAGCTTTGGGTTACGGTTCCGGCGAAGCTGGCGCCATCCTTCAGCAGCACCACGGCCTGGGGTCCGGTTAGAGAAGCGGCCGGTTTCCTGCTGCAGCCAGCGCCAAGAATCAATCCGCCTAACAATAGTCCTGTAACTAGCCCGCGCATGATCCGATCTTATCCAACTCGATGGATAACCGGCGGAGTCCCTCCCGGAACATCTCCGAGTCCACTCCCATTCCGATGCGGAAGTGCCGGGGCGAATCGAAGAACAAACCGGGGACCACTGTTGTTTCCTGTTCGTCTCTCAGGCGCTGCAGCAACAGGTCCACGCTCTCCCCTTGCAACCCGATGAATGCGGTGGTGCCCCAATCGGTATGGGGGCGGGTGATCCCGGCGCGCCGGTCGAGAAATTCGGCGAGCGCTTTTCGATCCACCTCCACCACGCGGCGGGCACGATCGCGGATGATGGCCAGATTCTCCAGAGCCGCGACGCTCAACTGCTCGGCGGGAAACGCGGGGATGGACCCAAACAGGTCGTTCAACCGCCACATGCGGCGCGCCAGATCGGGTTCTGCAAGAATCCACCCGCAGCGCAAGCCGCTCAGTCCGTAAACCTTCGTCAGACTGCTGGTGACAACAAACTCCGGCCCATAGTGAAAGCTGGAGCGGGGCGTGTTTTCATAAACCGCATCGAGATAGACTTCGTCGACCAGGACACGGGCGCCAACGCTTCGCGCGATTTCGCCGACCGCGCGCAGTTCAAATTCCCCGGCGAACGCACTCGACGGATTATGCAGATTAGTCAACACGATCAACCTGGTCCGGCTGGAAACGGCGCGTTCCACTTCCCGCGGGTCCAGCCGGTATCCCTCTTCCTCCCGACGCGCAAACCGCTTCACGTTCGAGGTGAAATAAAGGGTGGTGGAAACCAATAGTTCATAAGCCGGCGCCTCGATGATCACTTCATCGCCGTCATTCAGCAACGTCGCCATGGCCAGGTGATTCGCCATGGACGTTCCAGCCGCGGCCACCACGCAATCCGGATCTACTTCGCTCTTGCCGGCGAGTGCGCTTTGTAAGGGCGTATAACCATAAGTGCTCGGGCCATTGATCTCAAGTTGTTGCAGATCGAACGGTAAGTCCTTCATCGGAAACGGACCCACGCCGCTGGTAGCCAGGTTATAGCGGGCCCTGCTGAACGTCTTGGCCCAGCGCATGTAATCGGAGTGGCGGTTTTTCATACGGTTTTGCGGCGGCTCCAATAGAGGTATGCGGGATAACCCGCTGCTAGAATTCCCCAGCCAATCAAACTGTTTCCCGGATAGGAGATCAGCGTGCTCGCCACGATGCCCGCACACGCCAGCACGAAGAATGCGGGCACGATGGGATAGCCCGGTACGCGGTATTCGGGTATTTCCTTCTGTTTCCTTCGCAGCACGAAGATGGCGGCGGCGGTGACGGCGAAGGAGGTGAAGTCGATGGAGATGGTGAAGTTGAGGATTTGTTCGTAGCGTCCGGCGACGGCGATCAGGGTGGCGAGCAGACCTTGCAGGACGATGGCGACGACCGGTGCGCCCGTGCGAGGCCAGACCCAACCGACGCTCTTGAAGAAGAGCCCATCCTGCGCCATGGCGCAGTAAACGCGCGGTGTGGTGAGGATGCCCTGGCTAAGAAATCCGACGGTGGAGACGGCGATTCCGAAAGCCAGCCACCGCGCGCCGGTTTCACCCCACGCGGCGCGCATGACTGCGGAGGCGGGTGTTTTCGTGGCCGCTAAACCGGCGGGGCCGAGGGCATGCAGGCAGACGTAGTTCACGCTGAGGTAAAGCACGATCACACCGATGACACCCATGATGAGGCCGCGGGAAAGATCGCGTTTGGGATGCCTCATCTCCGCGGCCACGAAGCTGGAAGTCTGCCAGCCTCCGTAAGCGAAGGCGACCGGGATCATGGCGGCTCCGAGATTGCCGAGCATGCTGCGACCGGTGCTGAGCTGCGCAGGCGCGGTATTGCGAAGCGGCCCGTGCAGGGTGAATCCGGCAACGATGAGCGCGGCGATCGCCAGTGACTTCAGCAGCATGAAGGCGCTTTGTACGTTGCTTCCGGTGCGCGCTCCGAAGCAGTTCACGACGGTTAAGGCGAGCAAGGTGGTTGCGGCGATGGCGCCGTCGCTCGCGGAAATGCCGGTGAGGTCACGTGTGTAGCGGGCGAAGGTGACGGCGACTGCGGCCATGCCTCCGGTCTGCGTGACCAGCAACAGAACCCATCCATAGAGGAATGCGACCGAGGGATCGTAGGCTTCGCGAAGATACAGATATTGCCCGCCGGCGCCGGGGAGACGGCAGGCAAGCTCGGCCCAGATGAAGGCTCCGGCGAGTGCAAGTAAGCCACCGAAGAACCATACGCCCAGGATGAGCGGGGCAGTGTGCACCTGCTGCGCGACGACGTAGGGATTGATGAAGATACCCGAGCCGACGATGCCTCCCATGACGAGCATGGTGGCGTCGAAGACTCCTAGCGAGCGCAGGGGGCGGACGGGCGGCAATCATTGGAGTATGGCAGAGTGGAGGGTGGGCTAAGCTTGGTGTCGTGACGTTTGAATGGGACGTCCGAAAAGCGGCGGCGAATCTCAAGAAGCACGGCGTGACGTTCGAGGACGCGGCATCGGTGTTTTTCGATCCGCTAGCCATTACTTTTCCGGACCCTGACCATTCGTTAGACGAAACCCGCCAGGTCACGGTGGGCTATACAATGGAGGGGAACCTAGTCTTCGTTTCGCACTGTGAACGTCAGGAGAGGATTCGAATGATTAGCGCGCGCCCCGCAACGCGGACTGAGCAAAGACAATATGAAGAAGGCATCGGCAGTTGAAGACGGCGGTGGGCTTCGAAAGGAATACGACCTTTCAAAGCTGAAGGGAGGGGTGCGCGGGAAATACTATAGCCGGGCGACCGCTGGGACGAACTTGGTTTTGATTGAGCCTGACCTCGCCAACATGTTTCCCGATAGCGAGTCGGTGAACCGCGCGCTTCGGGTTTTCGCCGAGGCCGCTCAGATGCCTGGCGCGCCCAAACGCCGGCGTTCACGATAGGCTGACAAAGCGCCCAGTCCGTGCCCGGTTGCGTGAGGCCCTTAGCGGGATCGTTTCTTAGAGAAGTCCCTTCCGGCACCAATCGCATAGCCAATCGCGTAACAACATAGGTTGAGACCGACAGCCACCGCGAGGACTATAAGATCGTTCTCGGGAGAGAGAAATCCGCCTTTATTCCGGTTGTCCGGGGACAGGATAAATCCGACGACGAACACCCCGCTAAGGCCAAGTGCGATCCTTTGCCCTTTCGCCCCGTAGCGCCGCGCATAGGAGCGCCCTGACTCATCCTCTGGGAGGATCTCGGCCGTCAGGGAATCCTACACACCCGCATTCATCCGCCCGCTCATCTCCTCCAGCGTAGCCCCCTTAGTCTCCGGGTAAATGAACGCCACAGTGACCAACTGAACCACCATCATCGCGCTGAAGAAGATGAACGGTCCACCCTTGGACTTGGCCGCAATCACGGGGAACGCATAGGACGTCGCAGCGGCTACGGCCCAATGGGTAAAGCTGCCCAGGCTTTGACCCTTCGCTCGAACATCCGTTGGGAAAACCTCGCTGATGTACACCCAGATGACCGCGCCCTGCGAGAAAGCAAAGAACGCAATATATCCCACTAACAACCAAACGAGCAGATTCTCATGACTGCCGGAAAGGAAAATCGCGGCCACTCCGGCCAGCGCCAACGCAGTTCCCACGGAGCCGATGAGCAGAAGCTTCTTGCGTCCGGCTTTATCGATGAGCGTCATGGCCAGCATCGTGAACAGCAGATTGGTCGCGCCAATCGCCACAGCCTGTAAGTCGCTCGAAACTTTATTGAAGCCGGCCTTGGCAAAAATGTCGTTCAGGTAATAAAGAATCGCGTTGATGCCCGAAAATTGATTGAACGCCGCGATCGAAACAGCGAGGAAGATGGGTAAACGGTGGCTGCGGGTGAATAGCTTTCCCTCCCCCTGAGCCCGCTCTGCTTCGCGCACGCGGATCATGTCGCCGATTTCGCCATCGATGTTCTCTTCACCAACCAAGGTCAGGGATTGGCGCGCCTCGTCGATCCGATTCTTCTGCACCAGCCAGCGTGGACTGCGCGGAATCGTAAAGAGCATCAGGAAGAAAAACACCGCGGGGAAAGCGGCCACGCCCAGCTTCCAGCGCCATTCCAGATCGCCCAGGTGCGCCAGGCCCAGCAGAAAGTTGGAGAGGTAGGCGACCAGGATGCCCGCCACAACATTGAACTGGAAAAGACCGACCAGGCGGCCGCGCCACTTCGCTGGCGCGATCTCGGCGATGTACATCGGTCCAAGCACGGACGATCCCCCGATGCCGAGACCGCCCAGGACTCGGAACAACAGGAGGGAATACCAATCCCAGGCGAATGCGGAGCCGGCGGCCGAGACCAGGTACAGAACAGCCATGATGCGCAGGCTGTCCCGGCGCCCCAGACGGTCTCCAGGGATGCTGGCCGTGAGAGCGCCGATGATAGTTCCGATCAACGCGCTCGCGACCGTGATACCGAGCGCGTTGGGTGACAGGGCAAAATGAACGGTCAGCGCCCCGGTGACGCCGGAGACCACCACCGTGTCGAAACCAAACAGCAGACCGCTCAGCGCTGCGACTACCGTACTTTTTACCAGGGATGGAGTGAGAGCCATGGGATCAGGCCATAAGTATATGCCCGTCAATCTCCCAAACGATGGTCCTTCTCCAGATAGTTGCCCACGTAATCGGCTACGGCGTCTTCGAGAGAAGTGACTGGCGCGGTATATCCGGTAGCGCGCAGGCGGTCCATCACAGCGCAGGTGAGGTATTGATACTTGGGGCGCAGATAGTCCGGCATGTCGATGAATTCGATGTTCGGCTCGCGACCCAGGGCTTTGAAAATCGCGTGGGCCAAGTCGAGCCAGGTTCGTGATTCGCCCGCGCCGATGTTGAAGAGTCCGCCGGCCACGTCGAGTTCGGCCAGGTGCACGGTCATCTTCACGGCATCTTTCACATACAGGAAGTCGCGGCGCTGGCAGCCGTCGGCGTACTCCGGGCGGTAGCTACGAAAGAGCTGTATCTTGCCTGTCTCGCGAATCTGGTAATAAGCCTTGTTCACCAGGCTGCGCATGTCGCCTTTGTGATCCTCATTGGGGCCGAAGACGTTGAAGTATTTCAGTCCGATCAGGCGGTCCAGATAGCCGTGCCTTTGGGCCCACAGGTCGAACATCTGCTTGGAGTAGCCGTACATGTTCAACGGCCGCAGGGTTTGCAGGTCGCGCGATTCCGAAAGATCTGTTTCGAGCGACCCGTAAGTGGCTGCGGAAGATGCATAAATGAGGCGGACGTCGCGCCGCAAGCACCACTGGGCAAGCTTCTTGGTGTAAGCGAAGTTATTGTGGACCAGGTAGGCGGAGTCGGTTTCCGTGGTAGACGAGCACGCGCCCAGGTGAAAGACGGTGTGGATGTCGCTGGGCAGGTCCCGATCGTCTTCCAACAGTTTTGCGAAGTCGTCGCCTTCGAAATACTCCTCGAAGCGCAGCGGGGCCAGGTTGCGCCATTTCTCCGTGCGGTCGAGCCGGTCGGTGACGTAGATTTTGTCGAAGCCGCGGCGGTTGAGTTCCCAGACGAGCGCGCTGCCGATGAGACCTGCGCCGCCGGTGACAACCATTCGGCCAATGGAGAGATATCGCATGAGATTAGTTTATTGGGTGGAACCTTACCTATAATGGGGGGATGGCGCAGATCCAGCTTCCGAGGCTCCGTGAGGCGAAGAACGATCCCCACTTGAAGCGCGCCGGCGAGCATGTCAAGGCGGCGGCGCGAGAGTTGGAGCGCGCCGGCATTGCCGATAAGACCGGAAAGCGTTTGCGCAAGGATCTTCCCAAGGATATGCGCGAAGGTAACGAACGCGACTTTGGCGGCTAGATGCCTCCCCGGATTTTCATCGTCGCGGGCCCTCCCGGCGGTGGCAAGTCGACGGCGTTCCCGGTTTCCGAATTTGGCGTCGATTTCTTCAACGCCGACGATCATGCAGCGGCGTTGAACCAAGGTTCGTACCTCGACATCCCCGTGGAGTCCGCGATCAGGTCAACACCCTCTTTGGTTCGTTCATAACGGATCACATCGAGCGGCGAGTCAGCTGCGCGTTCGAAACGACGCTGAGGAGTAGCATCACTCTTGAACAAGCTGCAAAGGCGCGACAGGTCGGCTTCTTTACGGAGATGCGTTACATTGCGCTCAAGGATTTTGGAATGCACCCGGAAAGAGTGAAGATGCGCGCCGGTGCGGGCGGCCACAGCGCGCCGGAATCTCTACTGAAAGCGATTTATGAATCGAGCATCAACCACCTGGCACGCGCGATTCGTGAGATCGACTTCATCCACGTCTATGACAATAGCCGCTGGGGCATCGAGCCCGCTTTGCTGCTGCAGGCCGAAGGCGGAGAAATCATTTACTTGGCCGAAGACAACCCTGGCTGGCTGATGAGGATTCTCAGGCAGCTGTGAAGTCGAGCCGATCGGGCGGAGCGATGACCCAGTCGTTGCCGGCGCGGACAGCCGATCGGTGATCGTCGCGGGGAGAATTTCATCAAAATCGAGATAGGCTACCTTGATAGAGATGTCGAAAGGTCCAATCAGCTCATTCATCGAGCACCATTACCGCCATTTCAACGCCGCTTCCCTGGTGGAAGCGGCCCGCGGATATTCGAAGCACCTCGAAAGCGGCGGCAAGATGTTCATGACGATCGCCGGAGCCATGAGCACCGCCGAACTGGGGTTATCGCTCGCGGAGATGATCCGCCAAGATAAAGTACACGGCATTTGCTGCACGGGCGCGAACCTGGAAGAAGACGTTTTCAACCTTGTGGCGCATGATTTCTATGAACGCATTCCGAACTGGCGCGATTTAAGTCCGGGGCAGGAACAGGAACTGCTGGAGCGCCATATGAACCGCGTCACCGACACCTGCATCCCGGAAGGCGAAGCCATGCGGCGCATTGAATCCGTCATTTTGAAGGAGTGGACCGCGGCGGACGCGAGCGGCGAACGCCTGTTTCCCCACCAGTTCTTTTACCGCGTCCTGAAAAATCCGGATCTGGAAAAGAGCTTCCAGATCGACCGCAAGGATAGCTGGCTGTATGCTGCGATGGAAAAGAATCTGCCCATGTTCGTACCAGGCTGGGAAGATTCGACCCTGGGCAACATGTACGCTGGCCATTGCATTTCTGGCACGGTGAAGAAGGTACATACCGTGCGCACGGGAATCGAGGCCATGATGGAACTGGCCGACTGGTACACGAAAACTTCCAAGCGGCATTCGATCGGCTTCTTCCAGATCGCGGGCGGAATCGCGGGCGATTTTCCGATCTGCGTGGTTCCCATGCTGCGTCAGGATCTGGAGCGCGAAGACACGCCTTTGTGGGGTTACTTCTGCCAGATCAGCGATTCGACGACGAGCTATGGATCGTACTCCGGTGCCATTCCCAACGAAAAGATCACCTGGGAAAAGCTTTCGATCGATACGCCGAAGTTCATGGTGGAGTCCGACGCGTCGATTGTCGCGCCCCTGATTTTCGCGCATGTTTTGAACTGGTGATGCGACTTTTATTGGTGGGTATGTTTGACATGCAGTTCGATATGCAATCGTGAACACTTGATCTTACTTATAATAAGAACAACGTATGGAGTTGATTACCGTCTCTTCTAAAGGTCAGATCGCCATACCGAAAGCGGTTCGTGAAGCGCTCAACCTATCAGAGGGCACCAAGCTCACGGTCGAACTACGTGGGCAGGAAATTGTGCCATCGAAAGAACCCGCGTGGAGGAAACTCCGGGGAGCGGCGGCCAGGCAAGATCTGATGGCCGCGTTTGAATCCTTTAGGAGGCAGGAGCGCGAACTTGAAGACTCGGGTTCTTGATTCGTGGCCCGTCCTGGAGTGGATGAGCGGCAGGCAGCGCGGCACGGATTTTATGGAGATGCTTCTCTCCGAAGGTGAGCGGGGTTGCCCAGAAATATAACTGTCCGCTGGTGACTGGAGATCCGGAATTCCGGTCCGTGGAGCTTTTGGAACTCGACTGGATCATTCGCTGAAGAGCCGCCAGTCGATGAGGATCGCGCGGTCCGTCGCACGTAATATTGAAAGAAGCGATGAACCAACTTCCATGGTCTCTTTCAGGACTGACTGTAGTGCTTGCGAACTGGTGATGAGGCTTTTATTAGTTTATACATTTGCGGCGGCAGTCCTAGCGCAGGCGCCAACAGGCTCAGTTACAGGGAGGACGGTGGACCCGGACATGCAGTTCGTCCCCGCGCCCAGTGTCGGCATCATCGCCGGCTCGAGTGCGTTCCCCGGAACAACCGCGGAGGGGGAAAGGACAGGCGCATTTCGACTCCCCGGCATTCCTGCGGGCAGTTACATTTTCGCCGCCAAGGTTCGCGGATTCCGTGAAATCG
Source organism: Bryobacterales bacterium (assembly GCA_003136675.1). Classification (GTDB taxonomy): domain Bacteria; phylum Acidobacteriota; class Terriglobia; order Bryobacterales; family Bryobacteraceae; genus Bog-113. Next base: position 13,388 of record PLFE01000139.1, read on the forward strand.
TCCGGTTTTTGACGGTGGAAGCGGGAAAAGAGACCAATCTGGGCACCGTCCTCTTGCCGATCGGAAGCTGCGATGACCCGGGCGTGACTTGCTCCTCACCGAAAAACGAGTTAGCGGCGATTCCCGTCGTAAGCGTTTGTGATGCCCTGACGAAGCGGGATCTGTACTTCTCGCGCCCGGTGATCGTGGTGGGCCGCCTGAGCGAGACTAAACGGGAGAACACGCTGAGCGCGGATTGTCCCTTCGCTTTGGCCACCGGATCGTTTGCGTGGCCCAATTCCATTGCCGTTTCGAGCGCGGCGGGCGCGAAACTGCCCGCCTTGCCCGTGGGTTTCAAATGGGATGAGAAAGCGCTCGACAAAGCCAGGCGCTCCATGCCCGGCATCGCGAAAACGGATAAGCTGGCAGCCATTTTCGGGCGATTCGAATCGCCCGCCGGACTGGTGACGCTGGATTGTCCTCACAAGGTGAATTGCTCCTACGGAATGCAGATGCTGGGCATGCCGCCGGCGCTGCTGATTCAGGACGACGTCAAGACTTCGCGCTATCTGGAGTGAAGTCATTGAACAAACGGCTGGGTCGCGCTTCCGGAACAAGTCCAATACATGGGGTTCGCATTGCTCGCAAAACCGCACACCTGGGAGACTACGTGCTCGGTAGTGGAATTCACTTGCACGCCCCAGTCGCTTCCCAGCATCAGGTTGCCCAGCAGATAGTATTTGCCCGCCGGCACCATCCCCACGACGATCGGCACGGTCGGGTCCGCGGGGTTATACGCCGTCAGCGTTACATCGGTCGTGCCCGTGTTGTTATAAGCCAGTTCGCCCTCTCGTCCGTCCGGGCCAAGTACGTTCAACGTCACGTTGGCCGCGCTGGTCTGAGTCCCCACGTTGACCACCACCGGCTGGTTGCCCGGCTGTAGCCCGGTGGGCACCTCGACGTTGATTTGAAAAACGCCCGCCACAAGGTCCGGCGCCGCCCCCGCGTAGTAAACCGTCGCGTTCTGTCCGCCAATCTGCACGGTGACCGGAAGCACCGGCTGGGGAAGCACGCTGCCGGTAGCCAGCGTCCCATCCACTCCGGCCGGATTCGTCTGGCCTTGCCCCGTGCCATACATAGACACGATCGACCCTCGCGGCGCACCGATCGTCGGCCCATTGATCAGGCCATCCTGATCCACAATTGCCGCCTGCCCCGATCCTGATGAGTTCGACGTGAACAACGCCGGCGAGGCATTGGTGATCGGGAGCGCCACCGGCGCCGATTGCGCCCCGTTGTAACTCACCACCACCTGGGTCGAAGTTTTGCCGGCTACTTCGTAGGGAACGATAGCCGCCACCTGTCCGGAAAGCGCGTACACCATGGGGGCCGGCAGGCCGTCAAACGTCACCTGCGTACCGCCCGCCGTGGTCGATACATTCCCATTGGCATCCAGTTGCAGGGGCGCCAAAGTTACCGGACCCAGCGACGTACCGAAAATTGTGATGATCTCGCCCGGCGCCAGAGGGCCGTTCTGAAAGCTCGCGGCGTTCGCAACCCCGTTGGCGGGAAAAGAAATGCCCAGCGGCGTCACGGTAATGGTTGCCGAGCCGGCGGCGTCCGGAGTCGCGAAGCTTTGCGCAGTCACCGTGACTTGCGTCGGCCCATCCACCGCCGAAGGCGCGGTATACAAGCCCGTAAGGTTAACGCTTCCCATTTGGGCTGGAGCGTTACTCCAGCGCACTCCTGTGTTCGCATTCCCGCTCACACTGGCCGAAAGCTGCACGGTTTGTCCCGCGGTCAACTGTGTCACCGCCGGCGTAACGCTCAGCCCCGCTTCCATCAGAATGCTCAACTGAATGAAAGAGACCTGGGAATTCGGGACACTAAACTCAATCGCGTAGCTCTGGCCGGCCTGCACCGCAAACTGCGCGCTCAGCGTAGTCACTGTACCCGGGTTTTGCGGGATCTGGGCGCAAACAATTTCCGGTCCGATCACGACCCCCGTCAGCGGATAGGCCGTGATCACCAGCCCCGTGTCGCCGTAATAAGTGTAGGATTCGCCGGTGGCGTCGATCTCGATCGTCCCGGACTGCGGCGCCGTCAGCTTGTACCAGGCCGTCTCCGTATCGGCGGACCCGGTGCAGGAGTGCATCGGATCAGTTGGGCTGGAGGTGAGGTCGTCGTAAAGCACGTCGCCATAGGGAAGTGGGCTCACCACGTTGGCGGATGAGATGTCGTCATTCACCCCGTTGTGGCTCACCGCCGTCGTGGCGCTCTGGGTAACCGTGACGGGCATCCCCTGAACGAACAGCGTATCGGTTCGAATCTGCCCGTCGTCGTTGTAAGGAATGTTGTAGAAAAACGTGCCCGAGCCGTTTCCTGTCGCCGGACTCTGCACCGAAGCGAAATCGCCGCCGCTCTGAGCCGACCAGGGGCAGCCCGTCGGCGCAGTCACGCCAATCGAGCCTACGGCGGCGTCTCCGGCTACCGTGATGCTGTTGGTCGAAAGCGCGTAGGTGCACAGGGGGTTGCCGTTCACATTCAGTTTCCAAACCCCGCGCCCGAACGTGAATGCATAGAGAACCTTCGCCGTGCCTTCATATTCGATTCGCAGCGTTGTCGTCTCCGCATCGGCAAATGGCGCGGCCGCTTGCGTCCAGGTATTCCCGCCGTCATAACTGGCAAACAGGCCGATGTCCGTTCCTACATACAAGGTCGAAGAATCGTCCGGATCCACCACCATCGCGGTTACTGGCACGTCCTGCAAACCCGCAGGCCCGTTGCCCACCGCCGTCCACGTCGCGCCTTGATCGTCCGACTTGTATACCTGAGCATCGGTGCTCGCTACCCGGAACGTGGAAAGCGTGGCGTAAACCCGCAAAGGAAGATTCGGATCGAAGGCGAAGCCTGAAATGTACCCGCCGCTGCTCTGCAGTTGCGTCGAGGCCCAGGTTGTGGTTCCGTCCGTTGTCAGCGCGCTCGAAGTGCGGTAGACAAAAGCGCCCTCGTCGGTCCCGAAATAGACGTCATCCCGGTCGCTCGGGTCCACGGCTTCCACGGAAATTATATCCTGGTCCGTGGGAATTGGTGCGCTCGCCGCCGTCCAGTTCTCCGCCCCATCCACCGTTCGCCACAACTGCGTGCCTCCCGTGTACATTTTCAATGGATCGCTCGGATCGTACGTGTAGTAGTTAATGAAATTGAAGTCGTCGGAGGGTTCGGATATTCCGTTAATTGCCGGGGCGCTCGAGAGTCCACCATCGGTCGATTTCTGAAGGGAAAGGTAAATGTATTCGTAGAAAAGATGACTCGTGTCGACAGGGTCCGCCATCACCTGCCCGCCATCTCCTCCGTAGAGGTACGTCCAGCCATTGACGCCCGTCGAATTGTTGCCGATCGACGTTCCGTTATCCTGGCTACCTCCGAAGTAACTGGCGCCGCCCGGAAGAATGGTGCCGAAGTAGAACTGCGTGGTTTCGAAGTTGTAGTTGAGATTTGACCACCCGATCCCGCTTGTTGTATTCGCGAAGCATTGCGGAAATTGAGTGGTTGCCACCGCGCCTAAAGCCGCATTGGTTTGAAAAACGCCACCGTCGTTCCCGACGAACAATGTCTGGTTCGTGGTTCCGTTGTATCCCGGCGGGAAAGCAAAGGCGTGTTGATCGGGATGCGCGGTCGCATTGCCCGGCCCGAAGTCGGCATAGCCGAACGTCGCCCCGCCATCGTCGGAGCGAAACAGATCGATCCCTCCGACAAACACGGTATTGGGCTTGGTCGGGTCCACCGCCATCACCAGGTTGTAAGCGCCCTGGCCGGAGTGGCTCCCGTTGCCGGTGCTGTACCCGCAACTGGGATAGCTCAAAATATTGGCCGTCAGGCTGGTCGGATCGGAAGTGTCGGCTTTCTTCACCCAGGTTCCCGCGGTTCCTCCGCTGGTGGATTGGAACACGGCGTACAGCGCGTTATAAAACGGTCCCGTTGTCGCAGAAGTAACAGATAGCGCATAAACGGTGGTAGGAGCGGACGGCGCGATGGCCAGCACCGTTGTTCCCATCATGGGGTCGGCTTGCACCACGTTCCAGGTCCCCGTTCCCGCGGCATCTGTGTTGGCGTAGATGGAAAACACGAAGTTCCCCGCGGTCGTTTCGTAGCTCCCACAAGCTGCGTACACAATGTCGGTCGGTTGGTCCCCGCGCGCCACCACCGAGTTACACGAGAGATAAGTTCCAGTAGTCTGCGGCAGCGCCTGATTCCAGGTGTTGCCCGCATCGAGGCTCACGAAAAGTCCGGAATCCGTGGCCGCGTAGAGATTGGTCGGCCGCGTCGGCGAGATGGCGATCTGATGCACATAGCTGAAGTGAGAGGACGCCACCAGGTTGTCCGTAGCTGCCAGTTCACTCCACGTAGCCCCACCGTTGGTGGTTTTGTAAATCCCGTTGCCCCACAGTTGCCACTCTCCGGTCCCCAGGTACAAGGTTTTCGAATGGGTCGGGTCCATCACCAGGCTGTATGCCGAAAGCACCGGCAAAAAGTCCGTCAGCGGAGCCCACGTCTGTCCGCCGTCGGTGGTGTTCCACACGCCCCCGGTCGCGCTCGCCGCATAGATGTTGTTGGCGTTGTTCGGGTCAATGGCCAGCGCCCGCACGCGGCCGCCCACGTTGCCAGGACCAAGGGCTTGCCATGCGGTCCCGAAGCCCGCCCGCGGCGTCAAGCTCTTCGCGACCATGCGCCGCGTCTCTAGCGAGACTTGCCCCGCTCGCCGCACGTTCTCCCGCGCGATCACATACCGCTCAGTCGGAAACTCGCCCGGCCCTTGCCAGCGCTGTTTCCTCAGGAATCGCGCCGCTTCCTCCGGAGAATCCGCGCGTGGGCCGTCTTCTTCCCCCTCGGACTTTTGCTCAGCCTGAACGGGCCGCGGAACGCTCGCGGCGGGGTGATAGCTCAGCCGCGCCTCTCGGACGCGCAGCCCCGAACAATCCGTGAGCGCGATCAGTGCGAACAGGCTCACAATATGGGTAACGCGCATGAAGCTGTCTCCTTCCGACCTAAGATACAGTCTTACAAGCGGAAAGTCGAGAAAAACGGAGACATTTGGCGAATTGTCTTACTTATCTTCCCTGTCGCGCGATCTCGATTGATCCAACTGCCGGCTCACAGAAGCCCCAGCGCCCGACCCGCCTTCTTGAATGCTTCGAGCGCCTGATCGAGTTCCGCTCGCGTATGCGTGGCCGCTACGATGGTCCTGACGCGCGCGTGGCCTTTCCCCACCGTTGGAAAGCCGATGCCCAGCGCCAGTACACCCTCTTCAAACAGGGCATGCGAGAACTGGTGCGCGCGGTCCGCCTCGCCGACGAGCACCGGAACAATGGGCGTTTCGCTCAACCCCGTATTGAAGCCGGCGTCATCCAGGCCGGCTTTCCAGTACTCGCGATTGGCCCACAAGTTGGCGATGCGCTCGGGCTCCTGTTCCAGAATGTCGAAGGCCGCCAGACAGGCCGCCGCCACGGCCGGCGGATGCGAAGTGGAAAACAGAAACGGCCGCGCGCGGTGATANNAGAAAGTCAATCAAATCGCGCGAGCCGCACACGTAGCCGCCCAGCACGCCCACCGCTTTTGACAGCGTACCCACTTGAATATCCACGCGGCCATGGAGGCCGAAATGGTCGATCGTGCCGCGTCCGTTACGGCCCAGTACGCCCGAAGAATGCGCATCGTCCACCATCATAATGGCGCCGTGCTTCTCGGCCGCCTCCACCAGGCCCGGCAGAGGACCGATGTCCCCATCCATCGAGAACACGCCATCGGAAATCACCAGCTTGTGGCCAGGCGCGCCATCCAGTTCCGCCAGAATCCTCTCCGCGGCGGCGGCGTCTTTATGTGGAAATACGTGAATCTTGGCGCGGGACAAACGTGCGCCGTCAATGATGCTGGCGTGATTCAGCGCATCCGAAACGATATGGTCTTCGGGCGTGAGGATCGCGGACACGGTACCCGCGTTTGCGGTGAAGCCGGATTGAAACACCACGCAGGCTTCCACATTCTTGAAGCGCGCAATGCGCTCTTCCAGTTCCATATGCAGCGTCATGGTTCCGGAGATGGTTCGCACGGCGCCCGAACCTGCGCCATATTTCTTCGCCGCGGCGACGGAGGCTTCAATCAGCTTGGGATGCGTGCAAAGGCCCAGGTAGTTATTTGAAGCAAGGTTGATGACTTCCTTGCCGTCGAAGCGCGATTCGGCCGCGCTGGCGGATTCGAGAACACGCAGCCGCTGGTAGGTGCCGGCGGCGCGGAATTGATCGAGTTGTTCGGTGAGATAAGCGAGGGGTTTGGCAGGCACTGAAACCAGCTTACCCAAACACCCGCTCAAAGATGGCATCCACATGCCGCAGTTGCCGCTCCAGCGAAAACGCCTCGGCAATCTTCTCGCGGCTCAGCCGCTTGGCGATTACCGGATCGGCGTCGATGGCCGCTCTGAAATCGCCCTCATTCTCCCAGGCTTCCATGGCGTGCCCCTGCACCAGGCGGTAGGCGTCTTCGCGCAGCATGCCCGAAGCAGCCAGATCCAACAAGAGCTGCCCCGAATAAACCAGCCCGCGCGTCATCTCCAGATTGCGCCGCATCCGCTCGGGATAAACCAGCAGCTTGTCGATCAGATCGTTTGTTTTCGACAGAAGATAATCGGCCAGAATCGTCGAATCGGGCAGAATCACGCGCTCCACGGACGAGTGCGAGATATCGCGCTCATGCCAGAGGGCGATATCTTCGTAAGCCGGGATGGTGTTTGCCCGCACGATGCGGGCAAGGCCGCAGATCTGCTCGCAGGTCACCGGGTTGCGCTTATGCGGCATCGCCGAACTGCCCTTTTGACCTTTTGAGAAATACTCCTCCGCTTCCCGGACCTCCGTCCGCTGCAGGTGCCGCACTTCTAGAGCGATCTTCTCGGTAAGCGCCGTCATCAGCGCCAGCGAAGAAATATAGTGCGCGTGACGGTCGCGCTGAATCACCTGGTTCGCCGCCAGTGCGGGCACCAGGCCCAAACGCGCGCAGATCTTTTCTTCCGCTTCCGGACCGATATGCGCGAACGTGCCGACCGCTCCCGAGATTTTACCGACCCGCAAGTCTTCCGCCGCCGCGTCAAAACGCGCCAGATTTCGACCGGCTTCCTCATACCAGATGGCCAGTTTCAGGCCAAAGGTGATGGGCTCGGCATGCACGCCGTGAGTGCGGCCAATCTGGGGCGTGTCCTTAAATTCCAGGGCGCGGCGTTTCAGGGTTTCCCGCAACTGCACAATGTCTTCGCGGATCAGTTGCGAAGCCTGCCGGATCTGCAGCGCCTGCGCGGTATCCACCACATCGTTGGAGGTCAGGCCATAATGCAGCCAGCGCGATTCCGGCCCCGCGCCGGCGGCCTTCATGGTCTCCGATACGGCGGTGGTGAAGGCGATCACATCGTGCTTCACCTCGCGCTCAATGGCCTGGATGAGTTCGACGCTGAACCCCGCCCGCTCCCGCATGGCCCGCGCCGCCTCAACCGGCACGATACCCAGGTCGGCGAGCGCCTCGGACGCAGCCAACTCTACCTCCAGCCACTGCCGGAACTTATTCTCGTCGCTCCAGATGCGGCCCATCTCCGCGCGTGTATAGCGGGCTATCAAAACGCAAACACCTCGCTCGGCCGCGATTGTTCGGCAATCACCAGCCGGGTTCCCTGCGCCCGCGCCTGAAGCGCGGCCGCCGCGCCCATCCGCACAATCTCGGGATGATTGTTGTGCTCGCTCAAATGCCCCAGCACCACCGTTCCCGTCGCGCTGTCAAAATCGTTTGCCAGGTAATCGCACACTACGTCATTTGATAGGTGCCCGCGCCGCCCCATCACTCTCTGCTTTACCACCCAGGGGTATGGCCCCACTTTCAGCATCTCAATATCGTGATTGGATTCGAGCATCAGCACATCCACTCCCCGCAGATGAAACCGTATCGAATCCGGAAGATAACCCAGATCGGTCGCGAGACCAATGCGGATGCCTTCCGCGGCGAAACAATACCCCACCGGGTCGGACGCGTCATGCGGAATACTGAAGCTTTCCACCTCGATATCGCCCACCTGAAAGCGCGTACCCGCCTGGAAAAGCTCGAGTGGAGAGTCAATTTCCTCCCAATCGATCGCCGGCGCGGTGAGCCGCGTCAGATACACCGGCACGCGGCGTTTGGCCCTCAGAAACGCCCGCATCAACCGCAGCAGACCAGACACGTGGTCCGAATGTTCGTGCGTAATGAGAATGGCGTCCAGTTGTTCATGCGATTCCGAAATCGATTGCAGGCGCTTCGCCAACTCCCGCAGACTGAGGCCGGCATCCACCAGAATCCGGGTGCGCGAAGTCGCGAGGAACGCGGAGTTACCGGTGCTGCCGCTCGCGAGAACACAAAATTTCACCATTTGGAGTTCACGGTGGTGGAGTTCACGGTAGTCGCTGCCCGCATGATCTCAAATCTCCCCCGACGGTACCATCGAGTGTATCATTGATTCGAAACTACGGCATATCTTGTGGCGCGTCTACCAGGTTGCCCGGCCCCCGCTTGCGTCATAACACTGACCGGTCACGAACGAAGCATCCGGCGAGGCCAGAAAATGCACCACCGCCGCAATCTCTTCCGGCGTTCCGGTGCGCTTCATGGGGATGCGATCGGTCATATAGGCCACCTGCGCTTCAGTCAACTGCTCCAGAATCCTGGTGCGGATCACAGCGGGGGAGACGCTGTTCACGCAAACGCCATCGGTGGCCACTTCCTTGGCAAGCGACTTCGTGAGGGCGATTACCGCGCCTTTACTTGCCGAGTACGCCGACATATTCGGATTGCCCTCCTTGCCGGCGATGGACGCGATGTTGACGATGCGGCCGTATTTGCGCTCACGCATGTGGGGCAGCACAGCGCGGCAGAAATAGAAAGTACCGTTTAAGTTGATATCGATGACGCGCAGCCATTCGTCGTCGGCAAGGTCCCACGCGGGCGCGGCGCGGCCCGCGATTCCGGCATTATTCACCAAAATGTCGATTTGGCGTTGGTCCGCCAAGGTCTTAGCGACAGCGTCACGCACCTCGGCAGGCTTCGTAATGTTCACCGCAAGGGGAAACGCGCCGGTGATGGAACCCGCAACTTCCGTAGCAGCGGCGAGATCGATGTCAGCGATACCCACGCGGGCGCCGGCGCGAGCCAGACGCCGCGCGATGGCTTCACCGATTCCAGTCGCCGCGCCGGTAATAATGGCTACTTGTCCAGTAAGTTCAAACACTGGACCAGTGTATGCTACCCCTCGCGCACAACATGCACGTTGAGATTCACGGACACGTTGCGATGCAGCTTGATGGGGATGTTGAACTCGCCCAGAGTCTTAATGGGTTCTTCGAGTTGAATCTTTCTGCGATCGATGGAGAAGCCCTTCTTCTCGAGCGCGTCCGCAAGATCCTTCGACGTTACCGACCCGAACAAATGGTCGTTCTCGCCGGCCTTTTGCGAAATGGTTACCGACTCGGCCCCCACCAGCTTGGCCAGCTCTTCCGATTCGCCCTGGGCTTTCGCCTCCCGCTTCAGCCAGGCTTGTTTTTCGTGCTCAACGATTTTCTTGTTGGCGGCATTGGCGGGCACGGCCAGCCGCTTGGGCAGCAGAAAATTGCGCGCGTAGCCGGCGGCCACTTTCACCACCTCGCCGCGGCCGCCGAGTTTCTCGACGTCTTCTCTTAGAATCACTTCCATGTCGATCTCTCCCGTTAGACACTCGACGCGAAAGGCAGCAGGGCGATATTCCGCGCCTTCTTGATCGCGTCGCTTAAGCGCCTCTGATGCGGGGCGCACGCTCCGGAGACGCGGCGGGGAACAATTTTCCCGCGCTCGGCGATGAACGCCATCAGCATCCGCGTGTCCTTGTAATTGATATCGTCGATTTTCTCAACGCAGAAACGGCATACTTTCTTGCGGCGAAAATATTGCTTCTTCGACGTCGCGACAGCCTTGTCTCCACCCGTCGGCCGCTGGGACGCGCTAACCGGTCTTCCTCTACCTTCTGCCATATATTTGTCCTCTTATTCCTGCGGAACCAAAACGGGTTCCGGCGCGACAACAGGCTGCTCGGGTTCCGCCGGAGCTACGGGGGCTGAAACAACNNGCCGGCACGGCCTGCGGGTGCGCCGGCAGTGGCGCAGCGGGCATCGGAGCTGCGGGAGCAGGCGCGGGTCCCGGAGTTCCCGGCGCCGCTCCCGTTCCACCCAGCATCTGCTGCGCAACCGAGGGCTGCGGAGACGCGGGAGACATCGAAGCCTTCCGGGTCGATCGCTTCTCGCGCTGCTTCTTCCGCTTGTCAATCCGCTTCAGATTCTCGTCAATCCGCACGGTGAGAAACTTGATCACCAGATCGGCCACGCGCATCCGGCGCTCCAGTTCATGCACCGTTTCCGGACCCGACTGGAACTCCATGAGCACGTACTCGCCCTCACGGAACTTGCCTACCCGGTAAGCCAATTTCCGCTTACCCCACTTGTCGACTTTGTTGACGGAACCGCCCGCGTGGGCGACGACCCCCTTCATCTGCTCGATGATGGAATCCACCTCTTCTTCAGTGGCGTCCGGTTTCACGATAAACAACTCTTCGTAAACGCGCATTCTTCCTTCTTCTGTTCAGCCTCAGGCGCGACGATTGAACTTCGTCATGGACTTTTCGACGCCGTCGGCAACTATTGAACGAACCGCATCGGCGCCTATGCCGACCAATTCGTCCAACTCCTTCTTCTGCGAGCGCTGAAATGGCGCCAGCACGTACTCCGCCGCATCTCGCAGCGGGTGCCCAGGGTGAATCCCCAGCCTTACCCGACAAAACTCCCTGCTTCCCAGGCTGGCCACAACGCTCTTCACGCCGTTGTGCGTCCCACCCGAGCCTTTCGGCTTGATCTGCAGCTTGGGCCACGCCAGATCCAGCTCATCAAAAACCAGGATCAATTCCTCGATCCCAATTTCATGCTTTTCCATCAGCGGCTTCAGGGCGGCGCCGCTTAAATTCATGAACGTCTGCGGCTTGGCCAGCATGACGGGTTTCCCTTCCAGCAGGCCCTTCCCAATCAGCGCACTCGAATCCCTGGTTTTTACGCGAATCCCGGCTTGCTCGGCTAACGAATCCACAACCATGAACCCCAGGTTGTGGGGCGTATGCGCGTATTCCCCACCCGGATTGCCCAAGCCCGCCACCAGGAACAACTACTTCTTCTTCGCCGGTTCAGCCGGAGCTTCTTCGTCCTTCTTGCCCTTCTTCACGACTTCCGGCTCCGCGCCCGCCACCGGCTCCACGACGGCTGCGACCTCTTCGGCCTTCACGCCAACCACGTGCGCGATTACCGATTCCGCCGGGCTGATCAATTTGACGCCATCGCCCAGTACAATGTCGCTCGCGCGCTTGGAGTTGCCAAGCATCATTTCCGTCACATCCACCACATAGTTCAGCGGAATGGAATCCGGCACGCACTCGATTTCGATGAAACGCGTGACGATTTCGAGCAGAGCGCCTTGAAGCTTGATGCCCTTGGCCTCGCCGTGCGTGACCACCGGAACCGAAACACGGATGCGCTTCGAGAGATCGATACGCTTCAAATCGACATGCAGGAGATGTCCGCGAACCGGATCATACTGCTCGTCAACCACCATGACCGGCGTGGTTTCAAGCCCGGTGATGTTCAGATCGAAAATGGTGTTGTGCCCCGTTTTGCTGCGGATGATTCCCAAAATATCTTTGGGGCTCACGGCCAGCGAAACGGGATCTTTGAAGGCTCCATACACCACGGCGGGGATATGCCCGGCCATGCGCGTACGGCGCGCGGCATTCTTGCCGCGATCCTCGCGGACGCTCGCGGCAACTACAGTATCTGTTCTCAACTGCGAATCTCCTTATTCCAGTGGTGAGTAAGTCCGATCCCCTTGAAAACCAACCTTGAAAAACCAAGGGGAGCGTGGGTTACCCGGGCCACCGCTACTACAAAGCCAAAAACTTAATCGACCCTTTCGAAGAGAACGCTGACGCTCGTCTCCTGGTGGATCGACTGGATGGCGCGCGCCAGAAGCGGCCCCACCGACAAAATCTTGATCTTCCCCGACTCCCTCGCGCCATCGCGCAAAGGAATCGAGTTCGAGCAGACGACCTCTAACAGAGCCGACTTCTCGATGCGCTCCACGGCCGGCCCGGAAAGCACCGCATGCGTGGCCGCCGCCGTCACCGACGCCGCACCTTTTTCAAGGAGCGCCTCAGTCACCCCGACCAGCGTCCCGGCCGTGTCGATCAAATCGTCCACGATCAGGCAGTGGGCCTGGTCCACATCGCCGATCACATTCATGATCTCGGCGACGTTCGCCTCTTCACGGCGCTTATCGATAATGGCCAGCCGCGAGTCTAGTCGCTTGGCCATGCCCCGCGCGCGCTCCACACCCCCCGCATCCGGCGATACCACCGTTAGCTTGGGGAGGCTGAGGCTCTTAAAATATTCCACCAACACCGGACGGAAATACAAATGGTCCACCGGGATGTCGAAAAAGCCCTGAATCTGCGCTGCGTGCAAATCAAGAGCCATAATCCGGCTCGCCCCAGCGGATTCCAGAAGTTTCGCCACCAGCTTGGCCGAAATCGGCACACGGGGCTTATCCTTCCGATCCTGACGACCGTACCCATAATAGGGTAGCACGACGGTGATGCGGTTCGCCGACGCCCGCTTGAGAGCGTCAATCATCAGCAGCACTTCCATCAGGTTGCGCTCTACCGGAGTGCAGGTGGGCTGCACGATGAACACATCGGCGCCGCGCACGTTGTCCTGTACTTGCAGGTTGATCTCGCCGTCGGAGAACTGCTTGATGCGCGCTTCGCTAAGTTTCAGGCCCAGGTTGGCGCAAATCTCATGCGCAAGTGTGGGGTTCGCGCGGCCCGAGAAGATCTTGATCCGTTCCGGGTCCATTGCGCGTGCGGGTTTGGGCGAAGCCATTGTGTCGGGAGCGTTCGTGGGTCCGGGCACACTTCACCCGAGTTTTGTAGATAGTGTTGCGATTGGGTTAATCTTATCAGATTCCGGGGACCCGGTTGAGATCCTTCCAAAACGTGATCAGCCGCTTACATTGTAGCTATGAAAACGGCGGTTTCCCTCCCTGCGGATTTGTTCGAGGTAGCCGAAAGGTTCTCGCAACGCACCCGGAAATCGGGTAGTGGGCTACTTTGAATTTTCCGGTGTGTGCCCTTTGACAAAATTACATCGGTAGCAAAGCGGCTGGATGTTCGCGATATCGTCTTGGCCTCCTTGCGTAACGGGAATGATATGGTCTTTCGTCCAAACGTGTTTATACCGCGGGTTTGGCCGGGGCGGTATTTCGTCCCACTCCTTCTGACAGTGGGGGCATCTGTCAAATGCGGCTAATTTTTCGAGCCACTCTTTTCGAGTGTGGCGACCGCCGTTTTTCACCTGCGTTCAGAGTATGTTTCACGCCGAGCGCTTTGGCAGGGACGACAATAGCGGCTCTTCTTATTCGTCGTTGAAGAGTTGTAATATCCAAAGTCGTTATTGCCGCATTTGCGACAGTTGCCTGGATTTGATGTGCCCATTATCGCCGCGCGGTTGAAGTCGGGCTTAGGTTATCTCGGATCGCCGACCGTTTCTTCCGCGCTGTCGATTTCACTCGCGCAACTCTGTCCTTCCAGCCCGAAAGCGGCATTCAGACTTTCGCTGGACGGCACTTGTTACACAGGGTACGTCACTTTCCGTTTGCGATGGGTTCGAGAGGTTTCTGCTTTTTACATCCCGTTGCCTGACGGAATCGATCTCGTGCGGATTGTGCATGGCAGCCGAAACCTCAAACGGCTTCTTACGGAAGGATTTCTTCCGGGTCCGCCCTCCTAGCCTGTCGCACGGAGGATGGATTTTGCGTCTCGCGGGCCGCGGCCTATTGCACCTTCATCACAATCAACGTCATATCGTCATGCTGCGGAGCCCCCGCCGCGAACGCATCCGCCGCGCCCATCAGTGACGACGTCATCTCCCGCGCACTGCGCATGCGGCACGCGTGAGCCGCCGCGATTAGCCGATCCTCACCCCACTCCTCGTCGTCGATCGTCATCGCCTCGCTGATTCCATCCGTATACGTAATGAAAATATCGTGCGGCTCGAACTGGAATTCCGCGCTCTCATAATGCACATCGCGCAGCAGGCCAATCACCGGCCCGCAGGCCTCAAGCCGCAACACCTCGGCGCCGCGCAGAATGATGGGGGCATTGTGCCCCGCGTTCACGTAAGTCATTTTGCGGATGGCCGGGTCATACTCACCATAGAAGAAGGTGGCGTAGCGATTCGAAGTAGACGCCTCGTAAATCAGCCGGTTCGTATTCGTGATCAGAGTCGCCAGATCCGTCATGCCCGCCACCAGTTGGCCACGCATCAGGGCGTGCAGGCTGGCCATCATCAAAGACGCTGAAATTCCCTTGCCCGAGATATCCCCGAGAGCGATGCCCATGATGCCGTTGGGCCGGGGAAGGAAATCATAGTAATCTCCGCCCACCGCGAGCGCCGGGCGGCACAATCCGAAGTAATCGATTCCGGCAACCGGTTGGTAGCACTGCGGGAAGAATCGCTCCTGCACTTCCCTCGCGATCTCTACCTCGCGGTTCAGGCGTTCGCGGGATGCGGCTTCGCGGGCTACCTCCTTGAGTAACTGGGCATTCTCCAGCGCGAGGCCGGTCTGGCTGGCAACGGATTGCAGCAGGGCTAAATCGGACGTGGAATAGGGCTCCTCGGATAGCTTCGGCCCCAGCGCCATCAGCCCCAGCAAGCGTTCGCGGCCGGGTAGCGCCAGCAATACTTCCGCATCGAGCGCCCGCAGTTTGGTCTGCTCGTCGAGAGCGGCCCCATGCACCCAGCTACGCGGGTCGTCGAAGTAAACCAGCTCCGGTTTGCGCGCGTCGTTCAGTAATTGGACGGTGCGCGCCTGCACGGGCAGGCAGTAACCGGCATGCGGATCTCCTCCCACGGCTTCGGCGATGCAGAAGCGATCTTCGTCGCGCACAAAGACGGTGATGCGCGAGATGTGGAGCGTATCGGACATCCGGTGCGCCACCGTATCCAGTAACTGGCGGCCGTCGGTGAACTTACGCGCTTCCATACTCAACTCGCCCAGGACCTGTTCCGTGCTATAAGCTTCGCGGAAGAAGCGTTTATCGATCCATAACTGCACCGGTTCCGAGAAACGGCGCCGCAGCACCAGCGCAATGCCAACCAACCCCGCGGCGCGAACCCGGTCCACATTGCGCGATTTCGGATCGTTGATGGTCTGAACCAGCATGATGATCGCCGCGGCCAGAACCGACCCGCGCACAATATTCAACCCGCGCTTGGCCAAGGCATATTGAACACCCTGCCGCAACACCATGCGCACCTGCATGGCGCGTTGCACGACAATCACGTAAGCCAGGGTGATCGGGAACAACAGCAGGAACAGCAGAGACGTGATAATCACCCACTCCGCCATTCCATAAAAGATGTCGGACTGGCGCTTGAGAGAGATCAGCGCCACAATGAACGTCGGCGTCAGGCTGATGGACGTTCCCCAGTAAAGAATGCGCAGCCGGCGCTTCGCGTCGGAGTAAGTCGCTGTCCGGATCTTGAATCCAATCAGCGTGAAAAACACCCCAATTGCCACCATGCTCAAGATCACGTAGACCGGTACCTGAACCAGAAAGTCCAGCAACGGCTTCATGAAGTGGATTGATGGGATGTTGTAGCCCAGGCCCTCCGCAAACACGAAGAAAAATAGCGTTTGAAAAATCAGCGGGCCCAGCAATATCCACTTGAGCCACGGGCGCTTCCGCTCGTACTCCGCTTGTTCGGGGAAAACGATCGCGAACCCGACAATGAAGATCAGCCATGCGCCATAAGGGCTGCCGAGCAGAAAGTGCCAGGAAGCCGCCAGGTCCTCCAGCGGCCAATCCCAACAGAATCCCTCCACGAACTGGGAGAAGCCGATCATCAGACCGAGCAGCATCCACGCGGCCACATCATCGGGCCGCGCCGCAGCTACATAAAAACCCAGCGCCAGGCAAAAAATGGGCATTGCGAACTCGATCAGTAACTCAACCGCCCAGGCTTTGAATGAGGTGGGGTGTTCGCGCACCGGCGCGAGTGTCACCACGGCGGAGTACGCGCTACCGTCAGGACGGGTAAGATCCAACTGCAGCGGATTGCCGGGTTTCAACTTCTCGATGCGGTGATCGATCTGGATATCGGCGGTGAACCGCTGCCCGTCTACGCGCCGCAACACGTCGCCGGGCTTGATGCCGGCGGCGGTAGCTTCCGGCGTCACTCCGCTCACCGTTTCCAATCGAAAACCGAAGGTGAGCGGTTCGCGCGCGATCTGTCGCGAGTCCCGCAACAGATTCAATGCGCCCACGGAGAACCCGGCCTGATACACGACGGAAATGATAAAGAGAACGAGTAGAAGCCGCTGGACCGGAGTGAGCGAAGTTTTCGACGGCGTCATCAGACTAGACTAACGGACGATCCCCCTCGATTCGTTGATCTTCAGAAATTGATTGGCTGGGATGTTGTTGAACTGTTGTTTTGTTCCGCTTGGCCACTCGATGCTGATGGAGTTCACCACCGGGTCTTGCGCCAATCCAAACGTCAGCGCGAGATCGCTTTGCGAGCAGTAACTGCCGCCGGAACGCACCATGTTCCATTGCTTGCCGAGGGCGGATTCGATGCGTACCACCGCACCCAACGCGCTCCGATTCGATCTGGTTCCTTCGAGCCGCAGCGACAGCCATTTATTGCGATTCCCGCCGTCGTTGCGCAACAGAATTGCCGGACCACCGTTCGTGGTGAACAGAATATCCAGGTCGCCATCTCGATCGATGTCCGCGTTGGCCACCCCGCGGGCTACTAATGGCCGGCTGAAATCCGGACCCACCCCACTGCTCACGTTCTCGAATTTCTTTCCTCCGGCATTGTGGAAAAGCAGCGGCGCTTCCTTGTACTGCACCTTCGGCTGCACGCGGTCGATGTCGGTCTCGGTGTGCCCGTTGGCGGCCAGGATATCGGCGTAGCCGTCCAGGTCGTAGTCAAAGAAGAATGCGCCGAACGTCAGGTCCAGCAGGCTCGCGCGGCCCACCACCGAGGCCGGCGCTTCATCCACGAATAATCCATTGCCTTCATTGTGATAAAGACCCAGCATCTGATTCGAAAAATTCCCCACCAGCAGACTGGCCCGTCCGCTGTGGTCGTAATCCGCCCAATCCACGCCCATCGCCCCACGCGCCGCGCCATCTTCTCCGAATGCCACACCCGCGCTGAGGCCCTCTTCCGTGAAAGTCCCGTTCTTGTTGTTCCGGTAAAGTTTATTCGCCTGCGTGTCGTTGGCGATGAATAAGTCCGGCCAACCGTCATTGTTATAGTCCACAACCAGCACGCCCAGCGACTTACTCGACTTGTCGGCGATTCCCGCCTTCTGGCTCACGTCTTCGAACTTCCCGTTTCCCAGGTTGTGATACAGCTTGGAAGGCGCGCCTTTTGATTTGTCTGGCGTACAGTAGGACTTGTTCACGCCATCCAGTGAGCACCACTGGTCGGTCTGCGGAGTCCACTGGATGTAGTTCGCGACAAACAAATCGGCCTTGCCGTCGCGGTCGTAGTCGACCCAGGCCGCGCCCGTTCCGAAGTTCGCATTCTTGATTCCGGATTGCGCCGTTACATCCTTGAACTTGCCATTTCCCTCATTGTGAAAAAGGTGATCGCCTTCGAGAGCGGTGATGTAGATATCGGGCTTTCCATCGTTGTCGTAATCCGCCACAGCGACACCCATGGCGTACATTTCCACATCGAGGCCGCTACCCTTGGTGACATCGGTGAACGTGCCATTCCGGTTGTTGTGGTAAAGCGCGCTGTAATAATGCTGGCCGCCTGGAGTCCAGTCCTTGCTGTTCAGAATCAGAATGTCGGGGTAACCGTCGCCATCGTAATCGATAAAAGCGCATCCCGATCCCATGGTTTCCGGAAGATATTTCTTTCCAAACGCGCCGTTGTGCTGAACGAAGTTGATTCCGGCTTGCCGGGTAATGTCCGTGAAGTGCACACCGGATTGATATGGCGCAACCGAAGCCCCGGTCAGATAGAGCGCCGCGCCGGCCGCCGCGAAGATGAAAATAAGTGCTGCTTTAAGTTGCATGTTTTGGTTGGTTGCCGGCAAGGGGCCGGATTAGTTTCAGCGCCGGCCTGGTGAGATATTTCTTACGATAATCCACGTGTTTCGGATCGTCCGGAAAATGTTCCTCCGCGCGATACGGGTAGGCGCTCATGGCATGGAAAGGTAACGGTTCAACGGTCTGGGAAAAGGCTGTGTTGGCGTCCGCGTCCTTGGCCCAGCCATCGACCAATAAAAGGTAATCGCGGCGCCAGCCTGCGGGAGGCGCATTCAATGTGGCCGGAAAATGCAGCGTCAGCTCATCGCCCGATCCCATGATTGTCAGCTCATCATCCAGTTTCGTCACCAATTCGCGCACATCTCCGTACCGCGTGTAAAATCCCGCCGTCGGATTCCACATCGAGAGCGGCATCCATTCGCTGTAGAGAAACTTCTCCGGTTGCTTGCGCTGCGGGTCAATCACCGGACGGGAGAACCCTCGGAAATGAAGATCCGCCTCGTCCGCATCGATTTTCGTCATGCGCACATCCGGCGACCCCGCATGTTCCGCCAGAAAAATCTCGTCCCAGTAAACGCAGATGTTGGTGACAATGCGAATCTCGCGCGAAGCGGAGAGAAACTTACCCGTCAGATCTACCGAAATTGTTTTTGGCTTCCCCGAGGGGATGCCCATATCCCGCACCACCGTTTCCCAATCGCCTTTTTCGTTCCTCACCTGGAGATAAGGCATGATCAAGCCACCGTGGCCTTCCTGCGCCGCGCCCTGGAAGGTGCTGCCGTCTGCCCAATCCACCCAGCCGTTCAGAATCAGGACGGCGTTGTTGTCGCGCGCCGCGCCTTTGAAATCCAGATCGATGGAATGTAACTCCGCCACGCCTTCGTAGTTCCGGCGAAATTGATCCGGGTAAACTTGATCCTTTCTCAGAAGCGCGGGACGGATATCGCGGCCATGGTCGTCGCGAGCGCTTGCCGGATAAATTCTCCGGTTCACTCCGAACAAGCGGAATTCGGGGAATGGCGGCGCTTTGAACTTATCGTTTGTAAAGATCTCCTGCGCGCGCGGATGATCCACCGCGATCAACTGCACTTGATCGAGATAGGAAACCTCGCGCAGCTCTTCAGTGATGCGCACTTCATATTCACCGTTTTTCGCAGCCAGGCGATCACCGGGAATCTGTATGTACTCGTCGTGGTCCACGGGGAAATATTGTCCGTCGCCCGAACTCGCACCTAATGGCGCAACCCCCAGCACATCCGTAATGAAATCAAAACCCCGCCCATCCCACGTGAAGATCATGGGACACGAGCCGGATAGCCTCTGGGCCTCTTCGATGGAGAACGCCGCGTTGGTTTTCTTCTGAGGCTCGTTCTGAATCAGCCCGTTAATCCAAGTGATTCTGACGGTGTCGGCTTCCGGATAGTTCCCCATCCCGAACCATATTGGAATGCCCTCATAAACCTTCTTCTGATAAGTCGCGCCGGCCTTCACCTCAACGGTGGAACCAATCCCCATCTTCACGTTCTTGATGCCTTTGATCTCAATCTTGAGCCAGCGCTCGGAATCGGGAACCGCTTCCACCCGGTGAACGTTGCCGTCGGCATCCAGACGGAAGAGCGGTTTGTCAGGTTCCGCAGCCTCCGCCCGGGCGAACCCAACGCCGTCGTTTCTCAGCGCCAGCCCATCAGCCAAAATGTCCAGATAGCTGTCGTGATTGAAGTCTTCCACAATTAATCCGCGCGACCCGGCGGCCATCTGCGGGATGGGCGCCGGTTCAAAGACGCCATTCAATTTGTCCCGGTACAACACGCCTGTGTGATCCGCATAACTCACCACCAGGTCACGCGCGGGAATCTCCGGCTTCATCGCAAAACGGGCGACTCCGATGGCATGCCCTGACGCGAACGGAAAAGATTTCGTCTCGTCGCTGAACCCCGCATCCCCGTTGTTCCTCATCAGGGCGCTGTCTTCGCCCAGCAGCACCAGATCCATGTCGTTGTCATGGTCGTAGTCCAGCCAGATGGCGCGCTCGAACTTCCCTTTCGGCATGGGCGCGGCGACCTTTTCATAGTTGCCTTTGTTGTTCCGGTATAACTCCACGCCGGACTTGCGAATCACGCATAAATCGAAAACACCGTCATTATCGAAATCGCCCGGCTCAATCCAGATGACGTCCTTCAGATCCAGAACCTGTCTGGCGCCCGGATCAATTTCGACGCCGCTCCCGGACCAGGCAATGACGCGGTCTCGATCCAGCGCCGCAAATCCGTCCGCCTTTTTCGCAATCACTTTATCCTTGAAGCGCGGATGCGCCGGCTCGGCGGCGCCCGCCGGAATATCGATTGGATCCCAAATCTCCGAGTACTCGCTCGCTTCCGCATCTTCCGCCACCGGTGCGCCCTGCTGTTGCGCTTTGATCGTTTTGAAAACGGCGACCTCGCGCTCGGCATCGTTCGCTCGGCCCATCGCGCGATACAGATTAAAAAGCTGCAGGTGCGGCGCGGAGAAGTTCGGGTCCAGCTTCTCAGCCATCTCCAGTTCGCCCGCCGCTTTCTCCCGCTCGCCGGCCTGTTTATAGAGCACGCCGAGGTTGTAGTGCGTCTTCACATCGGTCGGAACCAGCTTCTCCATCCCTTCCAACTGCTGAATAGCGCGCGGCGCGTCTCCGTCTTTCTTGGCAATGATTCCCAGGTTGAACCATGTATGGGGAACGGCCGGGTCCTGCTTCTGAGCCTTTTCAAGCTCGACCACCGCGGCTGGCGTTTCGCCGGCTTTCAGCAGCGCCAGGCCATAATTGACACGCTCTCGGACGGAATTCGGGCGCAGATCCAGGGCTTTCTTGAATTCCTCCACAGCCTCCTTCTGCGTGGTGGGGTTTTCATAGAAGGCTTTCCCGAGGTTGCGGAGATGCCATAGCTGGTCCGCGGCGGGGTCGGCCGGCGCGCCCCACAGCAGCAGGACGGCACAGGCGGTTCCCGCGCAGGCGCCAATTCCTACACGAAGGCCTTTCATAGTGTTTTAGCGAGCGGAGACTGTGTTCGGATTATGACAGGCTCGCGCGCACCGGACATATAACCTTTTCCGATTAGAGCGCCGCTTACTTCCCGGTAGGCTTGAAGACAATCTAACTCGCAGTACACTAGAAGATTCGATGGGAACCTCCTCTCGTTCACGCCTGCCGCTGCTTGTTCTGCTGATAGCGGCAGTGGTCACCATCGCCTGCAACCGCGATCCGAACTACGCCAAACAGCGCGCTCTCGAAAGCGGCAACAAGTACTTCGATCGCAAGCAATACAAACAAGCGCTGATTATGTATCGCAAAGCCGTCGCCACCGACCCAAAGTTTGGCGAAGCCTACTATCACCTCGCGCTCACGTTTGAAGCTCTCGGCGAAAACGCCAACGTGGTCGGTATGCTGCGCCGCGCCTGCGAACTGATGCCCGCCGGAACACCGGACTGGCGCAACGCCGCTTTGCGCCTCGGGGAAGCTCTGGTGCAAGGCGCGATCACCATTAATAACCCCACGCAGAATAAGCCCTTGATGGATGAGGTGACCCAGCTTCAGGCCACGCTGCATTCCAAAGCCCCGGACTCGTTCGAGGACTTCCGCCTCCGTTCGGACCTGAAGCGTGCCGACGCCGCCCGGGCGCTGGCCATGCAGGACATGCCGGCGCTCAAGAAAGATCTGCAGGATTCCATCGATCTGTTGCGGAAGAGCCTGGGCGTAAAGCCCTCGGACGTGCAGACGTCCATCGCGCTCGCACGGTCCCTTTCGCTCGATGGCGAGGCCGGTGAAGCCGAACAGATCTACCGGCGGCTGCTCGATCGCGATAAGACGCTGGGCTCGGTTTACGTGGAACTTTTCCGTCTCTACTCCACCGAGAAGCGCAACGCGGACGCCGAAAACACCCTCAAGAGCGCCATCCAGAATCTTCCCAGGGACTATCAGTTTCGAACGCTGCTGGCGGGCTATTACTACAGCCAGCAGAACCGCGCCGAAATGACCAATGTGCTCGAAGGCATCAAGAGCCACTTCAAGGATTTCCCCGATGCCTACCTGACGGCCGGCGATTTCTACGCCCGGATTAACGACGATGCTTCCGCGCTCCGTGAATACCAGGAAGGCCAGAAGCTCGACCCGAAGCGGCGCGCGGAATATGACAAACGCATGGTCGAAATTCTGATTCGCGCCGGCAAAAAGGAAGAAGCCTACAGCAAGGTCCTGGAGATGCTGAAGGCCAATCCCAAGGACCCCGACGCTCGCGCCATGCAGGCGAATTTCATGCTGGAGCGCGGCGACGTCTCGACCGCGGTGAATGAATTTCAGGAGGTGGTCGCACAGAAGCCCGATAACTTCGTGGCCCGCTATAACCTCGGCCGCGCTTACGCGGCGACGGGCGATTATCAGAAAGCCATCCAGCAGTACCGCGAATCGGCGCATGAGCGGCCGGACTTTTTGCGGCCTCGCGTGGCGCTTGCGGAGACCGAAATCCAGACCGGCGATTTCGACGCCGCTTTACGCGATGCGCAGGACACCGTCAAACTGGCGCCCAACGATCCCGCAGCGAACCTGGTGGAAGCCGTCGCGCTGCTGCGCCTCGGACAAACGGACGATGCCAAGAGAATTCTGGACGCGCTCGCCACTCGTTATCCCGGATTTCCCGAAGTTCCCCTCGAACTCGGATCTCTCTATTTGAGCCAGAAGGATTACCCAGCCGCCCTGCAGCATTTCCAGAAGGCCTGGGAATTGAACCCGGCCGACTCGAGATCTCTCGAAGGCCAGGTGGAAACATACATGGCGCAAAAACAGCCGGATCAGGCGATAGCACTTCTGCAGCGGATGGTCGCGGCGCATCCGGATCGCGCCGATATTCTGAAGCAGTTCGCCACGCTGAAGGCTCGCAATGGTCAATACGATAGCGCTTTGTCGGATTTCCAAAGCCTGATGAGCAAATTCAAGGAAACTCCTCGGGAGACCGCCCAGACCGACGCCGAGGTGGGAGAAATCTACCACAAGAAGGGCGACGATTCGGATGCCATTCAATGGCTCGAAAAGGCCCGCGCATTACAGCCCGACAGCGTTCGCCTTTTGAGTGTGATCGCGCAGATCTACGACAGCATGGGCCGCACCAAGGAATCTCAGGATGCGTATCGGGCCGTTCTGGCGCATGAACCGAATAACGGCATGGCGCTGAATAACCTGGCGTTCTCGATCGCGCAGTCCGGCACGGATTTAGATGAGGCGCTGACCCTCGCGGATAAGGCCAAGAAGGTACTTCCGACCTTGAATGAAGTGGACGATACCCTCGGTTGGATTTATCTCAAGAAGCACATGCCCGGCCAGGCGGTGGATATCTTTCGGACGCTGGTGGCAAAGTCGCCGGAGAACCCAGGCTTTCATTACCACTACTGCATGGCTCTTTACGATAAGGGCGACAAGGCGGGCGCGGAGCGCGAATGCGATGCCGCTCTGGCCCGCAAACCGGGACAGGCGGATGAGGCTGGCGCCAGGCAATTACTGGCGAAGCTGCGCTAGAAAGCTGCGCTAGAAAGTTGCGCTAGTTACTTTAGATTATGAAACGGGCGGGACTCCGAAATCACTTTCCCTCAGAAAGGATTTCCTCCCATGGAAACAACGCCCCGATCCACTCGTTTCATGCGGTTTGCTGCCATCGCCGTTTTGGCGATTTCCGCGGCAAGCGGCGCTTCCCTTCCCGCTAACTCCGTCTATGCTTCGACCAGCGCCGCGCTGTCGTACAGCACGTTCGTTGGGCCCATTCCCATTGACGGCTTATCCATCACACTTCCGGCGGCCACAGCGGAATATAACGCGGCCATCGTCACTCTCAGCATGCCCAACCTCTATTTCACCAATCCGACCAGTAAGACGATTCCGATGTCGGCTAACCTCCAGATTGTGGCCCCGTTTGCCCCGGGAGGGATCGTCTCCGCAGTCGGCGGCGTTGGCTGCGACAGCCCCAACGTCACTTTCTCCGCGATGAAACCGCTAACGATCGTGCTGAAGGTTCCCCTGGGAACGACAAGTCAGCCGGCGGAAGCCGAATGGTCTTCCAACGACGGCACGGTGAACACCGAAGAGTTCGCCTCCATCTCCGCGATCCTTGTCAGGGAATAGCGAAAACCAGCAACACGAATGGGGCGGGTCGAGTCCATGCTCGCGGAAGAGTACGAGGTATCGCGTCGTGGGCCGAAAGTGATCACTTTTCCCCGCTGTCGTAGCCGGGGTTGTCTATCCGCGACGTGCATCGAGCGAAACGAGTCGTCGGGATTCGCGCATAAGGTCTCTTCATTTTAANNAGGGTCCACCGGCCTGCCACGAAAGGGCCGCTTCCGTTTCGATCGTGACGGCCCGCATGGGAGACGAGAGAAACTGGCGAATCGCGATGACCACGTCGGGGAAGGTGTCCGGCATTTCGATGCCGGTTCTTTGCATGAACGCCCGCCACTGCGTTTGCTTAGCAGGATCGTCCGAGAGGTCAGTAAGCAAGATGTCCACACTGTCAGGGTCGAGTCGCGTAGCGCGCCGTTGAAATGTAGCGCGGATTGCATCCCCCAGCGCTGCCGCCCCGAACGGGAATGTGCGCGCCAGGAACCAAATATCAAAAAAGTCTTTCATTCGACGATTGAGCATCCCAAGGCTGACGATCGCCTCCAGCTTCTCGGCGATGACGCTGTTCATCGGATACGCCTGAATCAGCGGCGCGGACATCGGCAGCAAGGTGGGATAGGCAAGCAAACTGGGGTTCACAGCGTCACCGAATCCCACATCGACCTGAATGGGTATCCGGACGTTTTCGAGGTGAGCGAGGAATTTGATGCGGACGCCTTCGTACTGCTGGTCTTCTTTTATCTTCGCGGCACTTGCCGTTGTTGCGGAGAAGGTGATGCCATCCTCCGTACTCGAATCTCGCACAGTTCGCGAAACACGGCGAGGCATCGCTCGGGCGAAGGGTCTCCGCGGCCCGGCAGATCGAGATCTCTTGTTGGGCGATGCGGTGCGTCGGCCCAGACCTGGAAGAGCATCGCTCCCTTCAGAACAAATTGATCGCGGTAGATCGATTGGCTGAGGCGGTAGAGCAGGCGCTCCAGTGCGTAGCGAGTAAGAATCAGGCCGAAATCCTCGCGATTACGGGTGGCGATGTTGAGGAGTTTCTGGCGAATCGACGCCGCGATATTCCGGGGACTGCCCGAGTTCAAGCGAGCGCCTCCAGATACGGCTTGATTACATTCGCTACCCGGCAGACTTTGGCGGCTTGCCACAGATCGTCCATAGTCGCCTTTCGGTCTCGCAGGCATTCGCGGAGCGCTTCAATCGCCACATCGAGACCGATCTTGTTCCGATATTTGAAGCAATCCGCAACGGTCTTGGCAATCGAGAAAACTCGCGTGGGTACGCCTTCGATGTCATGTATTTCCTGGCCGAACTCAAGCGATAGCCTGGAGCAAGAGAGTACCCCGCTGGACAGGAAACAAAAGGCGAATACGCACGGTATAATCGCCCCATGGGTATCTCGCGCCGCCGATAGAGGAGCGGGTACAACCGTCGACGAAGGGGGGCCCGGCGGGGGTAACGGCTGGGGATCGAGTGCGGAAGTTGCTGGACAGCTCGCTTTAATGCTTGTGGCGCCGAAAATAACCTGACCGACATTAGCCGGTCTGGGCGGGCGTTTGCAGGAAGAGGCTGCGGCACTTCCTGCAGGGCGCCGCGGGTGCGATCCCTCTGCCAGGTACTAAAATACGGACGAGCCATCACAACTCCAAAAGTTCCTCGTGGAC
>PLFE01000064.1 GCA_003136675.1 Bryobacterales bacterium
AGGCCGTGTTAACAACCGGAAGTCGCTGTCATAAAGATATTGGCACGTCTCGTCCTCGTTGGCGTAGAAGGTATCGCTAACCGACAGAGTTTTCAGACTGCCGTTCGGGTTGTTGGTCATCGTCGCGGTTTGGTTCCCCGTGCCGACGTTGATCGTGTACTGTAATATTTGTGTGGTCGCGTCGGTCGACTTGGGCAATCCATTGGCCCTCCGTCAGCGGCCCGGTAACAGGCTCGACAGCCGCGAATGGCACCACGTAAATCTCTGCGCCGTGCTCTTGTATGAGGCCCTGCCGGAGAGCCATTTTGGGACCGTAATTGAAGATAACGGCCGGTTCGCCGCCTGGGGCAACCGAGATGTGCCACCCGTTTGGAACGNNGTTGAGTGGCCGGAGGGCCGGAAGGCAATGCAAACTGTAGCGCAACCGCTGTAAAAATCCCGGTCAATCCTTGCATGGCCATAGCAGATCCCACGAGTCGTTGGGGTTACCCCCTCCCAAGGCGCCTTACGGCTTCAGTTCCACTACAAACCCGTGGGCCACGTAGTTGGCATCCAGATAATAGCCCGCCACATCGCCCTTGTCATTGATGCTTACCGGGTAAGTTCCTTGTGCGGCATCCGGAGCGCTGAAAGTGAAAATCGTCCCCGACGGGCTCCGTATGTAGCCGTGCGCGACGAAGTTGGAATCCTGATAACCTCCGGTGACATACCCGTTGGAGTTCAACCCTGAGGCCCACGTGGAGACTCCGCCGGTAACAGCGAAGCTGATCAGGGATGCACCCTCTTGCGAGAGAAAACCCTCCTGCGCGGTTCCCTGGACATACGATCCGGCTACAAGACCGCTGTCGTTGATGTTGAGGGTTGGGAAAAAAAATCCGAAGTTGCCACCGGGCACGTCAAAACTGACCCAGGCGCCACTCGGTTCACGCACAAACCCATGCGCATTGAACGAAGCGTCCAGATAGATTCCGGTAACCGATCCACCGTTGCTGATGCCTGTTGCATCAGTGCCGCTCGAATCCGGATAATCGATGGTAAAGAGCGCACCGTCCTTCAATTGAACGAAGCCATGTTCCTTTCCATTGGCGTCGAAGTAGGGGCCGGCGACGGCGCCGGAATTGTTGATCACAATCGGGTTGGTTGATGTAGACGGAAAGATCCCCGGAACGGTGAAGGTGGTAAAGATTCCGTCGGGCTTCCGCACAAATCCGTCCTCCCGCGTATCGCCGTAACTACCCGCCACGATACCGGCCGAGTTGATGCTGTCTGGAGTGATATCCGGCGACCCGGGCGCACTGAATGTTTCGAAGAGGCCTTTTGAGGAACGCGGATAGACGTGCTCGGCGTTGGCAGTGTCAGCGTACATTCCGGTGATGAAGCCTTGGTTATCGATGGCGCTGGCGTAGGTCTGGGTCGCATCCGGACCGTCAAAAACGACCAGGCGGCCGGAAGCGGCGGGTACTCCGTCAAGTCGGAGAGCGATCGAGGTGTCAGAACTGTCGTGAGTTTGCGCGCTAGCCGCAACCAGAGCGGCTGACACCCATAGAAGCACGGCGCGGAACATCGCTGATTTCATGTGCGCCTATTGTGGCATATGGATCGGCTGGCGATTGGCCGCCTGAGCGCGGCGTTCGACTATTTTGGCTTTGGAGACTTGCTGGTTCGGGAACCCGGAACTAATACTTTGCCGACGCGCGGCGCTTCGAGCTTGAAAGCGAGGCTCACGGAGTTTTTGCCGCACTGCTGATCGGCGCTGGGGTAGACAACGAAACTCCGCGCGGGGGCGAGGATTCTCCCGGAGCCGGCCTCTAAAGCCGCGTAGTAATAAGAGGAGAGTTCCGTGTCGGCGGCATCAAGTTGGATGGAACGTTGGACTCCTTCGATCAGGGGGACGCGTTCGTTGGTATTGCCGCCCCAAACGTGAAGATAGATGGGGGATTCAATGGGGTCGTTCTTATCCTGGTTCCGATCCTCAAGGCGGGCGACTTCGGTGGCGTCCACGGCCGCGGTGACCGTAGTGAGCCCGCAGCCTTTTCCGGGTGCATACCTGGGGACTTGCATGTCGAAGGACCAGCCGTCGAAGCCGCCCACTTCATCGTTCTTGCGGCAAGCCACGCGGCGCAAAACATCGGTGGCATCGTGGACGCGCAGACTCCGGGGCGCACGCACGTCTACATGAAAGGGATGCCACTCCTTCAGTTGAGCCTGGCCGGTGCGCTCTTCCTGGGTGAGCTGGGCGAGGTCGCGGTAAGCGTCCGTGAAATGCGCGGTCTGATCAGCGCCGGTGGAGGCGTCGGCCGCGCAGAAATCGGCGGCGGCCAAGTCCCAGCGCGCCTCATGGTCGGAGGGGAAGTAGGGGAAAAGGGCGACAGCCTCCCGAAGGTCCATGATCGCCTCGGTATTGCGGCCTTCAGCGAGCAGGACCTCGCCGAGCGTGTCGAGAGTCATCGATTTCAACTCATTGTTGCGGCGCTCGTAGGCGAGGCGCGTCGCTTCGCGCGCATAGCGTTCGGCCCTCAATGCGAACTCCCAATCCGGCTCGCGGCCGACATCGGAATTCCGGTAACTGAGATACCATTCCCATACCGCGTAGGCATAGCCGTTGAGGGCCAGCACCGAGGCGGAATCCAACTGCAGAGACCGGTGGTATTCCTCCAGAGCCATTTCGAACAACATGCTAGCCTTCGCCGGTTCCGCGGAGCGCGCTTCATTCTCCAGGTCGTTCCCCATCGCATAACGTACACCGGCGTCGTTTTCAAGAGCGCGCACGGCACGCGCATCCCCGGTGACTACTGTTTCGGCCATTGCCGCGTTGCATTGGACGACCGGATCGTCCGGCACCGCCAGCAGGCTGCGCCGGTAATACGCCAGAGCCTGCTTCGTACGGCCTCGGAAGGCGTAGAGCGGAAGGTCTGGCGGATTCGGCAAGGCGTCCGGGGGTTTGTAGGAATCGAGTTTGTAGGAATCGATTTCACAGGGCAGGAGTTCCGCTTCTTCCGCCGGAGCCCGCGGCGTCGCCGACCCGGCCGGGACGCGGCTTTGCGGCAGTGGAAAGCTCCTTTGCCGGTGAAAATCGAGCGTCGCGCCGGTATCGTTGAGGATCGTGGCTTGCAAAGACTTCTCCTCACGGTCGGTGCGATCGCGCGGCGGCATACGCCGGAATAGGGCTTCTGCCTTCCGGCAATAAAAATAAGGCAGGAAATAGACTCGATCCTGCTCCGGCGTGCCGTTTGCCACGTAGGCCTTGGTGAGGGCATCGCGTTCATACAAACAAAAACCGTAGTAAGTCCTTTGGAGTTCCGAGACAGACCCTCCGGCTTCGGTGAGTTCGGCCAGACGCGTCCAGATCTGCATGGCCTCCAGGGGCTGATGCCGGTTGGCGCTGTCCTGGGACTTGGTTCCCTGAGCCGGCAATACGGCGGGGTCGGGCAGGTAGTCCGAGTCGAAATAATAGAGCGTTCGGGCGGCCCAGGAGGCGGCGGGGATAAAGTCCGGATTGGCTTTATAGCTGGCGCGAAACTCGTCCACGGCCGCGCCCGGTTTTCCGTCTCGCTGGAGACAGAGGCCCAAACGGTAATAAGCCAGCGCGAAGCCATGATCTTTTGTGGTGGCAGCCTGGAACAGTTTAGAGGCAGCGTCCAGATCCGGCGGACTTTCGCCGGCGATGAATTTATTCCAGGATTCCAAGCCGGCGCGGAAGCAGGAGAACGCGTCGGCGTCCTGCGATAGACCCAACGCGAGGAACGTGGGCTCTCCTGCGGCGATATCGAACGCAATGGTTTCAATCCCCTTCGCAAGGGGGTCTTTAGCGGGCTCCGCCGGTGAACAGCGCGTTTCCGACTCCGCCGGCGTTTCTTTCGGCGGAGCCGTTGGGGCCTTGTTGGCAGCGCGCTTGGGCGTGGTTGTTTTTGACCCCTTAACAGGTTTCGCGGGCGCGTTTGTTTTCGCGGTTGTACTCTTGTCTTCTTTTGCGGGCGGAGCTTTTTCCGCAGCCGGATCCGGTTCGGCCGGCGAAGCTGAGTCTGGCGCGGGAGCGCGCGCGGATTCCACCCAGCTTTTTCCGTAGTTTGAATTAAACGTAACCGTGTACAGGCCTGGACTGACCTGCCGCACGGTGCCGTCAATCACTTCAATGTGGAGGAGCTTGCGGACCAGCAGTTGAACGGGGGTAGCGAGGAACGCGAGGGGAACCTTGACGCCGCCGAGCTCCAGGTCTCCGCTTTGGGCCACCGACGAACTGAGCGAGGAATCCGTTCCAGCGGAAAGCAGACGAACGGATTCAGCATGGTCGGTGGTCTTGCCGCGGCTCGCGATCACGATGTCCTCTCGCAACGCGTCCCGCAGCCTGCCGAGCGCGTTGATCACACCGGGCGCGATGGAATCCGCGACTGCAACGCCGGCCTTTTGATCCTTATCGCCGATCCAGGTGAAGGAACCGACGACGATTTTTCTGTAGTTGAAGACTTCGCTCAGTCCCGCGACTCCCATGAGAACGACGAGCGGCAGCAGCACGGCCTTGGCGACCAATGTGACCCACGTACCGGAGAGAGCATAATCCAGCACCTTCTTCACGCCGCTGGCTGCCGAGCCGGCGGCCTTTCTGGATGCGCCGAAGAATTTTCGAACGGGCTCGATTTGGAGCTGGTTATTGACGAAAAGCCGGGGCAACTGATTCAACGCATGTTCGGCGACGCGTTCGGCGAACAGGAGCCATGCGAGCAGAGCGACAAAGATATCCAGGGCCGACGGAAAGAAGCCAGCCGAGAACAGGTCAGCCACCGCGAGGGCCACCAGGGGCAGCGCGAAACCGATGGCGATTCCGGCCACATTCCATTTCGGAAGGAGGCTATCGGACTTGGGATCGTCGCGCACGATGGCTATGGCGACGACGAGGAAGAAAACCACGAGAGGGAAGGAACCGAGGACGTACCGCACACTGTCGCCGGCGAGCGCGAACCAGGCGGCCATACAAGCCAGGCAAGCAACGGCGATGGGTTTGAGTATTCCAGGGAGGCGTTTTTCCGGGAGGCCGCTTTTCCAAAGCTCATACGCCACGAACCAAAGGCAGACGGGGAATGACAAGTTCCAGACCAGCGACCAGATTGGGCGGGACGAAGGGTCGGCGAGGTCCTCGTAGGAGACGGCGAAGGACGCGAGGACGGTGACCCATGCGGCGGTGAACGGGAGCCACCAGCGAGCGAGGTCGGCGTCCGCCAACACGAGGATCGAGCCGGTGAGGCAGACGGTGAGCCACAGGACCAGAGGCGCCCACCAGACGTCGTATTGGAAAACCTGCAGCGCGGGGGAAAGGTCTCTATCGAGCAGGGAGACGCGGCCGGCGGCGACGAGGCCAACCAGTGTTCCGAGTGTGCCCGGGAGCCACGCCAGCCCGAACCAGTTCGGCAGATTCTTCTTGAAGTCGAGCAGCCGCGCCAGGCACAGGGAGGGGAGTAGCGCGACGGTGACGAGAGCGATTCGCAGGAACCAAACACCCGCTGGGCCTTGTACCATCACGGTTCCGAAATCTTTAGCCAGCAGCATGTGGCCGGACTGCACGGCGAGGGTGGTGGCCGCGACGAGCGCGGCCAGAATGAGATCGACGACACCAATGGGGATCGACCGGTTCGCCTTCAGGAAGCACGACGACGCCTGGGCCAACAGCACGACCACGCCGATAATCAGGATGGCGAGGGTCAAGGAATCCATTGCGGTTTTGGACAGTATATACGCAAATTTTCGGATTTGTGAGAAGATTTTCCGTATTTTCCGATTGGGGCCGGTGGTTTTTGGTTTTTTTCGGCGCCTGGCCGATGGCGAAAACTCGATTTCGTGGGGGTTCGCGCTCGGCGAATTCAAGACTTCGACAGTTCTTCGCATCAACGACAAGGGCGAATGGACTGAGAATGGGCAACTCACGATTGGCGACCGGCCGCCGCAGAAAATGATGGACCTAAGGGTCAGCCGCACTTCCCGTTGAGCGAAGGGTCGCGGCGAGTCGCGCGATTAGGCGGGAACGTACGTCAACCGAATCACGTCCTCGCCAACGCGGTCGCTGGTTACAAGGCGGAGCGGCGGCCGGGGGCCGGAGAAGAATGGCTTGCCGCGACCAAGTACGGTGGGGTGGAGGTAAAGTCGATACTCGTCAATCAGACCAAGGTCGGTTAGGGTTCCTGCCAAATCTGGTCCGGCAACATCAATTTCCCCCCCGAGCTGAGCCTTCAGTCCACGTATCACCGCCTCGATGTCATCCCCGACAAGTGTGGCGTTGGGTCCGACCGACTTCAACGAGCGCGACACAACCCACTTCGGCTGGCGACGCCACGCCGCCGCGAAGTCGTGTTCCTCCGCGACCCAGTCCGGAAGGTCTTCATCCCAATAACGCATTACCTCGTACGTGCGTCGACCGTACACAATGCCCGTCAGATCGCGCACATGCTCTATGAAGTGCCGAAAGAGAGCCAGGCTTGGCCTCAATTCCAAATGGTCCACGTAGCCATCCAAGGACTGGTTCAGTCCATATACGAGCTTTGCCATGCTAAAAAATCTCCGCCCCAGGATTGTACACGATCTGCGCGGCATTGGGAGTGTAACCAGACTGCGGGTGTGCGACATGAAAGTGCAGG
>PLFE01000195.1 GCA_003136675.1 Bryobacterales bacterium
GTGCGGTAAGAGCGCACCGCGGCGGCAGTAATGCGGCCGGCATGGCAAACCCCGCGCGGAGCAAGGCCAAATAGGGGAGGAGCAGCGGCCCGCTGCGTTTGACTTCCGGGTAGGCTGCTAGAGCCGGTCAGCAATGGCCGGTCGAGACGAATGGCTATCACCCGCAAGGGCACAGAAACCGGCTTATAATCCGGCGAACATCTAAATGCTCGAAACCGGTCGCCTGATCCTCCGGAATTGGCTGAAGGAAGACTTCGCGCCCTTCGCCGCCATGAACGCCGATCCCCAGGTCATGGAATTCTTTCCAGCCTGCCTCAGCCGCACGGAAAGCGATAGCCTCGCCCGCCGCATCTCCGCCAGGCTTCAGGAGCGCGGTTGGGGCCTCTACGCCGTCGAATCGAAAGCCACGGGAGACTTCCTCGGGTTCACGGGCCTCTCGGTCCCGGGCTTTGCGGCCCCGTTCACCCCTTGCGTCGAAATCGGCTGGCGGCTCGCCCGCGCCGCTTGGGGGCGGGGCCTTGCCACCGAAGCGGCGCAGGCCGTGGCGCACTTCGCATTTTCCGGCCTGGCCCTGCCGGAATTGGTCTCCTTCACTTCGGTCGGAAATTTCCGCTCTCGGCGCGTGATGGAAAAGCTCGGCATGACGCACGCGCCCGAAGACGATTTCGATCATCCCGGAATACCCGAAGGCCACCCCTTGCAGCGCCATGTTCTCTATCGCCTCGGCGATGGATCGCTCGGCCCCGGATTGTTACGATAGAGATTCCCCCCAAGCATGTCTTTACGCCTCTACAACACGCTCACGCTCGAAGTGCAGCCATTCGCTCCCGAACGCGACAACACCGTCCGCATGTACACCTGCGGCCCCACGGTCTATGACTTCGCGCATATCGGAAACTTCCGTACGTTCATCTTCTACGACGTGTTGCGGCGCTGGATTCGCGCCACCGGCTATCAGCTCGATCACGTCATGAACATCACCGATGTCGATGACAAGATCATTCGTAACGCGGTCGCCAGGCGGCAATCGATTGGAGAATATTCGGCCAGGTTCACCACTGCGTTCTTTGAGGACTCCGAGTCCCTGCGCCTGGAACGGCCGGAGCGAGTCACCCCGGCCACCGGGCATATCGACGAAATGGCCGAGGCCATCCGCAAGTTGGGCGAGCAGGGCTACACCTACGAGAGCGATGGATCCATCTATTTCCGTATCGCGAAATTTCCGGAATACGGCAAGCTCTCGCATATGGATTTCAGCGGCACGCGTCCCGGAGCGCGCGTCGACAACGACAACTACGAGAAAGACGATGCGCGCGATTTCGTGCTCTGGAAAGCGGCCAAGGAAAACGAGCCTTACTGGGATACGGTGGTGGGCCGCGGCCGCCCCGGCTGGCACATCGAATGCTCCGTCATGGCCATCCGCTATCTGGGAGACACGCTCGATCTGCATGCTGGCGGAGTGGATCTCATTTTTCCGCATCACGAGAATGAGATTGCCCAGTCCGAATGCCTCACCCATCACCTCTTCTCGCGCTTCTGGGTGCACTCCGAATTTCTACTGGTGGACGGCCAGAAGATGTCCAAATCGCTGGGCAATTTCTATACCCTGCGTGACATCCTCAGTAAGGGTTACGCACCGGAAACCGTCCGCTATTTACTGGCCCAGGTCCCGTACCGCAAAGCTCTCAACTTCACCTTCGATGGTTTGAAGTCCGCCGCCACCGCCATCGACCGCGTCCGCAATTTCGACCTGCGCGTGAAGACCGGTAAGTTTGAGGAAGGGTCGAATCCAGACCTCGACGCGCGCGCGCAAGTGGCCACCGGCGGTTTCCGCGCCGCCATGGACGATGATCTGAATACGGCCGAAGCCCTGGGCTCGGTGTTCGAGTACATCCGCGATGTGAATATCGCCATGGATAAGGACGAATTCCGCGCCGGCAACGTCGCTTCGGCGAAGGCCGTGCTCGATCTGTTTGATCTGGTGTTCGATGTCCTCCGGCCCACCGCCGCGACGGACGGCCTGCCGGATGAGGAAGTCGAGGCGAAAATAGAAGAAAGACGAGACGCTAAGAAAGCCCGGAACTTCGCCGGGGCTGACCAGATCCGCGTATGGCTGCTCGATCGCGGCATCATAATCGAAGACACAAAGGACGGAGTTCGATGGAAGAGAAAGCCATGAAAGTAGCCCTCCAAACGCGCGCCGTGCATACGGCCGACCGCAAACGCGGAACCGGTTCCACGCCGGTCACGACGCCGATCTACACGGCCGCCAGCTTCATCTACGACGACATCGCCGAACTCGACCAGGTGTTCGGGCACGAGAAAACCGGCGAATCCTACGCACGCTACTCGAACCCGACGAACCGGGCGCTGGAGGAGCTGCTCACGGACCTGGAATCCGGCGCGGGCGCCCTGGCCACTTCGTCCGGCATGTCCGCGATGCAAACGGCTCTGCACATCGCGCTGGCGGACCGTAACCGCTCGGTGGTCGCCTCGCAGTCTCTCTACGGCGCTTCCATCAACATGCTGATGAACATCTTTGCGCCGCAGGGAGTGGCCGTCCGGTTCGTCGATTTCTGCGATCTGGAGGCCTTGCGATCCGCCATCGGGAAAGACAAGCCAGGCGTGCTGTTGATGGAGACGGTATCGAACCCGATTCTGCGTGTGGCGCAACTGGACAAAATCGCGGAGATGGCGCGCGCGGCGGGCGCGGCGCTGGTGGTGGACAGTACCTTCACCACTCCCCTGATGTGCCGGCCGCTCGAATGGGGCGCGCACCTGGTGGTCCACAGCCTCACCAAATACCTCGCAGGCCACGGGGATGTGCTGGGCGGAGTGGTTGTTTGCGACGCCGGACATCTGGAAGCATTGCGCGCATACGGCCGCCTCGCCGGTCCGGTCCTGGGCCCGTTTGAGAGCTATTTGACCATGCGCGGCGTCAAGACGTTCCCGCTGCGCATGGAGCGTCAGTGCGCGAACGCGTGCCGGGTCGCGCAGTGGCTGGCCTCGCGTCCCGAGGTGGAGCGCGTGTTCTATCTGGCCGATCCGAAGCATCCCGATTCCGCGGCGGTCCGTCGCTTGTTCAGCCCGGGGCTCTATGGCGCAATCGTCAGCTTCGAACTGTTGGACGCGGATCGCGAGCGCATCTTCCGGTTCATGAACGCGCTGCGCATGATCGTTCCCGCTACCAGTCTCGGTGACGTCCACAGCATGATCCTCTACCCCGTGATGGCGTCGCATCGCGACTTGGCGCCGAAACAGCGCGAGCGCATGGGAATCCGCCCCAACTTGCTGCGCCTTTCGGTCGGTATCGAAGCGGTGGACGATATCCTGGGCGATCTGGCCCATGCCCTGCAAGGATAAATCCCTGGAGGTGTAGATTTGAAGAAAATAGGGTTGCTGGCGTTCGCGCTGGTACTAGGGGCCTGTTCACGCTCCGATACAGAGCAAGTACGGCAAGAACTGAAAACGTCCGGGGATGAGCTGAAGAAAGAAGTCAGGAGCGACGCTCAGGTCGTGAAGCGCGAGGCCATCAAGGCCGGCCACGAAGCGCGCGAACAGGCGGAAAAGGCCAAAAGAGATTTGAACACGAAGAACTGATAACATCTCCTTGAAGGAGTTGCCATGTTCCGCCTTGATGCCGACCGCGCGGTTGAATTCTGTGATGGCCTCAAGCGCCGCGATTTCCTGCATGCCGGCGCGCTGTCTCTTCTGGGGTTGAGTCTCGCCGACATGGCCGGCCTGAAGGCCGCGGGCGCGGTCGATCCGGCCAGGACCGATAAGAATTGCATCATGCTGTTCCTGGTGGGCGGCCCGTCCCAATTGGACACCTGGGACATGAAGCCCAACGCCCCGGCCGAGATCCGCGGACCCTACAGTCCCATCAAGACCAACGTGCCGGGGATCGAGATCTCCGAAAATTTCCCGCGCATGGCGAAGCTCGCGGATAAGTACGCGCTTATCCGCTCCTGCTATCACACCGCCGCCGCCGTGCACGACACCGGCCACCAGATGATGCAGACCGGGCGTCTGTTCCAGGGCGGCATTGAATACCCTCACATTGGCTGCGTTCTTTCCAAGCTGAAGGGGCCCAAAGGCGATGTCCCGGCCCACGTGCTGCTGCCGCGCCCCATCGGCAATACGGGCGGCAATATGCCCCACGGGCAAACGGCCGGTTTCCTCGGGAAAACCTTTGACCCGTTCGTCCTCAACGCCGATCCGTCGGACCCGAATTTCAAAGTGCCCGACCTGCTGCCGCCGGATTATCTAACCGCCCTCCGCGTCGACCGCCGCAAGAACTGGCGCGAGATGATCGACCATTCCGTCTCGAAATTCGAAACATCGCAAGACGCGCGTCTGCTCGATTCGACATTCCATTCGGCCTATACGCTGATGTCCTCCCAAAAGGCTCGCGAGGCCTTCGAACTCCACAAAGAACCGGAGAGCGTGCGCCAGAAGTATGGCCTCAACCGCTTCGGGCAAAGCTGCCTCCTCGCCCGGCGCATGATCGAAGCCGGCGTCCGCTTCGTCACCGTCAACATGTTTGAAACGGTGTTTGATGAGATCACCTGGGACATCCACGGATCAAAACCGTTCAGCCCGATCAGTTGCTACCGCGATCTGGTGGGCCCCATGTACGACATGGCTTACAGCGCCCTGCTGGAAGATCTTGCCGACCGCGGCCTTTTGACCGATACGATGGTCCTCTCGATGGGCGAGTTCGGGCGTACGCCGAAGGTGAACCCCGCCGGTGGACGCGATCATTGGCCGCAATGCTGGACCATCCTCATGGCTGGTGGCGGTGTGAAAGGCGGGCAGGTGATTGGGGCTTCGGACGATATCGGCGGCGCTCCCAAAGACCGCCCCGTCTCACCCGCGGAGATCGCCGCGACGGTTTATCACGGGCTCGGCATTCCCCTCGAACTGGAACTACCAGGAGCGCAAGGACGCCCCATTCCACTGGTGGAACGGGGCACCCAACCGATTCGCGAGCTGTTCAGCTAATTAGTTGGACCGGCGAACGCGCACGCCAACCGCGCCAACGAGCATCATTCCGAAGCCAATGAGCAACATCGAAATGGGCTCAGGCGACGCTGTGACGATGGGCGGCGGGTTGGAAGAGAACGTCTCGCTTCCCGCGGCGTTGAATGCCGCCAGGTACCCGGATCCGTTATCCACAAACGAGGGTACTACCGACGAAAGAGCAAACGACAGGGCCTCGGTAACTGGGTTCACGAACGAGACGAAAGCGGAGTTGTAACTTACAGCTCCAGGAGGCGGCGTCGAAGCCGACAGGCTGGCGCTGGTGCCGCCGCTCTTGCCCGATAACGTCGCATCCGCCAGGGATGTAATCGTGCCGGAGAGCAGATTCGTCTGGCCATTAATCGCAGTATTCAAAATGATCGAGAACGTGCCGGTGAATCCACCTTCAGAAATGACACCGTTACTAATCGTGTCGGGACTGGAGGACGCCAGATTGAGGGTTAGTGTGGCGGCAAGTGGACCCGTTAGATCCGACGGTAATCCAGCCACATTGGAGAAGACAAAAAAGATCTGGCTGGAAGCCGTGAGAGTGACGCCCGACCCGGTATCCACCAGATGAAAGTCTTGGCTGGCCGACTGCTCCAGACCTTGGCCGAAAGTAACGGGGGCCGCAAGAGAAGGCAGTGCCGAGACACCGCCAATGAGGAGAACGTAGAGGAGTGATTTGCGAGGTTTCATGGAATACTTTCAAGGGCAATCGTAGTACCAAAGTAATGCTTTTACCTCAGTACCTATGAATATCTTATGGATTGAAATTCATACCGGTCAAGGATTTTTCGCCGCACAATAAATCCATAGTGCGGTTTCAGACAAGATATCTCTTCTAATAAATGGAGAAGTACTACATAGGGTACTATGCAATAGTACTTATTCATCCGGAAAGTACTAATCAGATTCTTGCGAGCGTAAGCAGCACCGAAACCCCCGCCACTAATAAGACAACTATTACGGGTGATACGCGCGTCATCAAAAGCGCCAGGAAGCCTGACAGCACGAGCGTAATATCTACCACCCCTCGTATCGCGGCGCCCCCCGTTTGTGAAAAAGCCGCGTGGAAAAGAGCTGAAAATAACAGTCCCACCACGACAGCGTTCACGCCGGAGACGGCAAATTGCGCGGATTTGTGCCGGCGCAGCCAGTTCCAAAATGGCGCAGCCGCGGCCGCCAGTAACAAGCCGGGAAGGAAGATGCAAAGCAGGCAGAGCACCGCGCCCGGAATACCATGTAGATTCGTCCGGGCTGCGAAGCCAAGGTAGGCGGCAAAGGTGAACAGCGGACCGGGAATCGTCTGCGCCGCTCCGTACCCCGCGAGGAAGTCGCCCGCGTTCACCCATCCGGGACGCACCACGGCTTCGTTCAGCAGCGGCAGAACCACATGGCCGCCGCCGAACACGAGAGATCCCGTGCGATAGAAGGCCTCGAGCAGTTGCACATTCGCGGAGCGCGAAATGCGCGCCGCGATTTCCAGGCCCGCGAAGAGTGCGGCGAATAAGGCGAGGCAACCGGCAGCCGCCACGCGGGAGACGGGCAACGGATCATCATCGGCACTCAACCGCGGACTCGAACGAATCCACAGCCAGCCGGCCAATGCCCCGGCGAGCAGAGCGCCGACCTCAACCAGACCCCCGCCATTGATGGAAAGGACGAGCGCCGCCGCCCCGGCCACTATGCGGCGCGGCCAATCCGGGCAAAGA
The DNA here is from genome assembly GCA_003136675.1 of Bryobacterales bacterium. Classification (GTDB taxonomy): domain Bacteria; phylum Acidobacteriota; class Terriglobia; order Bryobacterales; family Bryobacteraceae; genus Bog-113. Next base: position 6,738 of record PLFE01000195.1, read on the forward strand.
CTGCGAAACATGCTGACCACTGCGTTCGCCACCACGGCGACGGCGGCGATCGCCAGGCCCCGCAATGCACTATCGGCAAGCGGCCCGTGAGCATGTTTGACGCCGGCTGCGAACAGCGTCATCAGGATCGCGGAAGGGAGCGTGAAGCCAAGCCACGCGGCCGCCCCGCCAGAGAGGCCGCCTCGGGCGATGCCGATGAGAAAACCGGTCTGGCTGCTGGAAGGCCCCGGCAGCAGTTGCGTGAGGCCCAGGAATTCGGAGAAAGTGGCTTCCGTGATCCACTTGCGCCGCTCGATCAATTCCCTGCGGAAGTAGCCCACGTGCGCGGCCGGCCCACCAAAGCACGTGCAGCCCAGCTTCAGGAAGGCGAGAAAGATATCGAGTTCAATGGACTGAATAGGCAACCCGGAAAGTCAACCCTGAACGCGCTTGGTTTTATCTTGCCAGAACGGCTCCCGCAGATCACGCTTCAAGATCTTGCCGGTTCCGGTCTTAGGCAGAGGCTCGGAGCGGAAGAACCAGGCGCGGGGCATTTTGAACTTGGCTAGGCGTTCCGCCACGAATTCCGCAAGCGTTGCCTGCGACAGCGTCTCATCGGGTTTGAGGACCACGAAGGCGACCGGGATTTCGCCCCACTTCTCATCGGGAGCGGAGACCACCGCGCACTCCATCACTGCGCTATGGGCGGCGATGGCGCGCTCCACTTCAATCGACGAGATGTTCTCGCCGCCGCTGATGATAATGTCTTTTTTCCGGTCGACGATATGGACGTAGTTCTCTTCGTCCCAAACGGCCATGTCCCCGGTGTGCAGCCACGCTCCCGACATCACCGCCGCCGTGGCCGCGGGTTCGCGGAAATAACCGTCCATCACGCAATCGCCGCGCACCACGACCTCGCCGATGGTGTGCATATCGCGGGGTACCTGGTTCATGGCGCCATCCACCACGTGTACCTCGGTTCCGGGCAGCGGCCAACCCGCCATGGCTTGCCGGCGGAAGCGCTCCGCTTCGTCTTTGTAAGCCACCGTTCCCTTCTTGCGCGCGCCCGTAGCCACCGGCGACGTCTCAGTCAGCCCGTAGCCGGATTGCGCCAGGCAATGAAACGCGTCTTCAAGTCTCCGGCACAACTCGGGCGAAGACGCGGCGCCGCCGAGCATGATCAATTCGAGGCTGGACAGGTCGAACTTCTCGCGATCGGGCGACATCAGCAGTGCGCCGGCCATCACCGGCACCAGCAGCATTCCGGTGGCGCGCTCCTGCTCGATCAGACGGAAGACCGTAGTGGGTTCGAACCGCCGCACCATCACCTGTTTGCGCCCCATCATCGTGCAGGCCTGCGGCAATCCCCATCCGTTGGCGTGGAAGAGCGGGATGGTGTGCAGGTCTATGCCGGTATCGTTGTTGGTGGTCGACAGGGCCACGTTCATCGCGTGGAGGTAGAGGGTGCGGTGACAGAGCAGAACGCCTTTGGGAGTTCCGGTGCTGCCGCTGGTGTAGAAGATTTCGGCGGGCGAAGCTTCGTCGAAGCTCATGATGTCGCTGCGCCGGGGAGTGGCGCGGGCGAGCGACGCTTCGTACTCCGGGCCGTCGAGCGCGATGTAGTGCTCAATCGCCGGACAGTCTTTCCGGAAGTGCTCGATGAGCGGCGCGAAGTCGTTTTCAAAGAGCACCACGCGGGCTTCGCAATGGTTCAGGATCTGGATCAGTTCCGGCGCGGTGAGGCGAACATTGAGAGGCGCCACAATTGCGCCGGCTTGAATGACGCCGAAGTAGCCTTCCAGCAGCTTGTGCGTATTGAAGCTCAGATAGGCGACGCGGTCGCCGGGTAGGACGCCGAGGCTGCCGAGCGCGGCGGCGAGGCGTTCACAGCGTTCCCCGAACTCGGCGTACGTGAAACGGTGTGTTCCGCAAACAACGCCTTCCTTGCTGCCGTAAAGGTCGACGGCGCGGTAAAGGCAGCGGACGGGGGTCAGGGGAATGTGCATGGTACGGGCCGCAATGCATTCTATCGCGTTGTTACAAGCAAAGTGCTGCATGCAAAAAAAAGCGCGGGCAAGGCGCCCGCGCTTCGAATCGTCGAAAGACGTGATTGATTTAGCGGCGCCAGCCTCTGCCGTAGTAGCCGCGGCCGTAGAACCCACGGCCGTAGTAACCAAAGCCGCCGACGTAAAGGCTGGGTCCCCAATACGATCCATAGTAAGGAGAAGCATACGGGTACGCGCCAACTGGCGGATACGGGTATGGACGAGCGGCGAAGCTCGGTCCGCCCGGTCCGCCGCCCGGTCCATAGTCTTCACGCGACACCGCATAAAAGGCACCCGCCGAATGCGTGGTCGAAATCGTAATGGGCTGCTCCACACGGAACGTCATTACAGATTCAGGCGTGATGACGGTTGGGCGCCCGCGAGTGACCAACACGCCGACCGTGCCGACAACCACGCCGCCGATGGCTCCCATCCCCGCGCCAAAGCCCGTGCCGGTTGCCGCCGCGCCGACGATGGCGCCCAGGGCGGTAGTCCCCACCACGGCGCTGGCATCGCGTCCATTCGAGGTTTGGCCCTTGCGATCGATCAGCGTTGTTTTAATGGGAAGCTGCTGGCCGTCGAGCAGCGTTAAGCCGGTGAGTTCGATGCGCATGCTGGATACGCCCTTGACGCGGCCGGCCTTCTGAACTTCAACCACGCGGCCATTCACCATTTGTCCGCGCTGGGCCACCACGAAGCCGTCAATTACAATCGGCTCAACCAGGGTCGCCGTGAAGGCATCGCCGGGCTGATTATGGTCGCTAGTGAGAAAATTGTTCACACGAACCGTGACATATTTGCCCGCCGTCAGATTCAGAGCGTCCGGAACGCGCTCCTGGGGTGGCGGAGCCTGATAATTCCCCTGCGGCGCACCATATTGGTATTGGCCTTGAGCCGGTGGACCATATTGACCCTGGGGCGGAGGGCCGTATTGACCGCCGTTCCCATTCTGGTATCCGCCGTTGGTGTTGTATGCCGGAGGAGGCGGAGGAGCCTGCGGATACGGGTTCGGACTCCCTTGCTCCTGGGCCTGTGCCTGTGCGAGAGTCGGATCCGGCTGCGAGGAACTGATCTGCGGCGCAGCCTGCGAATTGCCGGCTTGCGGCGCAGGGTTGTCGAAGCGCTGCCAGTTATCGGTGCTCTGTGCAAGAACCGGCGCTGCGGCCTGGGTCATTGCGAAAACGGTGACTGCAAAAACTGTTGGAAAGATTTGAGGGCTTTTCATATTCGTTACCACGCTCACTACTACATCTAACGTAAGCAAGAGCAGGTTGGTTGCCACCGTTAAGCCTTTTTTAATGAATGGCTTACGAAGAAGAAAATGGGCCATTTCAACCGCTTGGTCCATTTCAGCCACCCGGATGGCCTATCTCTCACACATTCTTCGGAAGCCCTAAGCGGCGATGCTATGGCTGTGCAGGAATTCCTGCTGCAGCCGGTTCACAAATTCGTTCAACTGCAGATCGGTGTCACCGGCTAACGCGAGATCATATTGGCTCAGCCATCGTTCCGGCTGGGGTGCGGCGAAGAGCAAATCCGTCGCGATTTGGACAAGTTCAGCGTGTGTCATTCAAACCTCTATTACTATTTTGCACGCGAACCGCCATTGCGCCGTTAAGAAATGTCTGACCGTGCGTGAAAACCCTACGGTAAACAGACTACGCGGTGGGAACAACCGCCGCGACCGCATTCGGCAATACCGCTTCTTCAGTCCCGGTGATCACCCAGATCGATTCCGGCTGCGGTGTCACAGAGCTTCCCGGCGTCAGCGTGACAGTCAACGAAGTCGGGCTTAGCACGGTAACCGCTCCAACCGTAAAGCCGACCATGGGGCTCACCACTGTTGTTCCCTGCACGAAGTGTGTGTTTGCCCCGGTAACCGTTACGGTCACTGAGTTCCCAATGCCGATCGCATTGGCGCTCACCGCGAACAGCACCGGCTGGGCAGCCGGCAGCAGCCGGTTGAAGAGGCCGCGCATCACGAAGATAGCCATGTCTCCACGCGTCACCGCGTTGTTCGGGCAGTAGGTCGTCGCCGTGCATCCGGAGGTGATGTTGTCCTCCTTCATGCGCTGTATCCAGTCAAATCCAAATGCGCCCACCGGGACATCGGTGAAATACGGCGTCGTGGGGAAGTCGAATTGCGTGTTCGTGCCGTAGCGTGCCCGGATCATGAAAATGGCCATTTGGGAGCGCGTGACGTTATCGTTCGGGCAGTAATTGAGTCCGCCTCCCGGGGCGGGGCCGCAGCCCGCCGTGATGCCGAGTTCGTACATCTTCTGGATGTATTCGAAGCCAAAACTGCCGGATGGAACGTCGGCGAAATAAGGCGTGGCGCTGTATGTGAAAGTTGCCGACGAGCCCTCGATGCCACGAATGATAAAGACCGCCATCTGGCTGCGCAAAACGTCGTCCGTGGGACAGTACGTCGAAGGGGTACATCCCGAGGTGATGCCTTCCTGCGAGAGAAGGTTTACCGCATCGAAGTAGTATTCGCTCGGCGGCACGTCCGTAAAGACCTGGTGGATGAAGTTCGCGACCACGAGTTGAGCCGCGGTCATCGTCACCGTAGTGGTGCTCGCATACGGGTCGGCCACCGCGCCGGACCAGCTCGTGAACGTGTAACCCGCGGCCGGTGTCGCCGTGATTTGCACGATTGCGTCCGATGCGAAATTCTGACCGGAAGCCGGTGTCACTGTGCCGCCCCCCGCCGGCGTCACCGATGTGGACAGCGTATAAGGCGCGGTGACGGGGAATTGATTTGTCAACGCGAACGTGGCCTGCGAAGCCAGACCAGCCACCGCCGCCGTAACGTTGAACGTTCCAGTGCTGCCGTTTGCAAACGCGGCCAACGAAGCCACGCCGGACGAGTTGGTCACCGCCGTATTCACTCCATTTGCAAACGTGACGCTCGGGCCGGATAAGGCGGGCGCCGTAAACGTGACGGTCGCCCCCGTAACGGGATTACTCTCGGCATCGGCGACACTTACCGAAAGCGGCAAGGCAAATTGCGTGTCGAGCGATCCGGTTTGCGGCGTCCCACCCGAGATCGTGAGGCTCGCGGGATTTCCCGCGGCAACCGGCAGAATGACCACGGGACTCGCGATCCCACCAATCGTCAAAATCACATTTTGATCGCCGATCGGCGCGTTCAACGGGACCGTGAAATTCACCTGATAAAGTCCGATGTACCCAGGCGCGAGTCCGGAGAATGTGACCGTCGCCGCGATTCCGCCCACGGTCACGGTCGGTTGCGCCAGCGTGACCGCCAGAGGGTTAGAGGGCGATAGCACCCCGGTTGCAACCACCGGATTGGTAGCACCTAGCCCGACGCCGTATGCCGTGATCGTATCTCCCACATGCGCCGGGGACGAAGCGGAAACCACATTGGCTCCGTCGGTGAACGCCCCGATGCCCGAACCGGTCCCACTGGCCGTGGATAACGCCGGCGCATAAGCGTTCAACGTCACCGGGAAAGGAGTCGACGCCGCACCGGTGTACGAAACCACCAGGTTCGATGGTCCAGTCGCAGCGTTTACCGGCAACTCCACGTCGATCTGGCTGTCGGATGAGATCAGAATCCCGCAAGGCACTCCCGCGAGTGTGATCGAAAGGTCTTGAACGCCGGTCGGAGCAAGGTTTGTCCCGAATATGATCGCGTCCGCTCCGGGCGAAAGGGAGTCCTGGAGGGACGAATAATTCACGACGCTGCTCACCACAGGTTGTGCTTGCGCCATGGCGGTCACGGCTAATGCGATCGTCACGAGCGGAACGGCTTTCAGGACGCTTCTCAGGTTGTACATAAAACTCCTCACGGCCAACAGGTAGGACGCAAGTATAACAGGCGTTGAAGTCTAGTGCTCGTGAACGCAGCCTTCAAAGCGGCTGAGAGCCTGATTCCCCTGATACCCCAGTTCCTGCACCAGGCCAGTGTAGGAAGTGTAGTACCCGTCGGCCGTCAGGTTCTTCATTGCTCCGAAGAACTTCGGTCCCGGCGAATCGAGATGGCCGGCGTCAGCCGACGCGCTCAAGGGGGTCAGTATGTCGATCTGCTCTTCCCTTTGCAACTCGACGAACTTCTTTTCGTGGAAGCGTACAGCTTCGGCATCCAGCCACGCGATGCCTTCGCGGAACACGGCCTGCTGCCGGGGATTCTGCGAAACGACGGAATCGACATATTGCGGCACGCCCGCGGCCACCGCGCCCGGCGTATCGGTCGCGGGAATGATCAGATCGGCGACGCGCGCGATAACAAGACCTTCAGCAACGGTGAAGAACCGGGGCTCAAAGGGCGCGACCACAGGCACGTTGAAATGTCCGTGCGTGTGCTGCTCCTGCCCGTAAAGCTCGTCCGCCGGGAAGGGAAAGGTACACGTGGCGCCCACCGCTCCGATGATCTTTAGGTAATCGCGCCGCGTCTCCATAAAGGAGATTCTACATGCTTTTCCCGAGCGTGAGAACCTACCTAAATGCGTGAGACGATGTTCGCGTACCACGCGAAATATGGTTACAACCCGCATAGTCTGGTTTCCATCGCCGGAGCTTCCGGATGGGAAGCGTCACGCGCTCATGGCGCCGTACCTTACCGCGAAGTGGGACACACGTGGCTGGCATGCGAACCATTGTCCGAGGCCGCGGACCTGGAAACCGTAGCCCAGGAGTTCCTCGAATTCGCCCGGAGCCGCGGGAAACTGGCGGCGTTCGTCCCCTCTACCGAGCGCTTCGCGCGCCTCGCTCCGAACCTGGGTCTCGATTGCGTTCCGGTCGGCATGTCACCATACTTCGATCTCACGGTCTGGAACCCATCCGGAAGCCGCGGGCACACCATTCGCAAGGAACTTCGCAAAGCTCGCAACGCCGGGGTCACCATCGAAACCTTGCCCGGCGGCGAGTATCCGGAGGCGGAAGTTGCTCAACTGGAACGCGCCTGGGCCTCCACCCGCCGCACGGTCCAGTTCGGCTGGCTCTTCGGCTCGGATATCCACAATTTCCCCGAATGCCGAACCAACTTCCTGGCCCGCGACGCCACCGGCCGGCTGGTGGCGTTGCTGAGCGCCGCGCCATTACCGGCGCGCAAAGGGTGCTACCTGAAAGACTTTCACCGTCACCCGGAAGCTCCCAAGGGCACCACGGATCTGCTGTTTGTGACAGCTTTTGAATATCTACTGGCCTGGGGCATCAGGCTGGTCACGCCGGGCACTGTGCCGCTGCATGGCATTTCTGCACGGGACGCGCTCCGTTATGGCGGCCATGGCACGCTGATCCGCGCCATGGACCATTTTGCCCAGCGCGGGGAGGCCGTTTATAATTTCGCCGGACTCTACCGCTTCAAGGCGCGCTTTGACCCGCAATGGTGGGAGCACGAGTACGCCATGGCGCCGCCGGTGCTCTTCAATGTGTTTCGTGTAGGCTGGGCCATCGCCAGGGCGACCGCGCCGGATGGCGTGTTAAAGGCGGTGCTGAGCGGATCTTGGCGGGGGGTGTAACCGCTGCTAATGCCCGAAGCGATTTCATCCGATCTACCGCTTATATGAGGCTTATATGAACGACAAGCGCCTTCTCAACCGGTCCATCTGTGCGGACCTGGTTTATTTGGAGTGGAGAGAGAAATCCGGTCGAGGTAACGAAAACCGATGCGAATGCACCGCGGTTCTTGAGGATATTTCGCCGCGTGGCGCGTGCCTGCAGGTGGAGCGCCCGGTACCAGTGGACATTGAAGCCACCATCCGGCACGGGGCGAACTGGTCGGCGCACTGCTCCATTAAGTACTGCGCGTTTCGCGAGATCGGCTACTTTGTGGGGATCGAGTTCTCGGATGCGGAGGCGTGGTCCCGCTTTGAGTTCCGTCCCAAGCATCTGCTGGACCTGCGCGAGCTATCCCGCGGAGCGGATTAAGACTGCGCAACTGTCGCAAATGTAATTTGCGCCGGGCTATCCTTGCACCGACATCACCCCAACTCCTCCAACTTACCGATCTCGCACCGCAACGATGGGATCAATCGACGAAGCCCGCCGCGCCGGGAAGAAACTCGCCGCCGCGGCGCTGGCCGCCAGCAGGAACGCCGCTCCTAGCATGATCTTCGGATCGTACGCGTCGCTTCCCATCCATCCCTGGAGGACTCGATGAAAAAGCAGGATGAACCCCGCGCCCAAGGTCAGTCCCGCTCCCACGCTCTTCGCCGTCGATGCAAACACCAGCCTCAGAACGTGTGCCTGCTGCGCGCCCAGGGAAATGCGGATTCCGATCTCACTGGTCCGCTGAGACACCGTGTAGGAAACCACGCTATACAATCCCATCGCTGCGAGTATCAATGCCAGAAAGGCAAAACCGCCAAAAATGCTCGCAATAAGTCGCTGTTGCGCCCACTCCGGCTGGATGGTGATCCATTGATCGAGGTTACGCACGTTGCCCGAAACTTGCTGGTCCCCGTTCACCGCCCGCACTTGCGCGCGAACGCTACGCAGCACCTGCAATGGAGGCGTCGTCGTGCGAACCAGAATCTGCGTGTACATCCGCATATAGACGGTATACGGAAAGTAAGCGGCCGGCCGGATCTTATTGCGCAATCCGTCGTCGCGCGCGTCCGCCACTACGCCAACCACCTGGAACCACCCATCGCTATCCGGAATCGCCGGCGAGTAGATCGAGTCGCTCTTCATTTTGGGTATCCGGATCTGGTGACCCACGGCGTCCCCCTTAGGCCAGTATTGGTGCGCCATCGTTTCGTTGATCACCGCTACCCGGTCGCCCCGCGCCGTCGCAATCCGGTCCCACAAGCGCCCTTGCCCCATGGGTATGTGCAGTACGTCGAAATATTCCGGGCTGACTAAGTTCGCCAGTAACTCCTGTGCCTCGTTGGATTGCCGTCCCAGAATCTCAAATCCGATCGCCCATCCATTGTTCGGCGGGGTGGCATTGGAGGAAATCCCCGCCGAAACCACTTCCGGCAGGGTGGAGATGCGTTCCCGTAATTTTTCGAAATACGTAGAGCGCTGCTCCCAGGTCATGTAAGTGTTATCGTGAACCGGTATCCCGACCGACATTACGTTGTGAGGGTCGTATCCCAGGTCCGCGTGCATCAAGCGCAGGAATCCTCCGACCGCCGCCCCGGCTGTCGTTAGCAACACTACAGTCAGCGCAATCTGCCCGGCCACTAACGCGGAGCTCATCCCTTTACCTCTGACTCCGCTCGAAGCCTTGCGCGTGTTCGCTTGAATCAAGTGCGCGATATCCGGCCTTGACAGGGAAAGCGCGGGCGCTAGTCCGAAAAAGATACTGGTCAGCACGGCCAGCCCGATGCTGAAGAAGAACACCGGAAAATTGAGCCCGATCGCCGCTTCGTTCGGAAACGAGCCAAGCGGCAGCCACGCCACCATCAACGGCACCGTGCGGTAGGCAAGCGCGACACCGAGCAACACTCCGCCCAGCGACAACGCCAGCGATTCAATGAGTAGTTGTGAAACCAACCGCGCTCTTCCCGCGCCGATCGCGGCGCGCACCGCAAACTCGTGGCTGCGAGCCGTCCCTCGCGCCAACAGCAGAATCGATACGTTCGCGCATCCGATCAGCAGCAGCAGCGCAACCGCGCCCAATAGCAGCCAGAGCGTCTTGCCCACCCGCTCCGCGAATTGATCGCCTAACCCTTGCACCGCCACTTTGAAGTGGTCCGGAAACCGCGCCGGCTGCTGTCTCGCGAACTGCTCCACAAGCGGTTGTAACGCCGCGTCAGCGGCCGCGTACGAAACCCCGTTTTTCAGCCGGATCTCGCAGGTAAACGCTGCATTTGAATCGGAGGTTGGCTTCAGAGGAAGGTAAACATCGGCGCCATCGCCGCCACCCCACGTGAACCTCGGTGGCAGCACTCCGATCACCACGTACGTCTTGTGAACCAACTGCAGATTCCGTCCCACCAAGTTCCGATCGCCCCCGAAATGCCGCTGCCAGAATTTGTAACTCAGCACCACCACTGGCTGCGAAGCGTCTGGGGCGCCGAATTCACGACCCAACAGCGCGGGCACGCCGAAAAAATCGAACGCGTTGGGAGTGAGGTACACCCCGGCAACATCGTCCGGAAGGTCCTCGCCCGTGGTGGTAAGGCTCCAATCTTCCTGTCCGATTGCGCTCTCGACGCCAGGCGTCATCCGGAGTTGCTCGATCTGTGCCCCGTTCAGTGCGGGCCAGAGTTCATGCCCGGCTCTGTCGATCAGAACCAGGTGCACCATGCGTCCGGGATTCTTGTAAGGGTAAGGATTGATCAGCACTCCGTACACAACGCTGAAAACCGCCGTTGTGGCCCCGATCCCCAGTGCGATCGAGATGAGCGCGGTGAGAGCGAACCCCGGGCTCTTCATCAGTTGTCGAATTGCGTACCGGAAATCCTGGAGCATGGAGAGCCAGAGATTCAGTTGGAGTTGCACTCCTCTTAATATCACGCAGTCCCGCTGCATTATGGCAAGATGGTTTAAGTGGGTTTCTTAAGCGAGAACAACCCCTCGACCGTTGTGATCGGGGCTGGCCCAACCGGCTTGAGCGCCGCTTACCATCTTGGGCAAAACGCCGTCTTAATCGAAAAAGAGAGTCAGGTGGGTGGCTGGTGCCGATCCATCGTAGACAAAGGGTTCACCTTTGACTACGCCGGCCATATCATGTTTTCGAAGGACCCTTACGTGCATGAGATGTACAAGATCCTGTTGGGTGACAACATCCACTGGCAGGATCGGGAAGCCTGGATCCACAGCAAGAACACCTACACGCGCTATCCCTTTCAAGGAGCGCTGTACGGATTACCCCCCGCGGTGATCAAAGAATGCATCATGGGCGCGATCGAATCGCGCTACGTCGAGCCTGCCGGCGAACCCCGCAACTTTGAGGAATTCATCTATAAGGTTTGGGGCGCGGGAATCGCCAAACACTTCGCCATTCCTTACAACCGCAAAATCTGGGCCGTGCCCCTCGCCGAAATGGAAACCAGTTGGCTGGGTGGGCGCGTGCCACTCCCCGACTTGCAGGAAATGATCGAAGGCGCGCTCTCGCCGGTTCCGAAACCGATGGGTCCCAATGCCCGTTTCGGTTATCCGCTCCGCGGCGGATTCCAAAGCCTCATGAACGGATTTCTGCCGCATCTGAAAGCTGACCTTCGGCTGGACACGCGGGTGCGCCGCGTCTCTCCCTCAGCGCATACGGTGACGCTCGACAGCGGCGAAGTGATTCCGTATGGTTCTCTCATCAGCACCATGCCGCTACCGTTGTTGATCTGCGCGATTGGCGACGAGGCGCCGCGGGAGCTTCACGATGCGGCCAGCCGCCTGCGCTACACCTCCGTGCGCTGCGTCAACCTCGGCATCGGCCGCGAGAATCTGACGGAGAAGCACTGGATCTACTACCCCGAAGACACTGTGTTCCACCGGATTTTCGTCCAGGGCAACGCCAGCCCGTATTGCAACGCGCCGGGTGGCTTCGGCCTCACCTGTGAAATCACTTATTCCGAATCAAAGCCTCTGCCGTGCGATGGCGAGGATTTGATCCGGCTTTGCATCGAAGATTGTTATAAGGTCGGCTTCTTCAGGCCCGAAGACCAGGTGATTGCCGCGAACCAGGTGGACCTGCCGTTTGCCTACGTGGTCTACGATCACGCGCGCTCGAGCAATGTCGAGTTGATCCGCGAATGGCTGCTGGGGCATGACATTGTTCTCGCCGGCAGATATAGCGAGTGGGAGTATTACAACTCAGACCACGCGTTTCTGGCGGGCAAGAAGGCTGCCGGGAAAGCCGTCGAGCTGCAGAAAGCGAGAAACCTCTGTCAGGTTACTCTCAACGCATGACCGGAGGTAACAATCCTCTCTCAAATGAAACAACATTTTCATGCGCCACTCTAGTAAGCCCTTGCTATAATCACGCTTGGATGCAATTGGTCCGCTGCTCGCGGTTTCACTCTCTTCCCTGCCTGAAGACGTTCCTCGCCTTGAAGTTTCCTCGTTCCGTCTTACAACTCCATTGATGTATTTGTCTCGTTCCATACGAATCCGATTACAGGAGGTTTCGCTCCAAACCAAATGAGATCCAGCGTTCAGATTACCCGGGGTGTCGAGAGTCTCTTCGGCACTCGAGATGAGAACATACGCGTTCTGGAAACGAAGCTCGGCATTAAGACCAGCCTCGTGGAAAGCTCGCTTGAAATCGAGGGCGACGACGCGGCCGTTTCGCGCGCCGAACGCATTCTCGAAGATTACGCGGATATGGTGAAGGAGGGCGTCGTGTTTACCAACGGCGACCTCAATAGCTATCTGCGCGTGGTGACCGAAGACCCCGACGTCTCTCTGCGAGCCCTGGTGCAGAGCGGCAAAACGCGCAATTTCGGCAAGAAAGTTCTCGCGCCCAAGACCATCAACCAAAGGCGCTACCTGGAAGCGATCGAACGCAATGATCTGGTATTCGGCATCGGCCCGGCGGGCACGGGGAAGACTTATCTCGCCGTCGCCATGGCGGTTTCCGCGCTGCTCTCGAAACGGGTGAGCCGCATCATCCTGACACGCCCTGCTGTGGAAGCGGGCGAGAAACTGGGTTTCCTGCCAGGCACGCTAAGGGAAAAGGTCGACCCTTATCTCCGCCCTCTGTACGACGCTCTTTACGACATGCTGGAAGCCGACAAAGTGGAGAAGCTGATCGAGAAGCTCACCATCGAAGTGGCGCCCATCGCCTTCATGCGCGGCCGCACGCTCAACGACAGCTTCATCATTTTCGACGAAGCGCAAAACTCCACCCCGGAGCAGATGAAGATGGTGCTCACGCGCCAGGGCTTCAGTTCGAAAATGGTTGTCAACGGCGATCCCACGCAAGTAGACCTTGGCATGGGCCGCAGAAGCGGTCTGATGGACGCCGCCGAAATCCTGAACGGAGTCGAAGGCATCAGTTTCGTCCACTTCAATGAACGGGACGTGGTGCGCCACAGCTTAGTCCAGCGCATCGTGAAAGCTTATGAACGGGCGAATGACGCCAGCGCGCGGCAACTGGGCCTCAACTTATCCGAGCCTTTGCCGGAAGCCGCGATGGCGCACACGGGCGCGTTCCGGCAAACGAATTAGCCAATGGGCTTAGCACCTTCCGTCCAACCCTCGGACCCACTGATAACTTTCCGGCGCGTGCCAGCGCGCGCCGGGCTCGATCGCAACGAACTGGAGCGTTTCGCGCACAGTCTTTACACCAGCGTCGCGAAAGGCCGCAGCTTCCACTGCCTCATCACGGGGGATGCCGACCTCCGCCGCTGGAACCGCGAGTTTCTGCGCAAAGACTACCCTACCGACGTTCTTTCTTTCCCTGCGCAAGGGCCGCGGCATCTGGGTGACTTGGGTGACCTCGGCGATTTAGCCATCTCGCGCCATCGCGCCGCTCAACAGGCAGTCGAGTTCGGGCATACTTTAAGTGAGGAAGTGAAGTTGCTCATGTTACACGGCCTTCTCCATCTCACCGGGCTCGATCATGAGCGCGATCAAGGAGAGATGGCGCGCGCCGAAAGGCGGTGGCGAACCAAACTGGGGCTCTCCGCCGGACTCACCGAACGGAGTCTCGTCAAGGCCGCGCGATGATTCTGTTTAGCTCTTTGGCGCTGGGTGCGCTGGCGGTCGTGCTGCTTCTCATTTCCACCGTGCAGCAGTTGTATCTGGAATCTCAGCGGCTCCGCATGCGCGATGTTCCCATGCAGCAGTTTTTCCGTTCCACGCTGGAAGCCCGCCTGGGTTTCACCATCGAACGGGGATCCCTCGCTTTCTCCCTGATCAAGCACGGCGCGCTTTTGCTCACCGGTGTTCTGGTGCTCTCCTTCGCGGTGGATGACGGCCGCATGAGTGCCCTGTCGGTCATAGAAGCCGCGTGCAGCGGATGGGTGCTCATGTTTGTTTTCGCGTACCTGGTTCCCACGTTGCTTTACCGGCGAACCAGCGGCGTGTGGATCTTGCCTCTGGTTCCCGTTCTGAAGCTGTGCGCGAACATCATGCTTCCGGCCGTCGTGCTGCTGCACTTCCTGCAATCCCTGGTGGACATCACCAATGAGCAGACCGTCGAAACCGACGCGCCGTCCCCCGCCGAGAACATCGACACGCTCATCACGGCCGGCGCGGAGGAAGGGCTCATTGAAGAAGAGGACCGCAAGCTGATCCAGAACGTGGTCGAGTTCGGCGATAAAGTGGTTCGCGAAATCATGACGCCGCGGCCCAATATGGTCGCCATCCGGTCCGATGCGCCGCTTGAGCAATTGCGCCAGCTCGTGATCCACGAGCAGTATTCCCGTATTCCTGTCTACGAAGGCACCATCGATCAGATTATCGGTTTTGTCCACGTGCGGGATATGTTCGAACTCGAAGAAGAAGAGCGCTCGCGCCGCACCATACAAGACCTGATGCGGCCCATTCGCTTTGTCCCGGAATCCAAGTCCGTGCATGATCTGATGCGCGAAATGCAGCAGGAAGGCGCGCACATGGTGGTTGTGGTGGATGAATACGGCAATACGGCGGGATTGGCCACGCTGGAAGATCTGGTGGAGGTGATTCTCGGCGAAATCCGCGATGAACATGAACCCGAAACGGACGTGCAGGTGGATGCGCAGGGCGCCTTCATTGTGCCCGGCGGCTTCGATCTGTCCCGGCTTGCGGACATGCTGGAGCTCAAGATCGAGAGCGATATCGAATCCACCACCGTGGGTGGTTTGGTGACCGAATGGCTCGGACGAGTGCCGCAGCCGGGCGAAACGGTGGAGCACGACGGCGTGCGCATCGATGTGCTCGCCGGCGATGAACTGCGCGTGGAGCAGGTTCGCGTCAGCAAGCAGCAGGCGGTCAAGCAATGAGTGAATTTGTTTCCGGCTTTGTCTCCATTCTGGGGCGTCCGAACGCGGGCAAATCCACGCTGCTGAATGCGCTGGTGGGGAGTAAGGTCGCCATCGTCGCCGATAAACCGCAGACTACGCGCACGGCGATTCAGGGCGTCTACACCAGCGAACACGCTCAAATTGTCTTCGTGGATACTCCGGGAATTCACCGGCCCACTTCCCCCATTCAGAAGCGGATGATGGATAGCGTTCGCGCTTCTCTCGATGAACGCGATCTGCTGCTTTACCTGGTGGATGCCACCAACACTCCGGGAGAAGCCGATCGCGAGGCTGTCAGCGTGCTCAACCATACCGAGTCGCCAGTGATCCTGATCGTCAACAAGACCGATCTCCTGGAGAATCGCGAGCAGACCCTGCCCGCCATTGAGTTCTTCCGCGCACTGCACAAGTTCGAAGATTTCCTGCCCGTCTCCGCGCTCGACGAGGAGGACGTGACCAAGCTCCGCGAGCTGATTACGGCGCGCCTGCCGGAAGGGCCTTCGTATTTCCCGGCGGATCACATCACCGACCAGCCTGCGCGTTTCCTTGCCGCTGAGCTGGTGCGCGAAAAAATTCTTCATGAGACGCGCCAGGAAGTACCCCACTCCATTGCCGTCGTGATCGATAAGTGGGAAGAAGACGACCGGCTGATTCGCATCTACGCGACTATCTATGTGGAACGGGATGGACAGAAAGCCATCGTCCTCGGCAGCGGCGGCTCGATGATCAAAAAGATCGGCACCGCGGCCCGCGAAGAGATGGAAAAGATCTTCGGTATCCGCATCTTTCTGGATCTGCATGTCAAGGTGCAAGCCAACTGGCGTGAGAAGCCCGCGTTCCTCAATACGCTCGACTGGCGTACAATGGCCGGAAGAGATGACTAGACGCGTTTTTGCATTTTCCGTGTTCGGCGCTGGGGTTTCCGCGGCGGCTTTGATGGGTGCGGACAAGACGGTTTCCGACGACACGCTCACCGATCGAGTGCGCATGAAACTCGCCGCCGACCAGATTGTGAAGGGCGGCGCTATCGGTGTGGATGTGAAGGATGGCGTGGCCACGCTAAGCGGTACGGTCGATTCGGAGAAACGAAAAGGCAAGGCCGAGAAGCTGGCGAAAAAAGTGCAGGGCGTCAAGAGCGTCGTCAATCAGATTCAGGTTGTCATTAAGTAGATGCCGTCGCGGTTGTGCCTGGCCGCGCTTCTGTTCCTCTCTTCCGCTTCCGCGCAGAATCTCACCGAGATTCATGTAGAGAAGCTCGCGGGTAAGTTGCTGTACGCCGATGGCCCGGTATGGTCCCGCGATGGGTATCTGCTCTATTGCGATATTCCGGCCAATCGTCTTTACAGCCTCATCCCGCCACCCGCCGCGGAAGACGATAACGCCGCATCAAAGCTGACCGAGGCGCGCATCGCGCTCTACCGGGAAAATTCCGGCGGCGCCAGCGGCATCACCTTCGATACGCAGGGCCGCCTCTATACGTGCGAAACGCATACCCGCCGCGTGACCCGCACGGATAAGAAAGGCAAGCTGGAAGTTCTCGCCGCGAAATATCAAGGCAAGCGCCTCAACTCACCGAACGATATCACCGTGCGGCGCGATGGTCAGATTTACTTTACCGACCCGGCCTTCGGGAGCGAGAACGACTCCCGCGAACTCGATTTCTACGGCGTCTTCCACATCACGCCCAAAGGCGAGTTATCGCTGGTGGCGAAATGGACCACGCGCCCCAACGGCATCGCCCTTTCACCGGACGGTGGAACTCTCTATGTTTCGGATTCCGATCTGCACTTGGTGCGCGCCTTTGACCTCGATCAGCACGGCAGCGCGTCCGGCGAGCGCATCCTGATTTCCGATATCAAAGGCGTTCCTGGCGGATTGCGCATCGACGAGCGCGGCAACATCTACGTGGCCGCCGCCCGGATTTCCGTCTACAACACAGCCGGCAAAAGCATCGGCGACATTCCGACTTCGGAGATTCCATCCAACCTTGCCTTTGGCGATGACGATTTCTCATCTCTGTACATTACCGCGCATACTTCCATCTACCGTTTACGCCTGGAAGTGAAAGGCTCGGTCCAGTATTAGTCCGTCGCGCCTGAATCCCGACCGGCCCTGGTTGGGCGTCGGCGCAGTCGTTTTCGATGGAGAACGCGTGTTATTGGTCAAGCGGGCGAACGAGCCGTTTCGGGGTTGGTGGTCTTTACCTGGGGGCATCGTCGAAACCGGCGAGTTACTTAAAGACGCGGTGCGGCGTGAACTCCACGAAGAGACCGGGCTCGAAGTGGAGCCGCTCAACATCGTCGAAGTCTTTGAAAGCATTCGCCCCACCTATCATTTCGTTGTGGTTGATTTCCTTTGCCGGCTAACGGGGGGCCAGCTCCGCGCTGGCAGCGACGCCGCCGGCGCTCAATGGTTTCCTTTGCACGAATTGCCGGAGCACCTCACCGCCGGCGCGGCGGAAGTGATCGGTAAGGCCGCGGCCGTCAGGTGACTGAAACATCCGTAGCGTTTCACAAAATTCGTCCGCGCGCTACCCTAAAACTGTGAAACAAACCAGCGCCGGCCTGCTGGAATTCGAACCGCTTCGGGAACTGATCGGCCGCTACATCGGCAGTCCGATGGGCCGCGCCTGCCTTTACGCCGTCGCGCCATCCACCAATCGCGAACAGATTGAGCACGCGCTCGCGGAAGCCGCGGAAGCGATCGAATACCTGCGCACGTCCGCGAAACCGCAGCCTGCGCAGCGCGGCGCGGCCATCCGCATCTCCTTCAACGGATTACCCGACCTGTCGCAGGCAACCGAGAAAATCCGCATCGAGGGTGCGTCTCTCGAGCCCCGCGAGCTATTCGATCTGATCGCTCTGCTCGATCGCGCAGCTGACGCGCGCAGCATCCTCAACGCCGTCTCCGATCGCTTTCCACTGCTGGGCGCGCGGGGTTCCGCAATTGGCGATTTCAAGCCCCTGCTGGCCGGAATCGAAGGGAAAATACTGCCCGACGGTACCGTGGCCGATCACGCAAGCGTGGCTCTCAATCGTTTGCGCCGCGATATCGAGAGGCAGAAGCGCAATATCAACGAATCGCTCGAACGGTTCCTGAAAACCCACCGCGACGACGGCACGCTGCAGGAAGAATTCATCACCATCCGTAATGAGCGCTTCGTGGTCCCTGTGGTTGCCGGGCAGCGCCGCCGCATGCAAGGCGTCATCCACGGCGCCAGTTCCACCGGTCACACGCTCTTCCTCGAGCCCCTCGAAACCATCGATCTCAATAACGAACTCGTTCGGCTCATCGAGGAAGAAATGCGCGAGGTACAGCGCATTCTCCGTGAACTGACGGCGCGTCTGCGTCAGAGCGCGCCGGAAATCCGCGCCGCGGTCGATTCCATGGGGCAGCTCGATCTCATCTTCGCCAAAGGCCGCTTCGCCGTGGAGTTCGATTGCACCATCCCGCACCTCAGTCCGGACGGCCAGCGCCGTCTCGAATTGAAGAACGCGCGCCATCCCTTGCTGAGCCAGGTTTTGAAACGCCGGGGCGGGCAAGTGGTCCCGTTCAGTCTCGAACTGGGCGCGGACTGTCGCACGCTGTTGATCAGCGGCCCGAATACAGGCGGCAAAACCGTCACTTTGAAGACCGTTGGATTGCTGGCGTTGATGGCGCAGGCCGCGCTGCCCGTCCCCTGCGAAAGCGCGGAACTGCCTGTCTTCGAGCAGGTTCTGGCGGACATCGGCGACGCGCAAAGCATTCAGGAAAGCTTGAGTACGTTTTCGGCGCACATCGCCCGTTTGCGCGAGATGGCGTTCGATGTAACTCCGGAATCGCTGGTGCTGCTCGATGAGATCGGCTCCGCGACAGACCCCGAGGAAGGCGGCGCGCTGGGCGTGGCGCTGGTCGATCATTTTCGCGCGGCGGGCGCATTCACTCTGGCTTCCACGCACTTGCTGGCGCTCAAAATCTATGGCGCGAATACGCCCACCGTGCTAAACGCTTCCATGGGCTATGACGAGGAAAGCCTGGCGCCCACTTATCAGTTGCAAACGGGCCTACCCGGGAAATCCGCCGGCCTCGACATCGCCGCGCGCCTGGGAATGCCGGATAGCATTATGCGCAGAGCGCGCGCTTCGTTGAGCACGCGTGAGGCCGATATCGCCCGCATGCTCACCGATCTGCACCGCCGTCTGGACGAAACCGCCGCGCGGGAGCGTGAACTCCAGGCGGAGCGCGAACGCATGCAGCAGGAAGAGATCGCCCGCAAAGCGGACTATGAAAAGCGTGAAGCCGCGCGCATTCGCGAAGTGCGCGAGAAGTCCGAGGAACTCATTGCGCGCTTTGACGAACATTCACGAGAAACCATCCAGCGGCTCACCGAAACATCAGAAAGGCGCAAGGCGGAAGATCTGGCGCAGCGCAAAATCTCGCGCGTCAAGCGCGAATTCCGCGAGCAGGTGGAAGCGGAACTCACGAATCCCGCGAGCGGCGACGCCCCCGGTTTACATCCAAAAGCGCCCGCGCTCAAGCTCGAAGAAGGCACGCGCGTCCGTGTACGCGGCATTCGCGATGTCGCCCGCGTTCGCCGCCTCCTGTCGAACGATAAAGTGGAAATCGAAGCGGGCTTCCTCAAAATGCAGGTCAACTTCGACGATATCGAGGAAGTGGTTCCCGAATCGGCCGCACCCAAACCGAAGCTTGCCGCCAACGTCAAATTCAATCAAGGCCCGCAGCTCAATCCGGTATTTCAGGAAATCAACGTCATCGGCGAGCGGTCGGAGCAGGCTCTTGACCGCGTGGACCAGTTCCTCGATCAAGCCGTCCTTGCCACGGCGAGTCGCGTTCGCATTGTTCACGGGCATGGGATGGGGATCTTGAAGCGAGCCATCGGCGAATACCTGACGTCCAGCCCGCACGTTGCGCGTTTCTACCAGGCTTCCGCAAATGAAGGCGGCGCCGGCGCCACAATCGTGGAACTCCGCGATTAACGGAAAAATCATCAGCAATCCACCGTCTTTTTGTTCGGGTAAATCCCGATTGCTTATGCATGCGCCGGGTTGCATTCTTTAAGCAGACTTCCTCCTTATGACAATTTCTGGTGAAATGACCAAGCGTGAGCAGGTCCTGCTAAGAATCGCCTTCTGGTTTCTGCTCGTTTTCTCGGCGGTGTTGACTGTCCAGGCATTTCGGCTCATCCATCAGCCAACATTTCAAAGAGCGGCGCTCGGCGAACACGTTGCGATCTACCTGGTGCTCGCTCCCTTGTTTGCCTTTCAATTGTTGTTTATGGGTTCCCAGTTTCGCCGCAATGGGCAGACCATCGTGGAGTTTGAATGTGACGAACTCTCCATCCAGTTTCGGAAGCTTGGAGATTCGCATCACGAAGCCCGGCCCATTTCGGACGTCGTAAAGGTGTATAAATGGCGCGGGCTCGGAGAACCCATCGGCTACAGGCTCCTGTTTCGGGATGGCTCCAAAGCCTACATCAATTACTCGTTATCGAATGCCAGGGCGCTGGAGGAGCGGCTGCTCGCCGCGGACGTGCCGGTTCACCGCTGGTTAGAGAGCCTTCGCGATTAACGCGGATCGGGCCGCGCCCACCTTGATATTCTGGGATAACGTTTTATGTCGAATCCCATGGCCCGCTCACTCTCTGAAGTCGATCCCGAAATTTATGCCGCCATCCAACACGAGGTGGAGCGGCAGCACTCCCAGATCGAACTGATCGCCAGCGAAAATTTCACCTCCGAAGCCATTCTGGAAGCCACGGGCAGCGTCTTTACCAATAAGTATGCGGAAGGCTATCCGGGCCGGCGCTATTACGGTGGATGCGAGTACGCGGACGTGGTCGAAAACCTGGCGCGCGATCGTGCCAAGCAACTCTTCAAAGCAGAGTACGCCAATGTCCAGCCGCATTCCGGCTCCCAGGCCAACGCTGAAGCTTACGCCGCGGTGCTGAACCCCGGCGACACCATCCTGGGCCTCGATCTTTCGCACGGCGGCCATCTCACGCACGGCCACAAGCTCAATTTCTCCGGCAAACTCTACAAAGTTGTTTCGTATAAGGTCCGCAAAGACGATGAACGCATCGACTTCGATGACCTCGCCTCCACCGCCCATGAACACAAACCGAAAATGATTATCGCCGGCGGCAGCGCCTACTCGCGGACTTGGGACTTTGCCCGCTTCCGCGAAATCGCCGACGAGATCGGCGCCATTCTGCTGGTCGATATGGCGCACTTCTCCGGCCTGGTCGCCGCGGGTATCCACCCCAACCCATGCGAATGGGCGGACATCGTGACCACCACCACGCACAAGACTCTGCGCGGTCCACGCGCCGGGCTCATTCTAGCCAGGGAGAAATACGCCAAGGCCATCGACCAGAATGTATTCCCAGGCCAGCAGGGTGGGCCTCTGGTCCACGTCGTTGCGGCCAAGGCGGTTTGTTTCCTGGAAGCCATGACGCCGGAGTTCGTCGCCTATCAAAAGATGGTGGTGTCAAATGCCCAGGCGCTCGCTGCCGGCATGGCCGAGGAAGGCTTCCGCGTCGTTTCCGGGGGTACAGATACGCACGTCATGCTGGTGGATATTTTCTCGAAGGGCATCCGCGGCAAGGAAGCCGAAGCCGCCCTCGATAAGGCGCGCATCACGGTGAATAAGAACACCATTCCATTCGATCCGAATCCCCCGCTCAACCCCAGTGGGATCCGCCTGGGCAGCCCCGCCGTCACCACGCGCGGATTCCGCGAACCGGAAATGCGCGAAGTGGCTTCCTTGATCGCCGAATTGCTGAATCACATCGATTCCGCCTCCACCGCCGACGCCGTTCGCCGTCGGGTGGAAATCCTCACCGATCGCTTTCCGCTTTACCAGTGGAAGCTTGAACCCGTTCGTGTGAGCTAGTTGCGCGTCGCCATTGATGTCCGGCGCATTCTGGACTTCGGCATTGGCACGTATATCCGCAATCTTCTTCGCGCCTTCCAGCAGATTGAAGCTCCGCACGAATTCTTACTGATTGGCGCGCCCGATCAAAAGCGTCTGTTTCAGAACCTGGTGCCGCGATTCCGCTTCGTTCCCCATTCCGCTTCCGATTTGCAGCGCAAAGACCATCTGGCTTTCCCGCGGCTCATCCGTAATCTTGATGTGGACCTCACTCACATTCCGTTCACACGGGTCCCTCTGTTCCTGCCGCGTCCCTACGTGATCACCGTTCACGATTTGTCCAGCGTCCTGTTCGATAAGTCGTCGCCCTGGTTGCGCGAATTGCGCCGCTACCGCTTCTTGCGTAGCGTCTCCCGCGCCGATCGAGTGATCTCCGTTTCGCTCGCCACGCTCCGCGATCTCGACAATCTCACCGGAATCAGTCACGACCGCGTCAACGTCATCTATAACGCGCCCGATCCCGTTTTCTTCCAGCCCGCCAAGTCCGCCGATGCGCGCGCCGCCGGACCCGATTCCCGCCGGGTCGAGCAGCGCCGCATACTGGAACGCTACCAGATCGACTACCCGTTCCTGCTCTATGCCGGCCACATTCGAGAGCAGAAGAACATTCCCCGCATGGTGGAAGCCTTCGCCGTCGCCCGCCAGGAGCTCGCTCAAGAGCCTGCCTACAAAGAACTCCGCCTGATCATTATTGGAGACGATATTCACCTGCATCCCGAAGTGCGCCGCGCCGTGATTCAGAGCCGCGTCGAGCACTGCGTCCGCTTCTTAGGTTTCGTTCCGTTTGGCACATTGCGGCTCTTCTATGAGACCGCCGAGGCCTTTCTGTTCCCGTCCCTCTATGAGGGGTTTGGCCTGCCGCCGCTCGAAGCCATGGCCTCGGGCACGCCGGTGATTACGTCGGCCGTCAGTTCTTTGCTGGAGGTAGTTCAGGATGGCGCAGCCCTGGTGAATCCCGAAAATGTCTTCGACATCGCCCGCGGCATTTGCGATGTGCTGAGAAACCCGGAGCTGCGGGCCTCGCTGATCGCCCGCGGCCGCGCCAGGGCTGAGGCGTTTAGCTGGCTGGCGGCCGCACGGCAAACAATCGAAACGTATGAGGACGCTGTTAGAAAGCACCGCAAATAGCGCCCCAACCCTCATTGCACCTGAATCTTTACCGTATTCGCCGTAACTCCATTCACGCTGACCACCAGGTCGTTCGGGCCGGAAGGGGCTCCCGTGGGCACCGTGATGTTGAGCTGATTCAATCCCACAAAATACGGCGCAGCTCCGCTGAAACCGACCGTCGTGGGCAAGCCGCCGATGGTGATCGTCGGCATCAGCGTGGTGTAGGAAAGTCCCGCCGGCGCCTGACCGGTGATCACAGCCGGATTCACGGGACCGAATCCGGTTCCGTACATCACCACCACCTCGCCCGGCGCAGCCGGATCCGCAGACGTCACCAGCGCCCCGCCCACGTGCGTAATGGCTCCATCCGGCACGCCGTCCACCACGAAAATTCCAGGTTGCGCCGCGCTGATCTGCACCGGGACGGCCGTGTTTGAGGCCACGCCATTACTGACGATCACTTGAACGGGTGTTTGTCCCGCAACCTCCCAAGGCATCTGGAAGTTGATCTGCTCACTTCCCCCGGCGTTGACCACGGCCAGCAGCGGCGCAGCGGTCCCATTCACCGTGATGCTGGTCCCCGCCAGAGTGGTTGGCAGCGGAATCGAACTCGCCTGTGCAATGCCGCTGAGGTTCACGCTCAGGTGCTGGCCAAAGACGGTGCCCAGCCCGCCGGCCGATCCGCCCACCGCAAAGCTGGCTGAGTTGGTTACGGAACCGCTGGTGAATTGCGGTGCGACGGAGGAAGCCGCCGCAACTTTCCGGATGCGGTTGTTCACGCTGTCCGCGATCAGCAGATTGCCGGAAGGGTCGATCGCCAGACCGAACTCGCCGTTCAACATCGCACTGGTTGCCGGGCCCCCGTCGCCCGAGAAACCCAGAATGCCGTCTCCGGCTACCGTGTTGATGATTCCGCTGGGCGCAATGACGCGAACGCGGAAATTGTTATCGTCCGAAAAGAAGACGTTGCCGCTTGAATCCGCGGTCATGCCGCCGGGGTAATTCAGGTTGGCGTTGATCGCGGGTCCGCCGTCGCCGGAATACCCATCGACGCCGGTGCCCGCAACGGTAGTGATAATTCCATTTGTATCCACCTTGCGGACGCGCATATTGAACTGGTCGCAGATGTACAGGTTTCCTCCGCTATCGAGCGCCAGCGAGGTTGGATTGTTGAGCCCGGCGCTGGTCGCCGGGCCGTTATCGCCGCTGAATGTTCCGTTCGACCCGGCTCCGTCGCCGTTACCCGCGATGGTCGTCACGATTCCTGTCGATGCGGTCACTTTTCGCACCCGGTGATTGCTTTGATCGGCGATGTAGATGTTCCCTGCCGCGTCCGTGATCGCCCGCACGCAATTAAAGAAGGAGGCTGATGTGGCCAGCCCGCCGTCTCCCGAGTAGCCGGGGTTGCCGTTACCCGCCACGGTGGTGATGGTGCCATTGGTATCGATGCGGCGGATCCGCTGATTGCCCACGTCGGCAATGATGAGGTTGCCCGAGACATCCACAAACACGCCTGTTGGCGTCTTCAACTGGGCCTGCAGCGCGGGCCCCCCATCGCCCGAGAATCCGGCCGTCCCGGTGCCCGCAATGGTCGTGATGATCCCGCTCCCGTTTACTTTGCGAATACGGTTGTTGTACTGGTCGGTGATATAAACATTCCCGAGAAGATCTGTCGCCACCCCAACCGGAACATTCATCAGAGCGGACGTTGCGGGTCCATTGTCCCCGGAGAAGCCGACGCTGGTGCTGCTGCCGGCAATGGTAGCGATCGTTTGCGCAGGCGCAGTAACAGCGAACACGACGGCGAGCGGAAAGGCAAGAAGAGCGAGTCGTTGAGTCATGAGGAACTCCTGATAAACACTTTGGATCATACACCCGGCTAAAGATATCGTTCACTCTTGCCGATTCCCCTAGCAGATGAACACGGAGATCCAGAATGCAATCAGTTTGAACCGCGCGATCCTGGATTGCGCGGGTGAGGGAATCTATGGACTCGATCTGAATGGCGTCACCACGTTTGCCAATCCCGCCGCGATTCGCATGACTGGCTGGGCTTTGGAAGACTTGCTGGGTAAGCCGCAGCACGCTCAAATCCACCACTCCAAAGCCGACGGAACCCCCTATCCACGCGAAACCTGCCCCATCTACGCCGCCCTGCGCGATGGCGAAATCCATCATAGAGAAGATGAGGTGTTCTGGCGAAAGAACGCAACCTGCTTCCAGGTGGCGTACACCAGTACTCCTTTGAGGGAAGACGGTAAGTTGGTCGGCGCAGTGGTGGTCTTTCGGGACATCACCAACCGGAAGAACCGCGAGCGCTGGGACGCAAGTTACAAGCGCGTACTGGAACTCGTGGCCGTTGGCGCTCCACTCCAGGAATCCCTCGAAACGCTGATCGCCGCGGTAGAAGACTTTCAGACTGGCCTCAAGGTAATCATCACTCTGCGTGATTCCGGCGAGTCGCCCTCCAAGTACGACGATCTGCCTGTGTGTTGGACGCGGCCGATCGTCTCCAGTTCGGGCGCTGGATTGGGAAGTTTCCGCGCGTTTCTCTCCGGCGCGAATCGGATTTCACCGTCGGCCTGTGAAATTCTCGAGATGGCCTGTGGTCTGTCCAGAATCGCCATCGAGCACCGGGATCTGCTGGATCAATTGGCCCATCAATCGACGCATGACGTGCTCACGGGATTGGCCAACCGGATGCTCTTCGAAGACCGTCTGGAGCAGGCTCTCTCCCATGCGCGCAGATCAAACGGCAACGTCGCCGTATACCTCATCGACCTCGATCGGTTCAAGGAAGTGAACGACAGTTACGGCCACGCGGCCGGAGACAGTTTTCTGCTGCAAGCCGCGAACCGGATCAAATCCGTCCTGCGCGATGGCGACACACTGGCGCGGATGGGCGGAGACGAGTTTGCGGTGATCATCCCGGCGGTCCTCCAAATTGAGGAATCCGCGGCGCTCGCACAGAGGATCGTGGAATCTCTGCGCACTCCGCTTCGGGTTGACGGACAACAACTCGTCGGCAGCATCAGCGTCGGCGTCAGTGTCTACCCGCACCACGGGCAAGACTCCCCGTCCCTGCAAAAGTATTCCGATCAGGCCATGTACCGCGCCAAGTCGAAAGGAGGGAATCGTTTCGAAATCTTCGACCCGGAAGCCTCCATATTGGCCGCGGAGGCTCTCAAGATGGAGCTGCGTCTGCGGGAGGCTCTGGAGAAAAACTGGTTCCGCCTGGAATATCAGCCCCAGTTTGAACTCACTGGCAAATTGATCGGGATGGAAGCCTTGCTCCGGTTGCAGGCCCCCGGCGAAAGGGTCATCGAGCCCACCCAATTCATTTCGAGCGCCGAGGAAACCGGCCTCATCGTGCCCATTGGGGCGTGGGTACTTCGCGAAGCCTGCAGACAGGGAGTGGAATGGTCCAAACAGGGCTACGCCCCGCTCAGCATCGCCGTCAATGTGTCGGCGCGCCAGTTCGCCGGCCCCGATTTCGTCGGCTTGGTGACCTCAACCTTGCAGGAAACCGGCTTTCCAGCCACGCTGCTCGACCTGGAACTTACCGAGAGCTGTCTCATGACCAGCGCGGTCGATTCCATTCGCCAGCTCAACCAACTTCGAAAGCTGGGCGTTCAGATTTCGATTGACGATTTCGGCACCGGGTATTCATCTTTGAGCCGCCTCCATCAACTTCCCGTCAGCACCATCAAGATCGACAAGGAATTCATCGACCGCCTGTCCTCCGGAATCGGCGGTTCGGAAATCGTGCAGGCCATCCTCTCGCTTTCAAAACAACTCGGGTTTCGCGTAATTGCGGAGGGTGTTGANNATTGTGCAGGGCTTTCTGCTCGGAAAACCCGAAGGCGCAGCCAGTGCGAAAAGACATCTGGGTTTGATTCAACCCCAGCACCCGTCTA
Source organism: Bryobacterales bacterium (assembly GCA_003136675.1). Lineage (GTDB taxonomy): Bacteria > Acidobacteriota > Terriglobia > Bryobacterales > Bryobacteraceae > Bog-113. The sequence goes on from PLFE01000195.1 coordinate 33,579, forward strand.
CTCTGCAAGAAGCAGATACAGATCCATCACATTCGTTCGCGTCGCGCCCGTGATCAGCAAATCCCCCAGCGCTTCGAAAAGCGGGTAGGCGTTGTTTTCATCCAGATTGCGCGTTGCCTCAAACCCCGCGGCTTGCGCTCGCGCCAAAGTCCCCCCGTCGGCGAATGCCCCTGCCGCATCGGTAGGCCCATCGGTTCCGTCGGTTCCGAAGCTCAGGACCAGCGCTCCCTCAAGGCCCGCGATATCGCGAGCCGCGGCCAGCGCAAACTCCTGGTTGCGCCCACCTTTTCCGTCGCCGAGCAGAGTGACCGTGGTCTCCCCACCCGAAAGAATGCATGCGGGCTTGCGAATGGGGTTGCCGCTGGCGCAGATCTCTTTCAAAATTGCCGCCTGCACGCGGGCCACTTCGCGAGCCTCGCCTTGAATGGCGCTCGAAAGAAGCAGCGTGCCGAAGCCCAGGCTCTCGGCTTTGCTCCGCGCCGCGCCAAGAGCCAGACGATTACTACCGATGATCACGTTCTCAACTCCGCGGAATACAGGGTCATCGGGCTTAGGCGTTTCATTTTCGCCGATGGTCAGATGCTCGCGCACCGCTCCAGGCAGCCGGCTCCAGACGCCGCGCCGCCGCAGCGTTTCGCGAGCCTCCGCAAACGTGGTCGCATCGGGCGCAGTGGGGCCCGAACCGATCACCCCCACATCGTCGCCCACCACATCCGAGAGAATCAGCGATATCACGCGCGCGGGCGCAGCCAGTTGCGCGAGCCGGCCACCTTTGATCGCGGAAAGGTGCTTGCGCACGCAGTTCAATTCTTCAATGGGCGCTCCGGAAGCCAGAAGCAGGCCGGTGGCCGCTTGCTTGTCCGCCAGGGTGATTCGCCCCGCCGGAAGCGGCATCAGCGCCGAAGCGCCCCCGGAGATCAGGCAGATGATCAGGTCGCCCTCGGTGGCCTCGCGCGCCAGGTCCGCAATTCTGCGGGCTCCCGCGACGCCCGCTTCATCGGGAACCGGATGGCCGCACTCGTGACATACCATGCGGCGGAGTTCCACCCCGTGTCCATACTTGGTGTTAATCCAGCCTGCCTGGATGCGGTCGCCAAGAGTCTGTTCGACGGCCCGCGCCATTACCGCCGAAGCTTTCCCCGCGCCGATCACGAACACGCGGCGCGGGTTCCCGAGATCGACAGCTTTCAGAGCGTGCCGCACGCATGCCTCTGGGTCCACGGCATCCAGCGCGGCCTGTGCGATTTCGAGCGCAGCTTGGCGAAGGGTCCTCACCGTTAGTGGAAAATCGACAGCGCCATGATCGCGGCCAGATTTTCCCGTGGATCTTCGGAACAGATTTCCACCCGGAAATCCGCCCGGGCGTAATTTTCCCGACGCTGCGCGTACAGGTTCCTGAGATGCGTGATATCCCTCGCGAGCGGGCGATCGGCGGTCAGCGCCACGCGCTTCTCAATGATGTGCAGTGGACAATCCAGCCAAACCGTTACCCCGTTGTTCTCCAGCAACGCGAAGTTGTCGGGCTGCACAAATGTCCCGCCGCCAAGCGCCATCACCATCGGTTTGCCGCACTCCACCGAATGGACATGCCGGCGCACCAGTTGGTGCTCGATGCGGCGGAACTCGGCTTCGCCGCCCTGGTCGAAAATCGCCGCGACGCTGCGTTGTTCGCGGTCTTCGATCTCTTGATCCAGATCCACAAACCGCCAGCCGATATGGTCGGCAAGCAGCCTGCCGACAGTGGTCTTGCCGCAGCCCATGAAGCCGACAATATAGACGCCCGGCGTGCGCTTCAATTTCAGGATCATATTGGTTTCGCGATTTGGCCGCGTTTGATCGTCATGCGTTTGATCAGTATTGACTCGACAGCTTGCGGCATCAGATGATGGAGCGCGTCGAAGATCCAGCCGGAGCGCGGGCTCATCACCACACGGGCATCGCGCTCCACCCCTCGCAGGATATCGCGCGCGCACTGTTCTGGAGTGATGGCGAATTTGTTAGCCGCGACAACCTGGGGCGGCGGCGCCAGACCCAGGCCATGCAAATGAAAATCGGTGAGCACAGAACCAGGACACACCAGCATGGTGCGGACGCCGCACCCGGCCAGTTCCATGCGCAGACCCTCCGTGATGGCGTCGAGCGCCGATTTGGAGGCGGAATAGAGCGGCATCCAAGGGAGAGCCACTCGTCCGGCTATGGAGCCGACGTTGACAATGAGGCCGCTGTTTCGAGCTCGCATCGAGGGAAGCGCAGCTTGCAGTAATTCGAGCGCCGCGAAAACGTTGAGCTCAAACATGGCGCGCGTTTCCGCCAGCGGAGATTGGGAAACGGGCCAGTAGATTCCCATCGCCGCGTTGTTGATCACAATATCGATGCGGCCGAAACGCTCCAGCGTTCGATTCACCAGCCTTGGAGCCGAATCACTCGCTGTCAGATCGAGCGCAGTCGTGAGATCACCCGGTTCCGCCACACGTTCCAGCTTCTCCGCAGAGCGGCCGCACAGCGACAGCTTTGCGCCCCCGGCTCGAAACGCGCGGGCGCACGCCGCTCCGATTCCATCGGAAGCCCCGGTGATCAATACTACGTTGTCAGCAATCCTCATTTGCCGCCATGAGACGGGCACGCAATAATACTAATATATGTCGAGGCTGCTTCCGCTCTTTCCTTTGCAGCTCGTCGTCTTTCCGCGGACCCGGCTTCCTTTGCATATTTTCGAAGATCGGTATAAGGAAATGGTCGGCGACGCGATTCGCGACGGGTCCGATTTCGGCATCGTCCCGGCAAAGGAAAATGGGATTCTGAACGCCGGCTGTTCGGTCATCGTCGAGAAGGTGATCACCACCTATCCGGACGGCAGGTCGGACGTGGTCACCGTGGGCCAGAGGCGGTTTGAAATCCTGTTCCTCAATGAAGAGAAACCCTATCTGCGCGGGCAGGTGGAATTCTTTGAAGACGAACTCGACGAGAAGGTCCCGGGGCTGTTTCGCGAAAAGGCCCTGGAGCTTTACCGCGAACTGGCGGCCACCGGCGAAGCACGCGTCTATGCGGAGCCGCTGCTCGATGACTCGCAACTGAGCTTTCAACTGGCGCAGGCCATTACAGATCTCGATTTTCAGAACAGACTCCTGCATACACGGTCCGAGCGGGAGCGCCTGGAACTGCTCATCTCTTACATCGAGCAGAACATGCCGCGCATGAAACACGCCGCTCGGATGCGGCAACTGGCCCCGCAAAATGGTTTCGGCCACAAAATCGTGGGAGCCTGACGCTTCGTGGTCCTAAGGGTTCCGTACCAAAAGCCAAAAGAGGCAAAGCGGAGGAGGCTCGGGTTTGCCGTCTCGCTTCTTGCACATGCCGTTTTCTTCGCGTGGGTGGCGCTTCCCGCGTGGCCCTCGAAGTCTCCCAGCGAATACGATCAGATCATCCGGCCGAACGAGACGCACCTGGTCTGGTACAACTTCAAGCAGAAGCTGCCCGACGTTTCTCCCGCCAATAAAGCGTCGGAGAACAAGCCGCTATGGGCGCGGACCGTGGCGAAGCAATCCATCGTATCGGCGCCTAAAGACGCACCCGATGCGACACAGATGATCTTCCATCCTGTCCCGGAGCTGAAGCCGGAGCCGCCCAAACCTCTACCGAACATGATCGCCCTGTCACTGCCGCCTCCACCGAAGCCTGAAGTAAAGCCGGTCCCCATGCCGGACGTACCCAAACTGCAAGCCAAGGTCGATGCGCCTGAGCTTTTCAAAATGCCCACAGTCTCCAAACCTTTTGTGCGCCCCGTCGAGCGGCAGGCGAAGCTGACGTTGAAGGTGCAGACGGTGGACGTGCCGGATCTGAAACCCGTCGCTTCCCCGGCAACCGTTTCGAAGACACTCGATCAGGGGTCGCGCGTGATGGCCTTTCGCCCGCGGCCGAGGCCGTCGCTCACCGCCTCCGTGGGGAGCATGCCGGATGCGCCTGTGCTCGAAGGCGCAACAGCGTCTACCGCGAACGTTGCCGTTGTGGGGCTGAACCCGATTGATAACCTGCCGCGCCCCGTGACCGAAGCCTCGCGCAAAGCTCAGTTTGCGGCCGGCCCAAAGGTGAATCTGAATGGAGCCACTTCCAGCGGTAATTCCTCCGGCGTCACTGTTCCCGATCTGACCATCCGTGGCGCGGAGAAAGACCACGGCACAAGCCCGGACGCGAAGGCCTTGCTGGCGCGCGCCATGCCGCCGGGCATGCCTTCCGCGGCGGCGGTGTTGCGTGAGGCGGCCAATGAACACGGACGCCCATTGACCAGCGGAGAGATTGAGCGCTCCCGCGGTACCCCGGTTTCCGGTCCGCCCGATCCCGATCCGCGTTTTCTGGGACGACAGGTCTTCAGCATGGCCATACAGAGTCCCAATCTCACCAGCCACGAGGGGAGCTGGCTCATGTGGTACGCCGATCGCGCGCTGCTCACTTACAAAGCGACCATCTCCGCGCCGCAGCCGGTCCACAAAGTCGACCCGAAGTATATTTCCACCGCGGCCGAAGAACGGATCGAGGGGACCGTCCGCCTTGCCTTCGTGATCGGGCACGATGGCAAGGTCTATGACATCGAGAAGGTCAAAGGCATCGACCCGCGGCTCGACCACAGCGCCATGGAGGCCCTGCAAAAATGGACGTTTACTCCAGCCGAGCGGGAAGGGCAGCCCATCGATGTGGATGCCGTGGTGGAAATTCCCTTCCGCCTGGCGCCGCGCGAAACACAGTAAGCATGCAACGACAACACCTGATGATTGATGCGGATGACACGCTCTGGGAGAACAACATCTACTTCGAGCACGCCTTCGACCGCTTCTGCGCCCTGCTGAACCATTCGACCTTATCGCCGGATGAAGTACGCGCGGCGCTGGATAACATAGAAATAGCGAATAACAAGGTGCATGGTTATGGCGCGCATAACTTCGTCCGCAATCTGCGCCAGTGCTTTGAAAAACTGGTGGAGCGTGAGCCCGAAAACGAGCACTTTGAAGAGATAGCGTCCTACGCCCTGCATATCAAGTCGATGCCCATTGAGCTCATGCCCGGCGTCGAGGCAACCGTACCGGTTCTCGCCGCAAAGCATGAGTTGACTCTGTTCACCAAGGGCGATCATGCCGAGCAGCTTTCCAAGTTTGAACGCTCCGGGTTGGGAAGCTGTTTCACGCACTGCGAGATCGTGAAGGAGAAGAATCGCGAGGCGTATCTGGAGTTAGTCCACCGCCGCGGATTTGACCCGCAGAAAACCTGGATGGTGGGGAACAGTCCGAAGTCGGATATCAACCCCGCGCTCGCCGCCGGGTTGAGGGCGGTTTACGTGCCCCATAACCGTACCTGGACCCTGGAGCGCGAGGAAATCGCTCCGTCGGATCGGTTGTTCGTCGCAGAAGGATTCGCGGATCTGATACAGGTCTTTGGCGCCGCTTGAGAATAGCGCCTTAACTCGGGCGCTCTGTCCGTCCTTGGAAGTGCCTCAACGCCACCGCAATGGGGAGGCACAAACGACGTTCAGGGCCCGGCAATAAAGTGAATCCAAATGGATGCTTGAACTCGGCCGTGGGAAACGACTTTCACAACCGGAGGCGATCAATGGTTTGCCAGTCCTCATGAAGCTCTTCGATCCCGTAATGCAAGGCAACCCCATGATTACCGGCGTAGTCCATGAAGGCCTCGATCGGTGTCTGGCAAAGTTCGGCGGCCCGTCCGAGCGAAACTCGATCCTCCCGACACAGCTCGAGCGCGATCAGCGTCTTCATACCTTTACGCTATCGTCCCATCCATCTCGCGTCAAACTACATCATTGCCCAGGCGGATTCGCGGAGTTGCACTTCCGATCCCCGGAAAACACTCGCCAAACCACACCTCACCATCCTCTCTTCTCATTCATCGGCGATAATACGAGGTTGCTGGATTTCTCCTCTGCCGTAAAAGACAAGGGGGTGCTGATTACCGGCGCCGGGCGCGGAATCGGAAAGCGGCTGGCGATGGGATTCGCAGCCGCGGGCGCCCGCGTTGGCCTCCTCGCCAGAAGCCAGGCCGAACTCGATGTCGCCAAACTGGAGATCGAACACGCCGGCGGCGTCACCCTTCGCCTTCGGGCCGACGTGCGGGATTTCGAACAGATGTGCGCCGCCGTCGATCGCATGCAAGCTGTTTTCGGGGGGACCCACGTGGTCATCTGCTGCGCCGGCATGCTCGGCCCCATCGGTCCCATCACGCAGATCAAGCTCGACGCGTGGCGCGATGCCATCGACACCAACATCATGGGTGTGGTCCATGCCTGCCGTGCGGTCTTGCCCCAGATGATCGATCGGCGATCCGGCAAAATCATCGCTCTTGCCGGCGGCGGGTCCAGTACCGCGCGCCCTTACGTCACCGCTCACGCCGTTTCCAAGGCCGGGGTTGTGCGCCTCGTCGAGTCGGTGGCGGAAGAGGTCCGCGACTTCAACGTCCAGATGAATTGCATGGATGCCGGAGCTTCTTATACCAGCATGACGGATGAGATCCTGCACGGCGGTCAAATGGCTGGCTCCGCGGAACTCGAAGAAGCGCATAAGGTGCGCGTCACCGGTGGCACGCCGCCGGAACGCCAGGTTCAGATGGCCATGTTCCTCTCTTCCCCGCGCTCCAATCACATCAGTGGAAAGCTGCTGCTCGCAACCGAAGATCCCAGGAAACTGGAACACCAGAATATGCTGCCCGATTCCTTTACCCTGCGCCGCCACGGAAAGAGCTGAACAAATGCTGAAGCGCTTCTTCTTGATGTCTTGTCTGGCCGTGAAGTTGCTGCCCGGCTGGGGCTGCGAAGGCCACCAGATCGTCGCGCGCATCGCCGAGTTGAATCTCACCCCGCGCGCGCGAACCGAAGTCATGGCCCTGCTCTCGGCGAATCCCATTGACCCCGCGCTTGTGCGCTTCTGCGTGCAGGGCCGCGAGGATGCCATGGCTGATAGTTCCACCTGGGCCGACGACGCCCGCCGCGGTGAACGGACCGGTAAGTGGCACTACATGGATATTCCGCGCCAGGTGACTCAAGGCGATCTGAGTGCTTACTGCGACCCCGTTGATGCGCCAGGTTCGAAAGGTGATCGGAAAGGCTGCGTTCTCACCGCCATCGCCTACAATCGCAACATACTGGCCGATCCCAAAGCATCGTCGGCCGATCGAGCGAAGGCTCTCCGCTACCTGATTCACTTCGTGGGTGACCTGCATCAACCTCTCCACACCACCGACAACAAAGATCAGGGCGGCAACTGCGATCCAGTCGAGTTAGTCGACTCACCCACCATCTCCAACCTCCACTCTGTGTGGGATTCCGGATTGCTCGAAGAGCACTTCCGAAACATAAGGAAGACGCCGGCTGAATACGCGGCAATGCTGAACCAGCGTTTTGCGGCTCAGAAAGCGCAGTGGGCCCCCGTCAACGCCGATGTCGCCACGTGGGTATGGGAATCGCATGCGGCAGGCATCCAGACCACGTATGGCGCAGTCCAGCCTTTGATTCCTTTAGAGCCCGCCGATGCCGCCACGGACTGCACTGCCGAGAACGCGAAAATATACTCGCTCCACGTCCGCTTAGGCCGCGAATACCTCGATAAATCCCTACCCGTGATCGATCGCGAGTTGGCGAAAGCCGGATTCCGCCTCGCGGCTATGCTGAATTCGATCTGGTAGATAACGCGAGCGCCGATTCGATCGCTTCCATCAGCACCCTCGGGGTGTACGGCTTCTGGAGAAACCCGCCCAGCCCGGCTCCAAAACTATCTCGCGCTTCGCCTTCCGATAATCCGCTCGACCCGACCACCAGAACCGACTCCCGGATCAGCCGGAGCCGCCGGAGCGTCTCGTCACCGCTCACTTCCGGCATGGTCATATCCAGCAGTACGATCCCGATTTCTTTCTCCGATCGGAACAAGCGAATCGCTTCCTCGGAGTTACCCGCCGAAAGCACCCGGAATCCATGCGCCTCGAAAACCATCTTGGTGACCTCAAGGACGCCGATTTCATCGTCAACCACCAGGACCGTGGGCGCGTCAGCCGCAACCCGCGGAACGGCAGCGGACTCAACCGGCGCGGCGATCAGCGCGGGACGGGCGTACGCCGCGATGGGAAAGTAGACCCGGAAACTCGACCCGCGGCCCGGTTCGCTCTCCACGTGGATCGCGCCCCGGTGCGCTCTAACGATCCCCAGAACCGCCGAAAGTCCCAATCCGCGGCCCGTAAATTTAGTGCTGAAAAACGGGTCGAAAATTCGTGCCTTCGTGGCTTCGTCCATGCCCGTTCCTTCGTCATGAACGCAAAGCACGCAATATTGGCCGGGGTCCAGGTGCGTGGTAGTGGGAGCGCGCCCTGGCGGCGCAACCATCACGCTTTCGAGACGAAGGGACACGCTCACTCTGTGCTGATACCCATCCGCGGAATCCATGGCTTCCGCGGCGTTGGTGACAAGGTTCGTCATCAGTTGATGGATCTGCGCCGGGTCGGCTTCCACCAGCGCCAGGTCTTCGGGAAGGTCCAGTTCCAGTACCGTGTTCCTCGGGAGAGCCGCTTCCAGCATGCCGCGAGTGGCCAGTATCTCACTCGCCAAATCGATCTGCGCATGCGCAAAGCGCCCGCGGCCGGAGTACGCCAGCATCTGCTGCGTCAACTCCGCGGCGCGTTGGCTGGATTGCACGATCTGTCGCGCAGAGCGGGATTCCGCCGTCCCGGGAGTCAGCTTCAACGAAAGCAGGCTCGCATGACCCAGAATGGCCGTCAGGATGTTATTGAAGTCGTGCGCGACCCCGCCCGCTAGTATCCCCAGGCTCTCCATCTTCTGGCTTTGCCGCAGAGCTTCCTCGCGTCGTTTGCGCTCCGTCACCTCTTCGCACACGGCTCCCACCCCAGCCGTTTCACTGCCCAGTTGAATCGGATAGCAGCTCACGTTCCAGTTGAGCGGGACCCGTTTCTCCGCGTCCGCGAACCCCTCGATCTCCAGATTCACGATCGGCTTGCCCGTGTCGATTACCGAGAGCAGCGCTGCCTCCATCTCGCCGGGAATTTGCGGCCACACGTCGAGCCACGCGCGCCCGATGTGTTCCGTCACCGGAAGCCGGTTCAACGCGGCCAGCGTGCGATTCACCCGCACAAAGCGCAGATCGGGATCGAGAAAGCCCAGCCCCACCGGAGCGGTCTCGAAAAGCGTGTCCAGCAGAGCGTTGGCCCGCGATTCGGCCATCTCCGCCCGCTTGCGGTCGCCCATCTCCTTCAGCAGTTCCTGCAAACGCCGCTCCGCGATATCCGCCGCGGATTGCGCGCGCTCCTGCTCCTCGCGCTGGCGTTCCAGAATCCAGATCAGCGACGCCGAGCAGAACAGAAACATGCCCATGCCGATCCAGTCGGCCAGGCCTTTCGGTCCAAAAAAGATATCGGGCGAAACAAAAAAATATAACGCCGCAAGACAGCCCAGAACCGTGGAGAGAACCCCAGGACCGACACCGCCAAGATACGCGGAAACCGCCACCGCGATGTAGAGGATTGCGTAGGGATGCTGCGTCAGCAGCACGGGGCGCAGCGCCAGACGGATCTCGGTGACCAGCACGATCGAGAGAACCGAGATGATGTATCGTATCTGAGGCGTCTTGGGCTTCAAGCGAAATTCTGCCCGCGATGTGGGGACCTTATTCCGTATTTTACTTCGCTATCTTGTGTAGCGGGAGGGATAGTTGTGTCACTCAGTAACCACAGCGCCGGGAATCAGGTACTTCCGAGCTGGAATATCAGGTCGAAGCCGCGCGTCCGGGGTGGGATTACCCGCTACCAGCCGCATCGGGATAATTCCGGCCCAGATGTCTAACGCGTAATCCGGTTCATCGTCCACCGGCGGCCCGCTGCGGACCTTCGCGGAAGCTTCATTCAGCGGAAGTGCGATCACGCTCGTGGCTTTCAGCTCCTGGTCGGTGGGCAAGCGGACCTCGTCCCAGCGCCCCGGCAAAACGTGGCTGGTAAAACACCGCAGCGCTTCCAGCTTTTCTTCTCTTTCGGTCACTTGGCGAGCCTCTCCGAGGACCACCACCGATCGGTAGTTCATCGAGTGATGAAAAGCCGACCGCGCCAGCACCACGCCATCGAGCAGTGTGACGGTCAGGCACATGGGGGTTGCCGAGATCAGTTCGCGCAGCATCCGGCTCGCGGCCGAGCCGTGAACATAAACTTGATCCCCGGAGCGCGCATACCCCGTCGGAATCACGTACGTCTGCCCCTCCACCGCGAACCCCAGGTGGCACAGGAACCCTTCATCCAGAATGGCGTTGATCGCGTCCCGTTCGTAAACGCCGCGCTTCGGCAAGCGCCGGACCTGTGTGCGGGGAGTGGGAACGGGTGAATTCACAGTGATTCTGCGATTATGCCATTTTTGGTTGTCCGACGGCGCCCTACGGCAGTCGTTCCGGGTAGGCTGTCACAATGAAGGCAAAAGGTCATGAGACAACGCCTCGAAAACATCACCTTGCGGGGATTCAAGACGATCAAGGAGATCGAGGACTTTAGCCTTGGGCCAATCACCGTCTTGATCGGTCCAAACGGCGCTGGGAAATCAAACTTCATCTCGTTCTTTCGAATGCTTTCCTGGGCAGTCGCCACCCCCGGAACCTTGCAGGAGTACATCGCAAGGCAGGGTGGGGCGAGCGCGCTTCTCCATGACGGCCCTGGGCGTACTCGCGACATTGAGGCCCACCTCAGCTTGAAGACTGAGGCGGGCCGTAACGACTACGCGTTCAGGCTTGCCTATGCGTCGGGCGACACGCTCATCTATACGGAGGAAAAGTATCGATTCTCCCGCGCTGGCCTCCCGGGTCCGGCGGGATGGACGAATCTTGAAACCGGCCATCGCGAAGCCCGCTTGATTGAGAACGCCGAAAACGGCGACGTCACCGCGCGCACGATCCACTCCCTTCTACCAAGACTTGTTCAATATCAGTTTCACAATACTTCGAGCACCGCCCGAATCCGCCAGAAGTGGACACTTGAGGATGGTCGCTGGCTGCGCGAAGATGCCGGCCACCTTGCTCCCTTTCTTCTGCGCCTAAAAGACCAACAACCCCAATACAACTCGGACTTCATCCCTACGCCATTGAGGTCGTGAGTCAGTTGATCCGGGCGGCCTCAAAGAGCATCCAGGTGATTTTGGCAACCCAATCTGTTTCGCTGATAGACCGCTTCTCCGCGAGTGAGGTCGTTGTTGTGGACCGCGACGGGCGCGAATCGAAGTTCCACCGATTGCGCGACGCAGAGTTACATGCGTGGCTCGACGAATACTCGCTTTCCGAACTCTGGGAGAAGAACGTAATTGGGGGCAGGCCTCACCGTTGACCCGATTGAACGTGGTTGTTGAGGGACAAACAGAAGAGACATTCGTTCGCGATCTGCTGGCCCCTGAACTGGCAACGCATCAGATTATTGCTGCGGCTCACGCCGTTACGACATCGCGAAAGAAAGGGAAGCTCTATCGCGGCGGACTCCTCAAGTACGCTAACCTGAGGCGCGACCTGGATCTCTGGATGAAGCAGGATCGGAAACCTGACGCCCGCTTCTCAACTATGCTCGATCTGTACGCTCTTCCGAACGATTTTCCCGGCTTCGAAGGGTCCCGGAGTATTGGGGATCCAATTGCTCGCGCCCGGTTTCTGGAGGACCGTCTCTTTGAAGACCTCGGCGACCCAAGGTTCGTTCCCTACCTACAGGTTCACGAGTTTGAGGCGTTGCTGTTCTCGGACCCCTCGACATTCATCGTCGCGTTCCCGGACGCCCATTTAGCAGTTGAGCAACTGGTCGCTATTGCCACCGCCGTTTCAAATCCAGAATTGATTGATGACGGACCAGAAACCGCTCCGGGCAAACGGATATGTTCGCTTCTGCCAAAATTCGCGAAGCCGGTCACGGACCAATCATCGCCGCCCTGATCGGCCTGCCGGTGCTCCGGACTAAGTGCGCTCACTTCGACTTTTGGATTCGAGCCATTCTGGCAGCCTGTATTGGCTGACATTTTGCGTCTCCCGCCCCAATCCCTCCGTATAGCTTGTAGAATCAGGCAAAGTTGACGAAACGAGAGGAACAGCGATTTGAAGGTTTGCTGGGCGCGCACCAGGCCATGGTGTATAGCATTGCGCTGCGCCTTTTGCGCGATCCTGCGCTCGCCGAAGAGCTGTCGCAGGACGTTTTCCTGCAGCTCTACGGAAAACTCTCGACCCTCGAATCCGATGACCACGTCAAGTTCTGGTTGCGCCGCGTGACCGTGCACCGCGCCATCGATGAAGCAAGAAGGAGCAAGCTCAGGCCGAAGACCATGCTCGATCAGATTCCGGAACCGGTGGCCATCCGCCGCGAACCCGATTTTCTTCTCGACGAGAAGCTGCGCAAAATGGTGGCGGCGCTCCCCGAAAAAGCCCGCGCGATCGTGTTGCTGCGGTTCCAGGAAGACCTGGATCCGCTGGAGATCAGCCGCGTGCTCGATATGCCCTCCAGTTCCGTGAAAAGCCTGCTCCACCGGACGCTGCGGCTGCTCCGCGGGAAGCTGGAACGATCAGGTACAAAGACAGCCAAGTTGGGGTTACAAGCATGAATCAGGAAATCGATCTGGAAACCGCCTTACGCCGCGCATTGAAGAGGGAACATCCCCGTGCGGATTTCGCCAAGCGCGTGCTCGCGCGCGCCGCCGAGCGCCGGCGGCAAGCCGCCACCAGGGTGTGGATGGCCATCGCGGCCATGCTGGTAGCCGGCGTTCTCATCGCCGCCGGAATGCGCAATTACGAACTGCAGCGTGAAGCCGAAGCTCAGAAGGCCGGACACGATCTCGCCCTCGCCTTGCGGATCACCAGCGCCAAACTGCACCTCACCCACCGCATGATTCGAAGGAGACCCGATGGAGTTTAAGTGGCGCATTGCGCCTTTGTTGATCGTACTGGCGGCCCGCCTTCACGCCGCGCCCCGTCCGGTGGATCTGAAAGATCTGGATAGCCACGCACTCGCGGCGTTCGCGGCAAAGGCCTCGAATACGGTGGATGTCACGCTCGACGGCAATGTCCTCAAGATGGCCGCGGGTTTCATTTCCTCCAGCGGCGACGAGGATGCGGTCAAGCTGAAGAAGCTCATCGCCGGAGTGAAGAGCATCACGGTGCGCACCTTCGAGTTCAAAACCAAGGGCCAGTACAGCAAGGCGGATGTGGATGCCATCCGTAAGCAGCTCAAAACCCCGGAATGGTCCAGCATCGTCACCGTGAATGACAAAGAGTCGGGTGAGACTTCAGAAGTTTATGTTCTGGGCGGCAAGGACAAGCCGGGCGGTATTTTGATCATTTCCGCCGAGCCGACCGAGTTGACGTTTGTACAGATCCTGGGCACCGTCGACATCTCCGACCTATCCGCCTTCGAGGATCTCGGTGTCCCCGATGTCACCCATCACGGAAAGAAAGAGGACAAATAATGCGATCTCTATTACTAATTCTGTGCGCCGCCTCTCTCTCCGCGCAAACCGCGGACGAAATCATCCAGCGCGTCGCCGAAAATCAGGACGCCGCCGCTTCCGGACGTTCGCGCTTCGTTTATCACCAGAATGTCCTCGTTCGCATGAAGCGCACCAACGGAAAACTGGCCCACGAAGAGACCCGCGACTACACCGTGCTGCCGTCGCCCACCGGCATGGAGCGAAAACTGATCTCCGTCTCGGGTAAAATCCAGCGCGGCAGTCGAACCGTGACTTACAACGACGCTACCTTTCGCGACAAAGGTCTCGATGTGGACCGGGACATCGTGCAGAGCTTCGCCGAGGATTTTGGCAAAGACCATAAGGACGGTGTAGACAACGACTTATTCCCGCTGACTTCAAAGGCTCTCAAAGGCTACCGCTTCAAACTCGCCGGGTCCGAAAAACTTCAGGGTCACGATGTCTGGGACATTCAGTTTGAACCGGTCAAAGTCTCCTGGGACGACGATGACCATTGTTGGCACGGCGAAGCCCTCATCGATAAAGCGGAGTATCAGCCCATGATGATTACCTCGAGCTTCGCCTGCAAAATACCTGGCGCAGTAAAGGTTCTGCTGGGAACCAATGTGCAGCAGATCGGCTTCAAAGTTACTTACCAGAAGTTCGATGACGGGGTGTGGTTTCCCATCACCTATGGCGGAGAGTTTAAGTTCAGAGCGCTCTTCCTCTACGCTCGAAGCGTTGGAATCGGATTGACGAACTCAGACTTCAAACACACCGACGTGCAAACCGCTCTCAAGTATGAGAATGCGGAGAAGACAACGGAACCGTAGCGAGCAGCTTCGGTTCCTTGCGCAGCTTCGATGCCTGCTCATACGCATAAGCCAGCTTGAGTAACTTCGCTTCGCTCCATGCCGGGCCGAAGAACGAAAGCCCGATGGGCAGCCCGTGCGCATACCCGGCGGGTACGGTGACATGCGGATAGCCCGCCACGGCCGCGGGTGTGGAGCAGCCGCCGGTATCACAATCGCCGTTCACCCAGTCTGTGAGCCACGATGGTCCTGCCGTCGGAGCGATAATCGCGTCCAGTTGATGCTGTGCCACAACCGCGTCAATGCCCTGCTCGCGCGAAAGCTTCTTGGATTTCGCCAGCGCGTCCAGGTAGATCTGATCCGTAAGCGGTCCACGCGCCTGCGCTTTCAGGAACGTCTCTTGTCCGAACCAGGGCATCTCGCGGTCTCGGTTCTGTTCATTGAACGCGATCACGTCGGCCAGTGTCTTCACGCGGGCCGTTGCGCCCAGGCCCGCTAAATAAGCGTTCAGATCCGTCTTGAATTCGTAAGAAAGCACAATCCCTTCGGCTTCGCCCATTTCGCGATCCGAAGAAGGCAGATCCGCGGGATCGATAATCTCCGCTCCCTGCTGCTTCATCAGCGCAATCGCGTCCTCAATCAAACGATCCACCGTGGAATTATTCCCCATGAACTTCCGGGCCACGCCGAGCCGCGCGCCGCGCAGTCCATTCCGGTCCAGAAAAACCGTGTAGACTTTCTCCACATGGCCGTTCGCGGCTTGCGTCGCCAGGTCTCGCGGATCGGTCCCCGCGAGAGCGCCCAGCAGAATGGCCGCATCCCGAACCGTGCGAGCCAGTGGTCCCGCCGTATCCTGACTGTGCGAGATCGGGATAATTCCCGACCGGCTGAGAAGTCCGAGCGTCGGCTTAATGCCCACCACCCCATTCATGGATGCCGGGCACACCACCGAGCCATCCGTTTCCGTTCCAATCGCCACCGCGCAAAGGTTGGCGGCCACGCCCGCGCCCGAGCCCGAACTCGACCCGCACGGGTTCCGGTCAAGAGCGTAAGGGTTGCGCGTCTGCCCGCCGCGGCCGCTCCACCCGCTCACTGAATGGCTGGACCGGTAGTTCGCCCATTCGCTCAAATTCGTCTTGCCCAGAATCACCGCGCCGGCCGCGCGAAGCCGTTCTACGATGAAGGCGTCGCGCAGGGCGATGGAGCCGTCGAGCGCCAAAGATCCAGCGGTCGTGCTCATCCGGTCGGCCGTGTCGATGTTGTCCTTGATCAGCACCGGAACGCCATGTAGCGGCCCGCGCGAGCCTTTGTGCTTCCGCTCCGCGTCCAGTTCCGCCGCAATCCGCATTGCATCCGGATTGCGCTCGATCACTGCGTTGATGGTGCGGCTGTCAATCGCGGCAATCCGCGCCAGGTATTTCCTCGTCAGCGACACCGCCGTATCGCGTCCCGATTGCAAACGTTCGGCGAGCTCCGCAATCGTCACCTCGGCTAAATCGAAATGAACCGAAGTCGCCGCGGCAAGCGCACCCGCTGTGGAACTACCCAGGAAATCGCGTCTGTTCATGTTAATTACGTGGGTGCGCAGCCATCCCGCGGGCGATTCGAATGTGCGCTAAATGATGCAATCCGTGCCACGCATAGAGCGCCGTTGTCTCATTCAAGCTGCGCTTGCCGAACTCCGGATGAACAAAGCTTCGTTGAAACGCCGCGTCATCCATGGATTTCAGCAAAGTCACCCAGCGCGTGTGCAGCGCGCTGAGTAATTGCAGCGACACTTCGATCGGCTCCTGGCGGACATCCGCCAACTCCGCCCAGGCAGCTTCGTCGTAGTCCTTGATTACCGGGTTTTCCTCGGTAAGCGCCAACCGGAAACGGCAGTAACAATTGATGTGGCTGTCCGCAATATGATGCACAATCTGCCGGATCGTCCATCCGCCGGGGCGGTACGTGGATTCCAGTTCCTTCTCCGACATGCCGCGCACGATCTCACGCAACTGCCGCGGCAGAATCGCAATCGACGTAATCCACTCGTGCCTCGACTCGTGCGTGCTAACGGCCGGCTTCTCAAATTTTCCTATGGGGTAGCGAGGGTCCACTGCAAGAATGCTCCGTTGACGATCCATATTAGTTTAATGCGCCGGCTTTTCGAAATGTTGGTAGTCGGGGTTCTTCCATTCTCCGCCCCAGGTCCATCCCCGGCTCCGGAACAGATTCACGATAAAGCTCTGGTCCAGAATAGATCCCGGCCATGCCTGCGTGCGGTCCTCATAAGCGGCCCCTTGCGGAGGCAGCGGGTTGCCGTTCAGAATCATCGGATTGGTCAACGGATTGATGTCGATTGCCCGGCCCCAGCTATGGTTCGAGAACTTCCCCGGCTGCCCGGTGACATCGCGGCAATTGAACGCCGAGGTGTTGTTCACTTCCATCGAAGCTTCGTCCGAACCGGCGAATTCCTCGATCGGCCGCATGCTCTGAATCAGAAATCCATGCTCGAAAAGCTTCCGGAAAATGACGACCACGTCCGCCGAGACCGCGCGGTGGACAACCAGCACTCCAGTTCGAGGCGTCCCGTGGAAATCCCAGTAGCTGAGGGTAAGCACTCTGAGTTCGGCGATTTCGGCCGGACAGCCCTTGTGCCATGCCTTCTCAGCAATGCGCGCGCCTTCGAGCGGTGAGACCGGCGCTTCTTCAAACACCGCCTGCTGAACGGAAGTCAATGCCACAATCTCCGGAGGCGCGGCCTGCGCGGACGCGATGACGAGGAAGAAGAGAAAGTGAGACATTTCAATAGACAAGCTTGCCAAATAGCCGGGGGTAAGCTTTCATAGTAGGCCAAAGGACAAAGCATGCCGCCCATCCCCAGATTCTGGACCGCACTCCACATGGTTCTCGTACTCGCCGCCTCGGCCGCTGCGCAGAGCCCCGAATGGGTCAAGCCCTCCCTGCCGTCGCTGCCTTCCACCCGCTGTTGTGGGTCCATGGCTTACGACGGCGCTACCGGCCTCACCGTCCTGTTTGGCGGAGGAAACGGCGGCATTTACCCGGCCATCCGATTCAACGACACCTGGACTTTTTCCAGCACCAAAGGCTGGTCCCAGCTTTCGCCCGTCACCTCGCCTTCTCCTCGCCAGGGCGCTGGAATCGCCTACGATCCCACCACCGGAACCATCGTGCTCTTCGGCGGCTGCCCCAGTTGGGAAACCACGATCAGCGACACCTGGACGTGGGACGGAGTCACCTGGACGCAGCAGTTCCCGCCCGTCTCCCCACCCGCCCGCGTATTCGACACCCAGGGGATGGCCTACGACGCAGCCACCGAAACGGTCGTCATGTTCGGTGGCGGGTTTGGCGACACGTGGACGTGGAACGGGCGGACGAAGACTTGGACTCAGAAATTTCCCGCCACCAGCCCGCCGCCAAGTAATGCAACCATCGCCTACGACGCCGCCTCCGGAAAAGTCGTGCTCTTTGGAGGCGCCGACAATCAGGGATCGGATCTCAACCAGACCTGGACCTGGGACGGCGCTGCCTGGACGCAGCAGTTCCCCGCCGCCAGTCCATCGCCCCGCGCGCTCCCGTCCATGGCCTATGACTCGAACACCCGCAAGGTTGTACTATTCGGTGGAACCGCCGGCCCGCCATCGGCCTTGAACGACACCTGGAACTGGAACGGGACCTCATGGACCCAACAGCAGACTTCCACCGATCCCCCGGCGCGTTGGGCCGCGGCCATGACCTTCGACCCTTACCTCAAAGGCCTCATCCTCTTCGGCGGAGAACTGTCAGGCGATCCCTTCGCCAACGACACCTGGCTCTTCAAATCCCAATAACGCTAAGGGGTCGCGCCGTCGCTGCCGGCCAAAAGCGGCGTATAGGTGATCGCGGCGCCCGAGGGATCGCTGAACAACAAGCGAAAGTGCAGGGAAGTATTGGGCGCCAGCAAAGACCCCGCTGGAAGCGGCGTAACATAGCCGCTGCCCAGAGGGGACAGACATGCCGTGTTCCCCGATTTGCTCCCGAGACCGACGCCGGACGGCAGATCTTCCAGAATAAAAAACAGAGGACCATTCACGGCAGCCGATCCCGTATTGGTCAAAGAGATATCTTGCGCGTACAGTTTCACACTCGGCTCGTAAACAATCTCGCCGCTCGTGGTCGTAATATTCTCCGTGGGAACGGCACTGCATGTACTAACGGTGAGGGCGGCCAAAACCGCACGGCTACCGTTCGTGCCGTTACCCTCGTTCCCTGTATCGGTCAAAGTGATGCTTGTGAGCGTCTGGCCCAGGAAGGCTTCCGGTAGGATGTACTCCTGCCGGTCCAATCGTTGACCCAGCCCGTTATCCCAGACCTCAATCGTGGAAGTGTTGTTGATCGAGTTCGTATTTCCGTCCTGGTTGTAATCGCGCACATTCACGTTTCCCACCAGCGGAACTGTTTCAGTCGCGCCGGCGCTACCGTGAAAAGTGAGAAACAGATAAGCGTCCGGACCCGCCCAACCCCACATGGAGTTCATCACCGTAAAGACGGACGTCACGCCAAAAACGCCCACCGGAATGGTGAGGCTGACCGTCCCCGGTCCAAAGTCTGCCGCGGCGCCGCCAGCCCAGTAATTATTGGGGCTGGCTGGAATCACAAACGGGATTCCCCCGAAGTTTCGCACGCCCGTTGGAAAAGTGCTCCCGTTGATGATCAGGAAATCGTTCGGGCCCTGAAACGTCCAGGGCTCATTGGCAAGGCTCGCGAGATCGATGGGACGTTCACCTGCCCGAACTGCGATGGCGGTTAGGGTAATGCCCGTGACCATGCAGGCCACCATGCGAAAACAATCCTTCATTTGTATGTCGTCCTCCTTGCAAAACTATACATCCGCAGGGCGCGGGTTCCGAAGTTAAGCGAAAGGGATGACTTTGCAGCTAGAGCCTATTGCCTCATCCGGCTGCGGTAAAAGTAATAGACTAAGCCGGACCATTTGGTTTGCGAAAACTCGGGGATACGGCGGACATCTCCGTAGAGTGCGATGAGGACAGAGGCCGGGAATACAAGCAACAACGCTGGAAGGACTAAGAGGAACGAAATGTAAAACCAGCCCGTCCCTTGTGACTCCCTCACTCAGGGACTCACAGGCGCTCCAGGAAGCATTCTCCGCCTGGCCCTACTCGTCGTTGGCCACGCGTTCTTCGTCGCCACGCTTGCAGGGAACCGTTGGGCCGGGGACACCGGGGATCAGACCCTTGGTGGTGGCCAAGTTCTCTGGAAGACGCCGTCGAGCGAGATACACTTCCTCCAGTTTGCGGATGCCGCACATGGGTTCCTGATCGCGAACGAGCGCCTCTATCGCAGCGACGACGGCGGGGCCTCGTGAACCGGGGGGAATCTTCCGGAGGCGAGGACTCCGGTAGCATTCATAATGGGGACCCCCAAAGCTGGCTTGCTCGCCGGCAGCGCTCGCGCCTGTGCAACCCAGGACGGCGGCACTACCTGGACCCTGGTTTTTCCCTCGCCGCGAGCGAACGGCATGGATATTGAGCTTCACGGGCTTTCGTGCCTACCGGAGAAGAGTGGGCCATGCTATGCGTTCGGGGCGGAGTACAGGCCCTCCAGCGCGGCTGCCCCCTCCTACGCCAGAAACGATACGGATCTTGAGCATCCGAGGGTGGCTTGGCCGGTGATCTATCGCAGCGCGGGCCCTGGCTCCAACTGGGAAAAACTAAACGCTCGGCTGGAAGGGTTCATCGTGGAAGACCTTCACTTTTTTTCGGAAACGGATGCCGCGATCCTAACCGACAGCGCCGCCTTCTGGTCCCACGATTCCGGTTCGCATTGGCAGGCGTCGCCCGGGCTTGTTCCGGAAGAGGGCGGGCTGGCGACATCGACGTGGCGGGGGGCCCAGGGGTGGGCAGCTTATCGGGATGGCGGTTTCTTCCCGACAGATAACAGGGGTCGCACCTGGCAACGGGCCGGCAGGGCGGGCCAAAATGGCGACCTGGCGACTCTCCTTTCCATGCTTCCAGCGGGACTCGGCGCAGCAGTCACATCCATGCGCACACTTCAGGAAACATCCGACGGCGGGCGGGACTGGCGTCCTGTGAGGCGAGAGGGCTGTGGCCTGCGGCGGCTCTCTCCCGTCTTGCAGCACTGTCTCCGTGTTCGCCCTTGACGCGGAACATGTCTGGTACTGCACGCCCGATGAGCTGATCAAGACGCGATTCACCAGCGCCGGGAACCGAGGCCGCGCGCGGCCATCTGCCGGACGCGGGTTCCGAAGCTCATATTTCGCGAAAGGGCACGTTGCTCGAAAGTGTTCCGTTGGGGGTGACTACCCGCAAGAATCCGCTGCCCGCGCCGGCGGGAACTCTCGCCGTAATCAAGGATTTTGAAACTACCGAAAACGCCGCCGCAACGCCATTGAAGGTGACGCTCGTCGAACCGGTCAGATCCGTGCCCAGAATTTGGATGACGCCGCCCGCTACGCCCGTGGCCGGCTGCATTTCAACGAACGGCCCAAGCCCCACGGACAGGCTGAAGATTGTTCCGTCGTTGTCGGCTCCGCCGGAGTCCGACGCTCCATAGAACGTCCCGTTCGTGGCTTGAACCACCCCGCCATAGCCTACACCAAACGAAGGAAAGTTGAACAGCGTGGTCAGCGCACCTGTGGGCGTGATTCGGAAGATAGTGCCCTCGCCGTACGCACCGCCCTCGGTCGTTGTCCCATAAAAGTTTCCATCGCTGCCATTACCGAGGACCGTCGGGTAGAGACCATTCGTGCCATCGAAGGTTTGCAAAGTCGTGAGCTCCCCCTGCGGAGTCATCCGGAACACTGAGCCGTCGGGAGTCCCATCGAGCCCGCCAGTAGCCGTGCCATAGAGGCTACCGTCGGGGCCCAGGACTAGACTGTCTGGGTAAGCCCCGTTCGTGCCGTCGAAATTGCACAACGTCGTCAGCGCGCCCGCGGGCGTGATTTTGAAAATCGTGCCGAGGCCGTAGGTTCCGTCAAGCACGCTGGTTCCATAGAAATCCCCGTCTGGACCTTGCAGTTTAATTGAATAATTATGAGTCTGACCGTTCCCGTTCGCGGTGAAATTTTGGAGCGTGGTCAGAGCGCCGCCAGTGGTGACCTGGAAGAACGTACCGCCGCCATATGCCCCGCCTTCTGTGGTTGTCCCATAAAAGTTCCCGTCGGAGCTGAGAACCAACGTACTACTGGCGCTGTGGCCCTCGGAGTCGGAGAAACTGTGAACGGTTGTCAGGTCGCCTTCTGGCGTGATCTTGAAGATTGTTCCACATCCGTTGATGCAATTTCTGTACCCGCCGCTGCTGGTCAGCCCGAATAAATCTCCGCTTGCCGCCTGCGCGAGCCCACCGGCCGGATAATAGCTCTTGATCCCGTCAAAGCTAAACAGCAACGTCAACTCGCCCGATGTGGAGACCTTGAACACCGTGCCACAGCCCGAGGATGACGGACATTGCGAGGAATCGCTCCCGCCAGCCGTGGCCGTCCCATACAAGTTGCCGTCCAGGCCTTGGACGAGAGAGCCAGGTTCCACACCGTCGGATTGTTCAAAACTCGCCAAGGTGGTGAACCTCTGTGCCGGCAAAACCGTCTGCGCCGCGGCGCACAGCAAAAGGGTCGCCATGGCCCTCCTGCAAACGCTCCATTTACCCGCCGGAACAATGATTCGCTTCATAACACGCTCCAGTGGGATTGTACATCTGCCGGGTGCAGCCGCCACGGTTACCCAGGGTCGCCGTCCGCATCTTCCTCCTCCGCTCCGGAATCGAAAGCCTCGAAGAGGCTCGCCTGTGGCTGCGGAGGAACGTGGTCCCTGCTCAGGCCCATCCGAAGCTGCGCGTGCGCTCTGCCGTCAGCCCAGGAACTCGTTTGCGTCCGCGCGGCTTTCTGCGCCAGCCAATCGCAGCGGGTCTTGTCCTCATGTGCGGTCCTCATGTGCGGCGTGGCCCTTGGTCCAGATCCAGTTTGTTTTGTGTATCCCCACCAGCTCCATCCAAAGATCGGCGTTCCGAACCGGTGGTTCTTCTTCCACCAATGGCGGCGTTTCCACCGCACCACCCATTGCGTGATCCCTCGCAGAACGTAATCGGAGTCCGTCGTGATTTCCACTTCGCACGGCTCCTTGAACGCCAGCAGCCCCTGAATCGCCGCCCAACCCCCGGTCCGGGATTCCCCAGGCATGATCCACCTGTAATCAGAGAGGCCTTTTTCATCGCCGGGCTGGGTCTACTCCGTCTTCCAGAGAGTGCGGAACCCGCGAGCCAGGCGCAGGTTCTTCCCGGGAACCCGGAAGCGCCCCACTCCACTGCTTGCCCCATCGTCCACAATGTCCAGGCCTTCTTCGCCAGTGGTGAATTCGGGTCCCCTCAACCTGCTGATTCTCTCAGTAGCCATGGCTACTGGCCCCGTTAGCCGTGCCTTGAACCGGATCAGGCCTTCCCGCGAATCGACCGCGTAGAACTCAAGAGCCACCATCGTCATCGCGCCGGGGCTGCCAAACTGCCGCGCTCTCGAATACCGCTCCAGCCGCCGGATGCGTCCCAACACGCGCGTACCTTTGGCCAGCAGGATGTCTCCCGATTTCACCGGCTTATCCAGCACTGCCACGATCTCATCGCCTGCCGCGGATTCCTCCATCGTGATCGGGCCATCCATCTTCAGCGCCAGCGTGACGTCCGCCGGCAATTTCAGCTCCTTCCGCGCACCCTCGCGTGTTGTCGAAGACGCGGGCCGGTCGTCAAACGAGAGAGACGAGACGGCGCCATAGTGCCTGCACCCCGTGAACACCACCGCGTTGTGGCTTCGATAACTGTTGCGGTCGACGATTTCCAGCTCCGATGCGGACGCCAGCAGGCGCTCCTTGCCGCCCAGGCTCACCCGGCCGTATGTCGCGGACGTGCTCTCTTCGCGGCAATCCAGATCCGGCGGAATGTCCTCTGCGCGCGTATCGAGGCGCACCAGATCCAGAGAATTCCTGTCTACCCAGAACGAGCCGGAGTAAGCCGTCGTCGCCGTTTTCCCCGCAATGCTCAAGATGTACCGGCTGCTCAACGAAGGCACGTGGAAGTCGAACCGATAAAGAGATTTGTCCACGCCTGCCAGGCCCGCGTAGCTCACACTGGTCCCGGAGGCGACAAAAACATTGTGAAGGTCGGTCCAGAAGTTGCCGGTGCCGATGGCCCCCGCGTCGATCCAATCCACCATGCTGTTGCCAAAATCGGCGTCGGCAAAATCGGTCGAGCCCGGCCACGCAAATAACTCCTTGTGATCGGCCACTAACACCTCCACGCGCAGGCGCTCGCGGAATTCCTCGTGTCCCTTCGGTCCCGTGGTGGTGCGGTCCATCGTTTCGAGGCATGTGTAATTCGGTACGTCGACGATGCTCTCCCGCACATGTTGCCGGATGCGAATCAACAGCGCGGTCCCGTCGATTGCCTGCGCTGCCAGGCTTCCCGCGGCCAGCAGGATCAGCGCCACCAAGCGAACCATAGCAACGATTCTACGCGAATTCGAACTCGCCCAAATATTCAGTCAAGCGCGTTGTCAGCCCAGTACGTTGTCCAGAAGGGCGTCGACCTTCGCCTTTGCGGCCTCTGGTGTCGAGCGAAGCCACGAAGATTTTGCGACATTGAGGCATCCGATGAGCTCTTCCCAGGTCCAAACCTTGTCCGGAGAGAATGCCGCATAGCCAAGCACATCGGCCAGTCGCCAGCTCACCTTGATCACATTGTCCAGGCTCATTTCTCCCGGAACCGGCGGATCGTGATGGTTTGCGATGGCCGCCGCCAGTTCGTCCGGGAAGTCCCAATCCTGAGCCAGATACGCACCCGCCGCGCAGTGGTCGATCTCGAACAGGTCTCGTTCGGTTCGCAGCAGATCGAATCCGAAGTCGTCGGACACTTCGAGCATGCGCGAGTATTCGTCGGGGTAGGCCGACATCATCCCCAGGGTGCCCAGGTTGTGCAGAAGACCAACCGTGTAGGCAGCCTCTCGATCGCATCCCGTGCCCCGCGCGGCTTCTTCGGCAATGATCGCCGTCACCAGGCTGTGCAGCCAGACTTTGCGGAGCGCCGCGACCCGCACCGACGAGCGCACCATCCGATTCATCGCCACCATGGTCGCCATGGCCTTCAGGTGACTCGTGCCCACCATCGCGATTGCATCAGCCAGGCTGGATACCTTGCGCCGCGTGCCAAACATCGCGGAGTTGGTAAAGCGCAGCAAATCAGCCGAGAAGGAAGGGTCCGTCCGGACGAGAGCGCCAAGCTCGCGAAAGTTGACGTCCTCTTGTCCCACGAGGGCAAGAATACGGTGGGCGATCGCCGGGAAAGGCGGTACCAGGCGCAGCGCCCACGGTGCTTTCGGACGGGCGAGAAGTTCAGTCATGGATGCTCCGCGTGTTTGATCGGCAGAACTCCGTGAAGAGTTTAGCTGCGAGCGTCCTTGCTTGCGCCACGAGTTGAGGAGGGCCAACTTGATTGTTTACCCTCCAGCAATCGCGCAAGAAAAATCCCTCAACGGTCTTTCGCGTACTGAGGCGCCTTTTCACCCGTCCCGGTGACGGCCCCGCAGGGGCCGTGTAGTTGAGTCACCATCGAAAAATTACTCAATCTCCTTTCCCTGCAACACCCTTCCCACAAATCCAGGCCCAACAACCCTCCACCGCCCATAAACTGAAACCGGGCAACACATCCGCCCGCTACATCCATGTCTGAATTCGCTTTTACAACGCAGCAACAAAGAGTGCTGACGCTCCTTGCTCAAGGCAGCACAGTCGCCGCGGCCGCCGAAGCCGTCGGGGTCCATCGCAATACCGTCGCCAACTGGCGCCGCGCAGGCTCGCCGGCCTTCCGGCACGCCTGGCAAACCGCCCAATGGGAACAAGCCCAATACTGGCGGGATCAAATGCAGACTCTCGGCGAACTCGCCGTCAAAACCCTGCATCACGTGATGACAGACGGAGCAGCCGCGCCATCCGTCCGCCTCCGGGCCGCCCTCGCCGTGCTCGACAAAATCTCCAAACCCGCATCCGCCGAACCTCCTCTCCCCCGCAAAATCGCGGAACGGGAAGCCGCAATGGAAGCTGCCATGGGAGCCGCCTCCCTGGGCTCGGAAATCATGCACAACCCTGCACATTCGCATGCGGACGTCGAACCCGAAGTTGAACAAAATGAAGGTCTTGATGCCGGGTCAGCGCCTTGTGCACCCATGCACAATCCTGCACAACGTTGCACAAGGGACGAGGACCCCGAAGACCAGGACTACGACTACGACGAAAACGAAGAACCTCTCTCCGAAGCCGAATTAGCGTCCGTCCTCGGACCCTTCGAGGAAATAAACCGCGCTTTTGAAGCCGACATGGCCCTCAAAGCCGCAAGCCGCGAAAATTCAACCAGCTCAGAGCAAGAGCTCTGAGTTGGAGGAGTCTGCAAAACCCGTACCTCCTGGCACTAGAGTAAGGATTTGAAGATTCCTGATTAGCGCCGCTTGGATCGAGGCCTGTATTGAATCGGGACATTCCGTCCCGGAGCCCGAGGAGCCGGAGTCGCTCCCTAGCCCGCAAAGGGTGCGTCGNNCGCTAACCAAACGTGCCAGGCGCGAGGGCGCAAGCCTCAACGCGCTGGTGACTTCAATGCTGGCTGACGCGATCGGCAAAAGAACGTTCGAGGACGCAGTGATAGAACAACTCGCCGCCTCGATGCAACGCATCGGTGCTCAACTCAGGAGACGGCAACCTACCGCGCACAT
>PLFE01000123.1 GCA_003136675.1 Bryobacterales bacterium
CCGCAGCGCTCCTAGAATTTGTTACCTAACGATAAGTCGCCATAACGCAGAAGAATCCGAATTGACGTGAACAACTCCACCAGACGTCCACCTCAAGGTCGCAACCCCATTTCAAGATCTCCAACCGTGGGCAGACCCTGCGACGTGTTCGCGAATATGCGTCGCATAAGCGGCCCGCCTCCGGAGCGCAGTACGGATGAGCTCAGCCGACGACCACACGGCGTCACTCGTTCCGCAACGCGCTCATCGGGCTGGTCTGTGAGGCGCGCCAGGCGGGCACGTAGCCTGCCGCCATACAGGCGCACGTCAGGATCACGAGGGAAATTGAAATGGCAAGTGGGTCATTGGGCTTAGTGCCAAATAGGAAAGATTCCAGGAAGCGGGTGGTTTCCAACGCAACTGCGAGACCGATGGCCACGCCCACCACGGCCAGAGCCACAACTTCGCGCATTACCATCCATATGATGTTTCTCCGCGCGGCGCCCAGCGCCATTCGGATGCCGATTTCGCCGGTGCGCCGGGCCACCGCGTAGGCCATGGTGCCGTAGAGCCCCACGCACGCAATCAGCAGGGCCAGAACCGCGAAACACGTACACAGACTGGCGAATGTGCGCTGCTGCCCGATGGTCTGATCGATCTGGTGCGATTGCGTGTTGACGTCGGTGATGGGTACGCCTGGGCTGGTTCGCCCCACAATCCGGCGGACCGAGCCGGCGAGCGCGAGCGGATCGCCGGAGGTGCGGAGTTCGAAGAATACCTGGTTCAAACCGGCAACGCTCTGGGTGTAAGGAACGTACGCGACGGGCGGAGTCTCTTTCTCCTGCACCGAATTGTAGTGGGCTGCCCGAACCACCCCGACGATCACGATGTCGGCGGCGTCCTTAGGGTCGCCGATGCCAATGGCGCGGCCCACCGGACTCTGATTCGCGAAAAATTTATCGGCAAATACCTGGTTGACCACCGCGACGCGAGGCGATGCCAAATCGCGTTCCTCAATGCCGCGCCCCAGTATGATGGGGATCTGCATGGTCGAGAGGAAGGAGGGATCGACGGTGAGTAAGCAGGTATTCAGCTCCTTGGCGCCTAGCGAAGTCCCCGGAATCCTGAGGCCTGTTCCGTTCCAGTAGTAGCTCACCAGCGGAAGGTCCGACAGGCCTCCGCTACGAACGCCGGGAATCTTGCGGAAGCGGTCGAGCAAATTACCGTACAGGCTCGCCAGCGCGGCGTCCTTGTATCCGGCTTGCCGGGCGTTCACGCTGAAGATCAGGATGTTCTCCTGATTGAAGCCCAACTGCACCGAATGCAGGTTGGAAACCGTGCGCACAAAAAGGCCGGCCCCGACCACCAGCAATAGAGAGACGGCTACCTGTCCGACTACCAGAAACTGGCTGGCGCCCACGCAGATTCCAAAGCGCGAGAGCTTTCCATGCGGCGCGCTGGCGCGAGTTTCCTTCAGCGCGGGGGTAAGATCCACCTTGGTAGCTTGAATGGCAGGCACCAGCCCAAAGACCAGGCCCGTCAGCAGGGCCAGCGCCAGCGTGAAGCCCAGGACCGGCAGATTCAGAACCGCGCGGAGCGTGAAATCATCGCGTCCGTTGGCGATCAGCCACGTGATGGACTGGATGCTCCAATAGGCCACCAGCAGCCCGAGCAATCCGCCCAGAACGGACAGCAGCAGGCTCTCGGTCAGCAATTGCCTGACGATTCGCCAACGACCGGCGCCCAAGCTGAGACGCAGCGCGATCTCGTGTCTGCGGGCGGTGGCGCGCGCCAGCAGCAGATTGGCAATGTTGGCGCACGCAATGGCGAGGATCAGGCCGACCATGGCCATGAGCACGAACAGCGGTTTGGAATATTCCCGCCGGAGCGAATCGATGCCGGAGCCGCCTTCCTCCAACCGGAGCGCCGGCAGGTTCGCCGTTTCTTGCTTGTTGGCGGCGGTGCCGGCGGCAAAGGAATGAAACCGCGCGGCCATCTGGGCCTGGGCTTGCTCGATGGAGACGCCGGGCCGCAGGCGGCCCATCATCTCCACCCAATAGAAGTTCTTGTCGAAGAAGTCGCTTCGCTCCTCTTCGGCCGGGTGCCGGGATAATGACGGCGCGGCGTGCAAGGGGATGAACACCGGAGGATTGCTTCCCGGGTCCACCCCGAAAAAGCCGGGCGCCGTGACGCCCACGATCGTGACGGGCATATTGTTCACCAACATGGTCTTCCCGATGGCATCGGCCTTGCCCGCGAAGCGCGTTTGCCAGTACGGATACGCGATCACGACCACCGGGGCCGCGCCGGTGCGGTCATCCTCGGCGGAAATCAAACGTCCCGCGGCGGGTGGCACGCCCAACCCGGTGAAGAATCCACCGGATACGTACAGGCCGCCGGCCACTTCCGCCTGCCCTCCGGCGGTGAGGTTGAGGCCCCAGGCGTTGGCGTAGGCGAACAGCGTGGTGAGTTTGTCGTTCCTGGCACCAAGGGACACGAAGGCGGCGAAGGGATAGTTGGGGCTGGTGGAGTTCCCGCTGTCATCCTCGGAGTTACTGCCGTGCAGGCTGTGGACCACCGTCGTCCGGCCTTTCGCCGTCCACTTGAAGACCACGAGTTCCTCGGGATGCGACACCGGCAGGGCGCGTAGCATCACCGCGTCCATAAAGCTATAGATGGCGGTGTTGGCGCCGATGCCCAGCGCGAGCGAAAGAACCGCCATTGCGGCAAACAGCCGGTTCACGGCCATGGTCCGAAGGGCGTAGCGAATGTCCTGCACGAATTGCTCGGCGAAGTTCCAGGTCCACATAGCGCGGCTATCCTCCTTGAGTAAAACGACATTTCCAAACTGGCGGCGGGCGGCATCCGGGCTGCCTTCTTCCGCGGCCTTCAGCGCGAGATGATGGCGCATCTCTTCGTCCAGGTCCCGCTCGAACTGGCCCCGGTGAAGCAGGAAGCGTAGTCTGTGCCAAAGTTCTCGCATGGGTGGTTTCAGGCGGGCTGGATCACCCGAACGATCGCCGCCATCACGCGTTGGAATTCCCGAATCTCGTGGGCCAGTTGCTTACGGCCTCCCGGCGTCAGGCGGTAGTAGCGCGCTCGCCGGTTATTCTCGGATTGCTTCCACTCGGCGACCACCCAACCCTTAATGAGCATGCGCTGCAGCGCGGGGTAGAGAGAGCCTTCCTCAACCTGAAGCACATCGTCTGAAATCTGCTGGACGTGGTGCGCAATCCCGTAGCCATGCATCGACCCCAGCCTGGCAAGCGATTTGAGGATCAGCATGTAGAGGGTGCCGGGCGGGATCTCGGATCGTTTCCCCATTTCCATAGTTTGACTATACGATAGATTGACGATGGAAGACGCGGCCCGGTTAGCAAGATTTTCTTCGATGCTTGCGGAACGGCGCGACGCAAAATTGGCTTAACGGAACGCGGGCCGGCCTAGCCTTACTTCACCCATGCTGGCGGAAAATGCCCGTGGCAGTCGTTTGAAGACGATATCACCCGACAACACAGAAAAGAGCGCCCGTAGCTTGGCTCGCAGCTCCGCTACGCTGCTGCTTTTTATGTTTGTCACCCACACGTTGGCCGGCATCAAGCATGTGGGCCGCGCGGGCATGTCGAAACAAGTGCGGATGGACGCGGAGTTCAATGCCAGCACGCTTGCCCGCTTCGAAGCACAGCCCCGGATCGATGGGCCGTCGGTATTGGCTGCTGCCTGTTCATCCCGAATCAGGTTCACCGGCATCAGCGCAACCGCATGTTCCATAAGGTGCTCAGGTCCGGAGGGAAACGGGCGGCTCAGCCAGGTGTTTGGTTGGCTGCAAGCGGCGTCGTGAAGAGAGGCGGGATTTATACATCGAATTCCGCAGCGAGAGATCTGATCGGTCAATGCTCGCGATCCGGGCTCCGACTCTCGGTCGGTTGTCCCGATCTCCTGCCAACAAGGCTACGGCGGCCGACCGGAGATTGCCCTTTGCCGGCAGGCAGAGCTTCGAGCAGAAGAGCTGGTCTTCCTTCCGGCGTTTGCGAAAGCTGCCAGTCCCACAGTTTCAGGGTCTTCTTGACCGACTCGCGAGACACCGTAAGTTCGGCAATCTGGCGTTCGATGGCCTCAAGGATCAGGGCCCCCGCTGCGCGTACGTTCTTGCAAGGCGCGCCGCCCGCGCGCCGAACGCCAAGAAACGCCGTCACCTGTTTGAGCGAAAACCCAAACCGCAAGGCATTCTGAACCAGGCGCACTCGATCAATCGCGGATTCACTGTATTCACGGTAGCCGGCGGGCGTACGCGCGGCCTTGGGCATGAGCCCAATCCTCTCGTAGTACCGGACCGTGTCTGCACTCACGCCAGAACGTTCTGCAAGCTCGCCTATCCGCAACCGCTGATTTTCCATTCTGCACCTTTAGACGCGCCTGAGCACAAAAGGCTGTCGCAGCTAATCAAAATAGTCCTTGACCTTGGAATCGTTACAGGGTCTACGCTCGAAACATGCCTCACAAACAGAGACGACGGCCCATGAACAGTTCCCTCGCGATGCTTGCCATCTTTTCGACGACAGCCTTTGTCGCCCTTGCGCCCGGGCAGGACCACCCGTCCATGCCGCCAGCGATGTCACATGAAGAGCATATGAAACAGATGAGCACAGACGCCGAAATGAAAAAGCGGGGCGATGCGGCGATGGGCTTCGACCAGGACAGGGTCAGCCATCACTTTCACCTGACCAAAACCGGAGGCAGTATCGAGGTCCACGTAAAACAGAGCGCCGATGAAGACTCACTCAAACAGATCCGCGACCATCTGAGAAGCATTTCCCAGGAGTTTTCTGACGGTGTCTTTACTGGCCCGATTGCCACTCATGCGGAAGTGCCGCCGGGCGTGCCGATCATGCGCGAGAGGAAGTCGCGGATCAGATACACGTATGAAGAAACGCCCGATGGCGCGCGTGTCGTCATCGACACGAGAGACCGGTCTGCAAGGACCGCTGTGCATGATTTTCTGAAGTATCAGATTCGTGAGCACGCGACCGGCGATCCGTTATCTGTTCACTAAAATGAATCCGCAGTCGGTGTCCATCTCCGCCAGGTATTGCTAACCCTTGGATACCGGTGGACGATAATACGTCACAACGTTCAACTGTTGGAACTCGCCAAGTTCCGTCGGTTATCTACGATCGGAGATAGACTCAGAGAATGCGCCCGTGTTCAAGGCACAAAGCACGATGGCTGCAAGCCTGTTTAATCACCGGACTGCTCGCTGCCGTCTTTCCAGACCCGTCGAATGCGCAAATGCCAGCGTCCGGGCCCGACGTAATGGTCTACAAGAGTGCGCCGGGCATAAAGCTGACAAACGTGAATTGGACGCCGGTCGGCATCGCTCCGGGTTGGGGGCTTATTGTGCCTTTCCTTTAAAGTTATGCCACTCGCTGCGCGGATCGTATTGCATTGGTTCTTGATCGGCGGCTTGATCGGACTCTGGCTCGGAGCGCCGGTCAGGGCTGCCGACTATCCAGCCTGGCTGGCGGCAGATCTAAATCCAGATCCTCCAACGCCGGAATTCGCTCTTTTTCCGATTCGCGGGCCGAGATTGATCGTGCCGCTTCCTGAATCGCTGCGTAACAGAACTATCAGCGTATTCGGCGCTGAAGGGAAGGCGGTTTGTGCCCTGACTGCACGGGGGATTATAAAAGTCGAATTCAATCCTCTGCGCCAGGAGATCATTCCAGGCAGCTCGGAAGTAAGCTCGATATGGAGCCTCACGGTCGTAAGAGAGTCTGGACATGTTTTCGTTTCAGGTTTAGCGGCGAGGGGGGGTGCGGAACGTTCGAGATCGATCCGCGAGCCGGAACGGTGCGAACCATTCTGGCCGGGCCATTACCGCACTGCGGAGGAGGCGGAGGAGCGGTATCTCCCGATGGGAAGCGTATTGCTAAGTATAAGGACGGTAAGTTGGAACTCGCCGACGTAAAAGGCGGGGCCGTTCGGGTAATAGGCGGATTCGGGGAGAGCATGACCGGGGGTGGGCCAGGCCCGGGCCATCTCTATTGGGCGGATATCAACTGGATGTACAGGGCCGGGTGGTCGCCAGATGGACGATGGATCAGTCTGGCCACGAGGGGCGACAGAATCGTCCTGATTGACAGCGGTAGCTTGGAACGGCGGAGGAATCTTGGGCCCTCGGTAGGGCAGGTTTCGATGGCCTGGTCACCAGACGCCAAATATTTACTTGCGGCGCAACCCGACTCACTATTTTTCAATGGCTCTCTTGTGGCCGTCGACGTTGAAACGGGCAGACGGTTCAAGATCAAGGGCACCCACCATAATCTGACGGGTCGCGGACCAATTGGGTGGATGGATCCTTCGATAGCCAGATCGGCAACGCTGGTTGGAGGGTCTCGAAGTAAATAGTTCCCGTGGGTGACGTCACGCGGGTGCGCTTCCCCGTTCTTTCAGCATGGCAGAGGTGCGAAGCCGCCGAGTTGCACGATCAGGGTCGACAGCTCGGGAGTTCCAAGGGATGGGCAGAACCTGGTCAACCGATTTGGCTGGTCGCCGGAGGCGAATATTGTGCGGAAGAGGTGAAGATCCCGCCAGCGAGTATGTGCCGGAGTTACAGGCTGTCTGTGTCGCCTGCCAATCATTCGGGTCCGTGTCGGCAAACATGGAGAACCGGTTGGCGAGTTATACGACGGGTACGTTTGTGGAGAGTTACGCGTATGATGAGGGGAACCGGCGGGTGGAGAAGTGGAACACGTCGGGTGCGGATAATGTGTATTTGTATGGGCCGAGCGGGAAGCTGTTGACGGTGGTGCAGGTGAATGTTTTGCAGAGTTCTCCGTGGATGACTTTTCGTACGGTGTCGAATCGGATTTACTTTGGGGGGATGCTGCTGGGGACGTCGTCGGGGTATGCGATTGGGGATTCGGATGTGATCAAGGACCGGTTGGGGTCGGCGAAACCGAGTTATGCGTATGGGACGGATATTGGGACGCAGGCTGGAGAGGGGGATGATTTCGCGACGTATTGGAAGGATTCAAGTACGGGGTTTGAGTATGCGATGAATCGGTATTATTCGACGGGGTATGGNNGCCCTGTACCGTCGGCACTGGTGAATACGAGGAGACGACGGACTGCGACTACTGGATGATCTACTATCAACAGCCAGGGTCGGTTGGCGGTGGTGGGATGACTGGCCCGCTCTCGATATCGTGGGGAGACCTTAGCAAGGATTGCCAGCAGGGGCTCATCGGCGCGATGCCTGGCCCGGACAGTTTCTGGAACAACGTCGATAGGCTCTTGGCGCTGGTTTCCGCTTGGGGTGCGGAAAGTACGCTAGAGGCGGCTACGAGTGGGACCACCGTCGAGACGTATAACAACATATCATGGACGCTGCTGGCGGCGATTGGCATTCAGGAAACGGGATTTCAGGATAAGAATGAGAAGGACGGCGGCGGTGTGGGCGTCGGGGTGTTTCAGATCACAATTCCGAGCCCCACGATCACAGCCGCAGGAGCGAATAACTTGGCTACGGCTGCCAGTTGGCTCGTAAATTTCCTAGACAACAACGAAACCACAATAATCGGCGGCACGACGGGCGTTTCCGAGAGCGACCTTTTGTGGATGGTGGCTGCTTCGGTCAATACTGGTGCCCAAGGGCAAATCAATCGTTGGCTCAGCGGCGAGTCGCCTGACTACCACACTTCGCCGAATTCGGCGGGGGGATTCGGCAATAACTATGGGCAGAATGTTCTTAACATCATGGACTGCTTTCGGTAGCGCGGGTCTGCGGGTAGTCCTTATTCTCGCCTGGGCCGGCGTAGGCTGTGGGTTTTGCGCGGGGGGCGAGATGGCCGGCGTGCTCGTTTCCGACCACGAGGGCCAGGGAGGGCATGCTGCGGGGGCTGTGGAGCTTCTCGTGCGGGAGAAATCTTACTTGTTCTACTACGGCGAGCCACTCAAAAGGTACTTTCGGATTCGGA
The DNA here is from genome assembly GCA_003136675.1 of Bryobacterales bacterium. Taxonomy (GTDB): domain Bacteria; phylum Acidobacteriota; class Terriglobia; order Bryobacterales; family Bryobacteraceae; genus Bog-113. The sequence goes on from PLFE01000123.1 coordinate 7,959, forward strand.
CGTGTTCCGATATCGGCGCGGTCTGGAGAGTTCACTTCAGGGTGCTCTCGGACGGTTCGGCGGGCCTCCTCAGCGTCACGTGCAGCGGTCAATTCGACGCCAGCGTGCATGGGGCGTGGCTGGCCGTGGTCGCTTACCTGAAGGCCGCAGAGTCTTCGAGGCTTTCGCAGGATCTCCTCTCTTCGCGCTGGCGGGCGTCGCCGGGATTTGGTGAGTATCTGAAGAAATGGAGGGGCCTTGGAATGTCTTTCTACAACTCGGATGGGAGGTGCCTCGACGCGTTAGGGGGAGCGGGCTCTAGCAGGGTTCAACTGCGCGCTGGCGCGGACTGTAACTTGGGATTGCCGGACTTTTCCGCCGACTTGCTGTTTGATGTAATGCGACGGCCCGTCACGCGCCAGTGGGAGATCGACAATATTAGGTTTGAATAACGAGGGTGTTTACTCGTTTGCCTCCCCGTGGGTAACAGTCGTGGGCCGCTTGGAGACACGTTGCGGCTTGGCAGTACAACAGCTTGAATCAGTTGACGGAGATTGATACGAGCGCGCAGGCGAGTAGTGGGTATCCGTTGCGTAGTGGCTCGCCTGGGGCGGCGACTTACTTCTTCGCACGGTATTCGTTTAGCGCGGCGGCGAATAACGGACAGATTACCCAGATGCAAGATGCGCGGACGGGTAGTACGGTGTCCTACTCTTATGATTTGTTGAAGCGACTAACAGGGGAATCGGCGACGAGCGGACCAAGAACTGGCTGAATGGATCGACTTATGATCTAGACGGAAACGTGACTACTTTGAATAATGCGACGCTGAGTTATGACGTTGAGAACCGGCTGACTGGGTATACGACGGGGACGTTTGCCGAGAACTATGCTTATGACGAAGGGAACCGGCGGGT
>PLFE01000184.1:0-22626 GCA_003136675.1 Bryobacterales bacterium
TGCAAATTTGGCGTAAATCAGCCCAGTTCGCACATCCCAAACCAGTTCCCACACCAAGACTGCGCCTTTTTGATTCTTAAAATGGTGGAATAAAAATTGCAATTGCAAATCCAACCAGATTATGACAAGATAACTGGCCAGTAAAGTTGGCCCGAAAAGCGTAGTGGCAGTTTGATAAATCCAACCTTGAACGACTTACAGGAGCGAAGCGACTTACTCGACGAGCTTCTGGAGCAAACCCCGCAGTCCGTGGCGCTGATCGGCGCAGATAACCTGATCGTCCAGGTGAACCCGGAGTTTACTCGCCTTTTTGGCTACACACAAGAGGAGTGCCGTGACCGAACGCTCCACGAGTTGATCGTACCGGTTGAGTTACAAGACGCCGCCGCAGCGTTTAGTAACTTGGTTTTGCCCGGGCATCGGGTGGATGTGGAAGTGGAGCGCCAGCGCAAGGACGGTAGCCGGGTTCATGTTCTTTCGGTATCTTTCCGCATAAAGTCCGTCGGAGGCGTCAGGCTTTGTGTCACGCATCGTGACATCACCCGCCGCAAGCTGTCGGAAATTGGATTGCGGGCCCTCTCGGCAAAACTGATGCGCGCACATGAAACCGAGCGCCGCCGCCTGGCTTGCGAACTTCATGATGAGATCGGCCAGCAACTCACCGGCCTTCAGGTACTTCTGGGCCGCGGCCTCTACCACCAGGCGACGTCCGAACCGATGCAGACTCGCATCGACGAAGCACGCTCCATCGTCGATAACCTTTTCGTCCGGGTCAGGAATCTGTCTTGTGACTTGCGGCCCGTCGAACTGGACCACCTGGGCCTGCTCCCCGCCCTTCTCACCCACATCGAAAGATACTCGCAGCGGACCGCGATCCAGGTATCCTTCGACCATCACGGAATCGACCGGCGCTTCGACTCGCGCGTCGAAACGGCTGCGTTCCGCATTGTGCAGGAGTCGCTCACCAATTGCGCGCGTCACTCCGGCGTCGATCGGGTGAATGTCAGCGTTTGGGCCGCCACGGAAACGCTGAACATACGGATCGACGATCGGGGTTGCGGGTTTGTTCCCACCGAGGTTCTGGGCTCCCGAGGCAGCGGAATCTTCGGGATGCGGGAAAGAGTCAGGCTCCTCGGTGGCCTCTTCACCGTCGAATCTGTCAAAACCGCCGGCGCCACCATCACGGCCCAACTGCCTCTGACTGACCCACCCACCGCGGAGCCTGCTGCTTCAACTCATGCCAATCTCGATTCTACTCGCGGATGATCACCCGGTAACTCTGCGGGGTTTGCGCGCCCTGCTGGAGTCTGAGGGGGACTTTTCCATCCTGGGCGTCGCTACCGACGGCATCGACACCGTCCATCAGGCCGAACTGCTGAAGCCGGACGTCCTGATTCTCGACCTCGTGATGCCGGGTCTCGCCGGACTGGAAGTCTTGCAAATTCTTCACAAGACCGCCCCCTCGGTTCGAATCGTGGTCCTATCCATGTACGGCAGTACCGCCTTCGTGGCCAAGGCGCTGGAGAATGGCGCTTTCGGGTTCGTGCTGAAGAGCTGCACGGAAAACAACCTCGTTCGAGCCGTGCGGGACGTGGCGGCCGGCGGCCACTTTCTCAGTCCTCCAGTGACGGAAATCGCCATCGCCAACTACATCGAGTTGTGCAAGGCCCACCCGTCCAACCCGCATGCCGCCCTGTCCCCGCGTCAGCGCGAAGTACTCCAACTCACCGCGGAGGGCAAAACCAGTTCGGAGATCTCCGAACGGCTCAAAATCAGCCCGCGAACTGTTGAGAACCATCGTTCCGCCGTAATGCAGAAACTCGGGCTCAGAAATCACACCGATTTAATTCGCCACGCCATACGCCATGGGATGATTCCGCCCGACGAATAACGCGGGAATAATGGATTCATTTTCTCCATTCCGCTGTGAAAAATTTGTCGAATTTTCACGTACCCCTACGGATTGTGCTTTTAATTACTATTTTCCTATCCTTGAGAAACGGAACAGTACGCAAGTAGTAAAGCAACAACGTTTTCGGCGGAGCAAAAAATGAGTAGCGCAACAGCTCGCAAGAGCACACGAGGCCGCCTGTGAGAAGGGTAACGGAGATTCGATCGCAGGTGAAAACAATCCCTCGGGAATGGCCGGATTCAGCCAGCGTTTTCTGGACTGCGGAGCTGATGGAAAAATGGGAATTGTACGAAGAGGGCCAGAGCTTGATCGTGGATTACGAACGCAGTCTCGCCACGTGCAAGCAAATCACGGCGGACCTCGAACAGTATCTACGCGGCAAACTCGTGCGATGGAACGGCGGCGTCAAGCGGTGCCGGCGGAGACCCAATCTCACGGTCGTTGAGACCAGGGCAGCGGATCCGCATACAAATCCGGTCCCGCATAAGCCAGCAGGCCCGCGACCTCCGGACAACTGACGGCGTATCCGTGCTGCCTGCGTTCCCCATTCCGGGCAAGCCGCTTCGAAACCGGTTCTTCCCCCGCTCCATAAGGATCCAGCCGGAACATCTCCCGCCGTTGCGCTTCAAAAGGCAGATTGCGCGCCAACTCCGGCGGATCGTTCACGCCCACATAACGATACGCCTGCTCCGGAAATCGCGCCGCCTCCCGATGCTGATCGAACCGCGCGCCTTTGAACTTCCAGCCCACCGCGATCAGTTCTTCCGGATACTGACCGGTCACTTCCCGAAACCGGCACAATCCAAACAGCACGTTCTGAAAGGAATCGAGGGAAAACTCCTCCGTCGTCGCCCGCTCGCGCACCGCCGTCTGCCCAAACCAGTCGCAGTGCTCAGCCACCAGCCAGTAACCCTGGCCCTCACTGCGCGGCCCAGCCACTGGATCGGTCTGGCCCCCGGCAAAAATCAACAGGCTCTCCGTCGATCGCGCCGCCAGTTCCACTCCCGCCCGCACATGGTCCACATACAGGCCGCCCTCGCCTTGCTGGAAGTGCTTCAGATACCAGCCTTCGTCCATATCCAGCCTGTCGAATTGGCGCGGAATCGCGTGACCCGCCACCAGCACCAGCGTCTTCATCGGAACGCGGTTCAGCAAGCGCAGTATTGCGACAGGAACGCGCGCGACTGCCGAATTGAAAGCACCCGGTCTTCCAGCGAGCCCTCAAAGGTCCGGTCTTCCACTTCCACGCAAACCGCGCCCCGGTAACCGCTGCGGCCCAGTTCCGCAAACAACGCCGGCCAATCTACATCGCCCAGGCCGGGCAGGCGAGGCGCATGAAACTCCAGCGGCGTCGCCAGAATCCCCACGTCGTTCAAAGATTCCCGGTCCACCCGCGCGTCCTTGGCATGCATGTGGAACAGCCGCGAGCTGAACTCGCGTATTGGCCGGATTTCGTCCATCTGCTGCCACACCATGTGTGAGGGATCATAGTTCAGCCCAAACGACGCGCTGGGGATCTCCTCAAACATGCGCCGCCAGATCGCCGGGCTCACGGCCATGTTCTTTCCACCGGGCCATTCATCCTGCGTGAACAACATGGGGCAATTCTCAATCGCGATTTTCACCCCCTGGTCTTCGGCAAACCGCACCACGTCGGGCCACACGCGGCGAAATCGCCCCCAGTTATCCTGCAGGGACTGCGTCCAATCCCGCCCGATGAATGTATTCACCACCGGTACAGATAGCTTGCGCGCGCCTTCGATCACCCGGCGCAAATGCTGCACCGCCGCGTCCGCTTCCACTGCGTCAGGCGCCAGCGGATTCGGGTAGTAACCCAGACCGCTGATCTCAACCTTCCGCGACGCCGCGGCCTCAAGCACGGCATCCACATCCAGCTTGTTGACGTCAACGTGAGTCACCCCGGCATATCTCCGGTCTGCCGCGCCCTTGGGCCAGCACATCAGTTCCACGCACTGATAGCCCTCCCGCGCACAAGTATCCAGAACCTGCTCAAGAGTCAGCTCAGGCAGAATTGCACTAACCAGACCGAGTCGTATCATAAATGGGTAATCTACCTAGTAACCCGCCGGCTGTCCCACAGTCGCGGTTTCGCCGGCGTCGATCGCGGAAAGTCCCAAACGCTTCCTGCAATCGTCCAGCATCGTCGCGGTTCTCGTCGCCCCCGCTCGGGTGACGCCAATCTCGCGTACGGCCAGCAGCGCGTCCAGATCCCGAATCCCGCCCGCCGCTTTCACCTGAATACCCGCCGGCGAATGCTTCCGCATCAGCTTCAGATCGTCCATCGTGGCGCCGGAAGCCGCGTATCCAGTGGACGTCTTCACCCAGTCCACGCCGATTTCGGCGCAGATTTCGCAAAGACGAATCTTGCTCGCGTCGTCGTGATAGGCATTCTCGAAAATCACCTTGATCTTCGCCTTCGCGGCATGCGCCGCCTCGGTCAGTTCACGGATCTCGCGCGCCACATAGTCCCAGTCGCCGCTCCTCGCCTTGCTGATATTAATCACCATGTCGAGTTCGGTGGCGCCATCCTCCAAAGCCTGGTTCACTTCGGCCAGCTTGATGCTGGTTCGATGGCCACCGTGCGGAAACCCAATCGTGGTACTTGGCTGCACGGTGCTGCCTTTGAGTAAGTCGGCGCAGCGGGCTGCATAGTACGGGAGAATGCAAACGCTTGCCGCGTCATAGCGAAGGGCCAGTTCACATCCCGCCTCCAGTTCCGGCACGGTAAGTGACGGGTTCAACAGCGAGTGATCGATCATCTTCGCGATATCCAAGTAAGTGTAAGTCGATGACATGAATTATCCTTGTAAGTGTTTCTGCGCCGCCCAGGCAATCGCGCCCAGCACGCCTGCGTTCTCGCCCAGAGTCGAGCAGGTAACCTCGATATTCCCGGTTGGGAACATCCGCACGCGGCGCGGGATCTCCTCTCGAATCGGCCCCAGAAGTAACTCGCCCAGCGACGCGACTCCGCCGGTCAGCACCACGCGCTCCACCCCGCTGATCGTGATCGCGTTGCTGATGCCGATCCCCAGATATCTGGCGGCCCGCTCAATCGCATCGCCCACCATCGCGTCTCCCGCCTCCGCCGCCGCGGCCATTTGTTGAGAGGTTACCGTTCCATCGCCCACCATATCTTTCAGTTGGGGCGCTAACCCATTCGCAACCAGAGCCCGCCCTTCCGCGGCCAGAGCCGTACCACTCGCCAGAGTTTCGAGGCAACCCCGATTTCCGCAAGTGCACTGCGGACCATCCGGAACAATCGTTTGGTGCCCCACTTCGCCCGCCGCTCCAAATCGCCCCAGCAAAAGCTCCCCGTCGAGCACCAGCCCACCTCCGATGCCGGTGCCGATCGTGACCATCAGCAGCGTCGCATTCCGCCGGCCCGCGCCGAACGTGTACTCTCCCAGCGTCGCCATCCGCGCATCGTTCAAAAGGTAGACCGGCCTGCCGGCCTCGTCTCCCAGGATGCGCGCCACAGGCACGTCCCTCCACTGTCCGGGAAGATTGGGTAGAAATAACGCCGTCCCACCGGCGATGTCCACGAGGCCAGGCAATCCCATCCCAATGGCCGCCGCCTTCGCCCCGCATTGACTAGCCAGGTTATCCAGAAGACTCGCCGTACGCCGCAGCGCAGCCGCCGCGCCCTCCGAACCCCTCGTTTCGATTACGCCCGAAGCCGCGATCTCCCCACCGGCGGTCCCCAGTGCAGCCGCAATCTTTGTGCCACCAAGGTCAATTCCGGCAAAGAGTTCACCCATCCGCGTCCCAGTATAAAGCCTCGCCTATCCAACATTCAGTCGCGGATAGGCCCCACAACCTTCTGGCACNNTCCAGTTGCTGGTTAATCCGTGGCTACATGCTCTTAACCTTCTACCGTGCCATCCGCGTCCCAGTATAAATGCCTTGCCTATCCAACATTCATCGGCGTGAATCAGCGTTCATCGGCGGCTATATGCTCTTGAACACCCGCATCGGCCCCACAACCTTCTGGCACACNNTTTTAGTGGCCCGTGTTCTGACGTTCCAGTTGCTGCTGCATCTGGGTCTCGCGCTGCGCCTCGGCCGTTCGGCCGATCGCGGTGTAAGCCTGCGCAAGCTCGCCATGCACCGAGGGATTATTCGGCTCAATCCGCGCCGCCCGCTCCAGCGGAAGCGTCGCGTCCTGCGGCCGGTTCGATTGCAAATAAGTCATGCCCAGTCCCAGGTACGCATCGCCGAAGTTCGGGTCGGTGTGTACCGCTCGATTGAAATGCAGTGCCGCATCCTGCCACTGGCCCGCTTCGCGCGCGCGGTCGCCCAGAATGAACTCGGCTTCCGCGTTGTTCGGATCGAGGCGCAGTTCCTGCTCCAGTTCTCTTTCACCTTCTGAAGCCGAGGTCGCCGTTGCCGGACGGTTCAAGAGCATTCTTCCCAACCGGAAGTGCAGGCCGGTCTGGTTGGGATTCAGTTGAATCGCCCTCCGGTATTCGGCCGCGGCTTCATCCCATTTCCCCTGGGACTCCAGGCTCTCCGCATTGAAAACATGAGCGTCGGGCGAATTAGGAGCGCTTGAAAGCAGCGTTTGCCCATAACGTGCCGAGAGGTCGGAAAGCGCGCCGGCCGCCAGATACAGCACTTCCGGATCGGTCTTGAAATCGTAGTTCAGGGCCATCAGAAACGCCAGTGCGTCATCCACGCTGTTCAGCGACATCGCGCAGCGCAGGCCATCCATCTCCGCCTGCTTCTTGAGGCGTGGGTCCGCCACGTGGCCCAGCATTCGCCGCAATTGTGGCAGGGCCTGGTCGCAGTGGCTCGTTTCCGCAAGCTGAATGGTTCCCTGGACAGTCTCGGTCTGCGCGGAGACCAGCCCAGGCAGACACACCGAAAAACACGAGAGCACGAGCAGCGTTCGCATACTCCTATTGTGGCGTTACCGGTTCCACGCGTTGTGGCCCGATGATTCCCAGTTGCACATCGTTCTTGGTTTGCTGCGCTTTCGCCGTAGCTTCGTTGAAGAGCTTGGTTTCGCGTTCGGCATCGGCTTTGCGCCCGGCCCGCGTCAGAGCGATCGCCGCGTAGTAGTGCGTGGTGGGGTTCTCCGGGTTGAGTTTGGCGGCTTGTTCCAGCGGCGCGATGGCATCTTCCGTACGCTCCGCCGAAAGCAGCGAACGGCCCAGCCCGGTGTAGGCATCCGCAAATCCGACGTCCAGCCTGGTCGCCTTCTCAAAGTGCGCGATAGCGGCGGGCCATTGTTCCTGCTGGCGTGCAATCTCGCCCAGCACATACTCCGCGCCCGCATTGTTCGGGTCGATCTTCAACTCGGCTTCCAGCTCCTTCGTCGCTTCCGGAAATGTCGCGTCCGTTTTCGGCTGCGACAAGATCAGCCGCGCGATCCGGAAATGAATACCCGGCCGGTCCGGATCGCGCGCCGCCACCGCGCGATATTCTTCCAGCGCATGCTGCCAGTCTCCGCCGGTCTCGAGCGCTTCCGCGTTGAGTTGATGGACCTCGGTCGATCCCGGATTGGTCATCATCAGCTCTTGCGACGCCCGCGTGGATAAGTCCGAGTAAACGTGCGTCGCCAGATACAGCACCGCCGGGTCGTGCGGCGAAGAACGCAGCATCCTGTCGAGGAACAGCGCGGCGTCCGACGGCAGGTTCACCGTCATCGCGCAGCGCACGCCCGCTACACCAATGCGTTGCTGCTTCTGCTTATCGCTACTCGCCGGCGCGCTCCGCAACACAGGCAGCGCCTCTTTGCACCGGCCATGTTCCGCCAGTTCCACCGCGCGATCAACCTGCGCGTAAGCGGAACAAACGAGCACCAACAGGATACAGGCCTTCAGCCCGGTCACGCCGCTCTCACAACTCAATCTCCAGTTCTCCCAACAACTTACAACAATACCTCGATCCAAACCACCCACCTCACTGCTAGCCTGAAATTGCAAAGGGGCGCGCGAGCGATTGCTCGCGCACCCCAATTGCACAAGGTTGGTGGGGTCAGGCGGTTCCTGCCCCGTCCACTTTCAGAATATAAACTTCAACCCCAGTTGTATATTCCTCGGGTTCTGAGCGCTGGTAATGACGCCCGTTCCTCCGCCGTCGCAGAGACTGCTCCCGCTGGCCGTGTTGCAACCCAGGTTCGGGGAATTGAGTTGAACCGAATTTGTCGCATTGACGAAGTCCGCGCGTAGCTGCACCTTCATGGTTTCCCTCACCGCGAAGTCCTTCATCAGGCTGATGTCGATGTTCCCAAACCCGGGACCCCGCACCACCCCGTTGCCGCAGTTCCCGAATGTCCCGTTCGCCGGAAGCGCGAAATCGGATGGGTTGAACCATTGGATGCCGCCGCTGCCCGCCCCGTTTGAATAGGAGGTGTTTTCGATTTGAGCAGGAGCCACGCAGTTCACGCGGTAAGGAAATACGTTAGTGAGACCAACGCCCGCAACTTCATCCCACGTATACGGAGTCATCGGGAAACCCGTCTTCGCCGTGATGATGGTGGAAACGTTCCATCCGCCCACGACCGCGTTCACCAGCGCGTTGCTGTTACTGCCGAACTGTCTGCCCTTTCCAAAAGGAAGCTGGTAGAGAACGTATGTGGTCAGGTCGTGCGTGTTGTCATAGAAACAAGGGCCCCATTCCGCGCGGCTGTCATAAACATTCTGCCAGTAAGTGGGGCCGAACCACGCCTGCGTGTTACTCCATGTTCCGTAGTAACCGCCGTTGTTGGTCATGCACTTCGAGTAAGTGTAAGCGACCTGGAATTGCAGACCGTTCGAGAAACGCTGCTGCAGCGTCGCCTGCAATGAGTTGTATTCCTGGCTGCCCGCCGGGGACGTTCCCGCTACCACCCCGACTTCGCTCTTCAGCGTCGGGTTGCCCGCGAGATAAGGCCCTGGCGAAACCGTGCCATCGGAATTCAATATCCCTTCCGAATAAAGCATGGGCTGCATCAACCCGGTATTATGCTGCCCCACATAGGCCGCCTGCAGAGTCAGATCTTTCGTAAGCTGCCGCTGGATGGAGAGGTTCCACTGTTGCGCCGCCGCGGGCCGCACATTGGGATCCCATAACCGGATCTCCGCTCCTTGAAATGGATTGCCCGGAGGTGGTGGAATCAGCCCCTGATCGGTGGTGGTCGCCGGGAGTCCGTTGGCCGTAGAATACGCGACTGAGAAATTCGCTTGTTGGAACGGCGGGTTCATCGGGAGACGCAGGTTGGTTCCCGTCCCTTCCAGATACGAGGAAAGCGAGTATGCCCCGCGGACCACGGTCTTGTTGCCTAGCGAGTAAGCGAACCCGATGCGCGGCTGCCAGTTGAGAATCCCGTTGTAATCGTTATACAACGCGTTGCAATTGCTGTAGGGGCAGCTCTGCCCGGCCAGATACTCCGTTCCGCTGAAGAGTCCGAAGTTAGCCTGCCGGTTATCCACTTCCACCCACGGCGTATGTGTCTCATACCGCAGACCCAGGTTCAAGGTAAGGTTCTTCGACAGCCGGTAGTTGTCCTGCACAAACCCGGCGATGATGTTGGACCTCTGGCCCCATGTGCCGGTCTGCGCGCTTCCACCGGCGAAGCCGCTCGGCAGTCCGAGGAAGAAGTCCGCTTCCGCCAGGCCCGAGTACTGGCCGCTAAAGCTGATGCTGCCCAGGTTGCCCGCGTTCCCCGCGTAGTAGACGTTGATGCGTTCGCGGAAGAACTGGAACCCCGCATGAATCGTATGCTTTCCGCGCGTGATCACCATCGTGTCGTCGATCTCGCCCACGGTGCTGGCGAAAAGCTGCTGATTCCCCACAATGCTGCTACCCAGGCTCGATGCGAAGTCGTTGCCTGTGAAGTTCAGAGCCAGCAAACCGGGGCCGGCGATATTCGCATTGGCGATTCCCAATGTTGTCCCAAAACTCCCCAACCCGGTCTGCGGCGCGTAGCCGTTGTTCACCAGGATGTAATTCACGCCGAAGCGGAATTCGTTGATGATGCTGGGTGAAAAGGTATGTGTCCAGTTGATTACGCCATTGTGCGCGTTGTCATTGGTGTACTGGTTGTCGGAGAGCGGAAAGTTGTTGGTGGTCGGGTCGTTGGCAAAAAGGCGTGAATAGCGCACATACAGGCGATCGTTGTTGGTCAGGTTCCAATCCACCTTGATATCGCCCTGGTCCTGGTTGATCTGCGTCCCGTTGGAGGTGTAGTAGTTGTTGATAAAGTTCGAGTTCGCGGGCAGCGGATACTTACCCGAGGCAAACAGGTTCTTGGCCACGTTGTCTTCCAGCGAAAGAGGAATCTGATTATCCGCGAAGGGCTGGCCGTTGAAGGGGTTCTTCAACTGAATCGGGTTGGCCAGAGTGAGCAGTTGCGAGAAATCGCCGATGCGCTCGGCGGCCGTCATCACGGTTGTCGGTGTCACGCTCGGAGGCGTGTCGAAGCGCTGCCCCTGATAGTCCGTGAAAATGAACAGCTTGTCCTTGATGATGGGGCCGCCGAATGTACCGCCGTATTGGTTCCACCGGAGCGGCGACTTCGGGATGTCCTGCCAGTTGTTCGACCAGCTATTCGCGTTCAGAACATCGTTGCGGAAGAACTCGAAACCCTCTCCGTGATAATGATTGGTTCCGGATTTTATGGTCGCGTTGATGATGCCGCCTTCATAGTTGCCGAATTCCGCGGAGGCATTATTCGTGATCAGGTTGAACTCCTCGATGGCGTCCGAGTTCGGCGTGTAGCCCACCAGATTGTCCGATACCTGGTTGTTATCCATGCCGTCCAGCAGGAAGTTGTTGGCCTGTTCGTGGTTGCCGTTGATATACGGCCGCGAGGCGTCATTGCCTCCCGGTCCGAGGCCCGTGGTGATGCCGTTCGTGAAACCGGCCGGGCTAGGCGTCGTCGAACCAGGCGCAAGCAGCGTAAGCTGAACGTAGTTGCGCGACGCCAGGGGAAGGTCGCTGATGGTCTGTGAATTGATCACCGTGCTCACTTCCGTGGTTTCCGTTTGAAGCTGCGGCGCTCCGGACGTCACTTCCACGGTCTGGCTGATGGCGCCCACCTGCATCTTGAAATCGAGGCGGGCAGTCTGGTTCAGCACCAGGACTACGGAGTTCTGCAGGGCCGAAGTGAAGCCCGTCGCTTCCACGCGCACACTATAAGAGCTCACCGGGATCTGCGAAATCGCGTAAGCGCCCGATGCGTCGGTCTTCGTGTTGATCTGGTTGCCACGCTCTAAGTCGGTAGCCAACACCGTTGCGTTGGGAATGGGGGCGCCGCTCGGATCTGTCACCGTTCCCGTGATGCCGGCCGTAATCTGTTGCGATAGCGCCTCTGTCGGGTGGATGAGCAGCGGGGCCAGCATGGTAGCCAGACAAACCGCCGCCCGAAATGCTGCATTCGTAATGCTTATGCCTCTCATCGAAAAGACTCCTCCTCGGAACGCGGGTGCGCCGCGGCCTGATTCGCAATTCTTGGTCTCCACGAGCGGCTATGTCTAGTTCAAAACGGTTAGAGTCCACTTGCAACGCACGTTCGATACGCGCGGAACAACCATGGAACAGCAACGGTTTGAGTCACTTCGCAGCTGTGGTATTCTTCAATTCATCGCTTTGGGGAGGGAACAAAATGGCCGAAGCGCGTCAGGCGGCGTCACACGTTGTCCCTCGTCCGGTAGTGGACGACGAACTCGCGCGGCTGCTATCCAGCCATGAGTTCCGCACCAGCAGACGCTGCCAGGATTTTCTCCGCTACGTCGTGGAAACCACCCTGGATGGCCATGCGGATCAACTAAAAGAGCGCACGATCGGGATTGATGTTTTCGGGCGTCCTGCTGCCTACGAGCCGAGCGACGATGCCACCGTGCGCGTCAAAGCCAGCGAAGTACGCAAGCGGTTGGGCCTGTATTACGCGGGCGAGGGGAAAAATAACCCCGTCCGGATCGATTTGCCCCCGGGCGCATACGTGCCGGATTTCCACTTCGTCAAACAGGAATCCATTGTTACAGAGACTGTTAACGCTCCGGACGCTACCGAAACGCGTAGATCCTCCTCTCGGATTTTGTATTTCGCGGGAGCCTTAGCGCTCCTTGCCCTCGCCGCGTTCTTCTATTACTCGCGGCGTCAATCAGAGGCGCACACCGTTGTCGACGAATTCTGGGAGCCTGTCTTTCAGCAGGCGGATACTCCTGTGGTTTTGTCCGCCGCATACGTTCCCGTTTATACTCCCAACCGTCCGCCCGGCGACGGCCCTCCGCAAACGGCGGCGGACTTTACGCTGCTCACAGATCAGTTCGTGGGAGGCGGAGACATGCTGGCCATTGAAAGCCTGGCAGCCATGTTGAACCAGATGCACCGTCAGTATCAGGTGCGGATCGGGACGGAGGTTTCCTTCTCCGATCTGCGCAGTTCGCCAACTGTGTTAGTCGGCTACTCTTACACGCGGTGGAAAGATCTCTCCAGGGAGATGCGCTACTTTATCGATGCCGATCGGCGTCCGCTGATGATTCTCGACAACGGCAAGCCGACCCCGTGGGCCATTCCGAATCTGACGGCCGACAAGCACACTAACGAGGATTACGCCATCATCTCGCGCGTATTCCAGCCGGACACGCGCACGCTGCTGGTGGAAATCGCCGGCATCACCCAATATGGAACAACGGCCGCTGCCGAACTCGTCACCAGCCGCGACCTTCTTCGCGGCGCACTGCGCTCTGCGCCCGACGGCTGGCAGAAGAAGAACCTTCAGTTGGTCGTACATACCAAGGTGATCGCCGGCGTGGCCGCGTCCCCCGGCGTGGTGGCCACCTATTTCTGGTGAGTTAGGCACGTTTCGAACCGCCCTGCAACTGTTTGGAACTGGAGTTGAGGCCCCGCCCTGCTTCAGTATATTGCCTATTGCATGCGATTCATCTGCATCGGCGCGCATCCCGACGACTGCGAAATCGAGTTTGGGGGAACCGCGGCTCTTCTGGCTGAAGGCGGCCATGCCGTGAAGTTCCTGTCGGTCACCAACGGCGATGCCGGGCACATGCGATCGCGTGGAGAAGAGCTGGCGCGCACGCGCCTGGCCGAGGCGCGAGAAGCCGCGCGCCGTCTGGATATTGCGGAAACCGAAACGCTCGATAACCACGATGGGGAACTGATTCCCAACCTTCAGGTTCGCCGTGAAATTGTGCGCCGCATTCGCGAGTGGCGCGCGGATGTGGTTCTCTCCCATCGCCCGTTCGACTACCACCCCGATCATCGCTACACCAGCCAGCTTGTGCAGGACTCGGCCTATTTGGTCCTGGTTCCAAACATTTGTCCGGAGACCAAACCTCTCCAGCAAAATCCCGTCTACCTTTACTTGGAAGATCGTTTTCAGAAGCCATCCCCGTTCACTCCGACCCTGGTCGTGGATATCGATCGCGTTTGGGACCGCAAGATCCACGCCATGGACGCCCATGCCTCTCAGTTCTACGAGTGGCTGCCGTGGGTGGANNTCGCTGGTCGCGCCCGATTGCTCCCGCCGTTCGTGAGGCCTTGATCCAGCGATACGGCAAAGGGCGCGGCTGCGCCACGCAGCATGCGGAAGCCTTTGAACTCTGTGAATATGGGTCGAGACCCACACCGGAAGAATTGGAGAGAATCTTTGTTTGACATCCGAGTCTTTCTGGTCGTCTCACTCGTGACCACCCTCCAGGCAAAAGATCTTCCTTTGATGCCTCTACCCGCGCATATCGAAGCCGGCGCTGGGGCATTGGTGATCGGCAAGGATTTTCAGATTGGCGCGTGTGGCGACGGTGCCGCCATGATCAGCGCCGCGGAGCGTTTCCATGCGCGGCTGGAACAGATTACCGGAATCACTCTGTCACACCCTGTGGACACGCGCGAGTGCGCCGGCGCGACACTGGCGCTTCATCTCCCCAAGCTTGGATCGGAAGGCGACGAGTCGTACCAACTGGAGATTACTCCGTCTGCCGCGCAACTGACCGCCCCATCGCGCCTCGGCATCCTGCGCGGCCTCGCCACGTTCGAACAATTGGTGCAGGCGGGCGAGCGTTCCTTTACGGTGCCCGCGCTCAAGATAGACGACCATCCGCGTTTTCCATGGCGCGGTTTCATGCTCGATTGTTCGCGCCACTGGATGCCGCCGGAGGTTGTGGAACGCAATATCGAGGCCATGGCGCTGGTGAAGTTGAACGTCTTCCACTGGCACCTCTCAGACGATCAGGGCTTTCGCGTGGAGAGCCGCGTGTTCCCGAAGCTTACGGGCCTGGGTTCGGACGGACACTTTTACACGCAGGCCGAGATCCGCCACATCGTCGCGTTCGCGGGCGAGCGCGGAATCCGCGTGGTGCCCGAATTCGATGTGCCCGGCCATGCCTCCAGTTGGGTCACTGCATATCCGGAACTCGCCAGCGCGCCGGGGCCATATCACATCGAGCGCCAATGGGGAGTCTTCGAGCCCACGCTCGACCCCAGCCGCGAATCCACCTTCCGGTTTCTCGACCGGTTCTTCGGCGAGATGGCCACGCTGTTTCCCGATCCTTATGTTCACATCGGCGGCGATGAGATCGACGAAGCACAGTGGAAGGCCAACCCGGCAATCCAGGCCTTCATGCGCGCGCACGGTTTTCAGACTCCCACGGAGCTGCACGCCTATTTCAATCGCCGTTTGCTGGCGATTCTGGCAAGCCATGGCAAGAACATGATTGGCTGGGATGAAATACTGACGCCGGATTTGCCCAAGACCGCCCTGATTCAATCCTGGAACGGGCAGAAATCTCTCGCCGATGCGGCGGTCCGCGGCTACAACGGCATCCTCTCCTTCGGTTACTACCTGGATCATATGAAACCGGCGGCGTACCACTACGCCAACGATCCGCTGGGGGGTGACGCCGCTGCTCTCACGGGTGATCAGGCCCGCCATATCTTAGGCGGCGAAGCCTGCATGTGGACCGAGTACGCCAGTCCACAAACGGTGGATTCGCGGATCTGGCCGCGACTGGCGGTGATTGCCGAGAGGCTCTGGTCACCGGCGGAGACGCGCGACGAAGCGTCCATGTATGCGCGTCTGGAGCAGATTAGCCGCAAGCTCGCCTGGACCGGCGTGCAGCATCTGACGGCAACAGACCGCCTTCTGGTGCGCATTTCAGACGACCGGCCAGACCCGGCTTTGAAACTGCTTGTCGATTCGGTTGAAGCCGCCGGGATACACGAGCGCTACCCGGCGCATAAATACGATAGCCTGGAACCGCTGAACCGGCTGGTGGATGCGGCGCTGCCCGAAAGCGAATGGGTCCGGCACTTGAGCGAAGACGCGAGCCGCGTGCTGGAGAGCCACGGAGCGGATTCCGGCGCGGTAGCGCGATTGCGTAGCGCCTTCACGAGTTGGCGGGATCTGCCGGCGAGGCTGGCGCCGATCGAATCCGAATCGTATCTCGCGGCTGAGGCCGCGCCCGTCGCTGGAATTCTGGCGGGCCTGGGCCAGACCGGCCTCGAAGCGCTGGAACATCTGACTCACTCTTCTTCATCCTGGGCCGATGCGCAACAACCGGTTTTCGATACGGCCGGCAAGCTGACCGCAGAACTCCACATCGCCGCCGCGCGGCCGGTACGGATTCTGGTGGATGGATTGAAAGGGCCGACGCTGGGACAGAACCGGTCATCAAACTAAGCGCTACATCGCTATCCTATTTCAGTACAATGAGATAGACGGCCATCGCAATTCCGACGAAGGTAAGAATTGCGGCGATCAGAATCGCGGAATAGGACGGCCTGTCGAAGACATCGCCGTTTCTTATTTTGCGCACAGTCTGGACGTGCTCGAATGCCGCCACGATATTCATCAGGGTTCCCACTACGACCAGCGCCGTACCGAAGGCGACCGAAAACCCCGTGGGCCGCTGCGTGGCCTCGTGCTCAACAAGCTGGAATTCCCGCAGGAAGAAGCCGAACCGCGCCACCACAAAACCGAAGCCCATCAGCGAGAGCCCGGTACGCATCCAGGCGAGGAACGTTCGTTCCGCGGCCAAATAGTACCGAGGATCTCTCTTCTCGTCATCAGTCATCCTTCCCAGCGTATCGGAAGTATGTATCCAATTGTCGGCAAAGGGCCAAAACTGTTGGCAAGAGACCGGAATTCCGTTTACAATTTGCAAACGGGGCTACATCGAAAACCAGAAACGGAGCCCGTAATTACGCATGAGAAAATCCTTCGACTTCATCACCGGCGCAACAGGCTTTGTCGGGAGTGCATTGGTATTGGAGCTCCTCTCCCGGACCGAGCGTACGCTGGTCTGCCTGGTCCGCGCGGAAGATTCGTTCGCGGCTTACGAGCGGCTGCAATCCACTTTGCATGAGGCTGCGCTGGCTTATGGATGCGAGCAACTGATCCCCGAGATTTTCTCCCGCTGTGTGGCGGTCGCGGGCGATTTGCAAGATCCCGGATTCGGCGCGAATCTGAATCACCTGGGCACGCCAGGCGACTTCTGGCATTGCGCGGCCAGCCTGGAATTCGACGAGTCCAGAACGCGCGAGATTTTTCAAAACAACCTGCACGGCACGCGCAACGCGCTGGATGTGGCGCGCAGTTTGGGCGCGGAGCGCTTCCTGCACGTCAGCACGGCGTACGTCTGCGGGCAGCGCCTGGGCAACATTCCCGAGGAAGCGCCAAATCCGGAAACGGGTTTCCACAACCCCTATGAGGCAAGCAAAGCGCAGACCGAGCTGATGCTGCTCCAAGAGCGTGAGATGGACGTGCGCATTATTCGACCGAGCATTGTGATTGGGAACAGCCGCAATTTCGCCTGCACCAGCACGACGGGCGTCTATGGGTTTATGCGAGAGATTTACCGGGCGCAGCGCCGCTTCGAGCGCCAGAAGATCCAGATGCCCGCACTGCGGATTTCAGGGGCCGAAGACAGCCTGCTGGCAGTGATTCCGGTGGACATTTTCGCACGCGATGCCGTGAGTATTTCGCTCTCTTCCACGAGCGAAAAGATTTTCCACGTCACCCGGCGGAACAGCATCACGGCGATGCAGAACTTGCAGTTGATGTGCCGCCTTCTGAATATTCCCCGGCCTGAGCTGGCGCTGCCCGGAGAGCCATTGGACCGCATGAATGAGATGCTGGCCAGTAAGCTCGGCTTCTACCGGCCCTACCTTTCGGGGAACAAGGAGTTCTCGACGGCGCATACCGACAATGTGACGGGTGTCCCGGAGACGCGTGTGATTGACCCGCTGCCATATTCGAAGTGGTACCGGGATTACCTGGTGGCGAACGATGTTCCGGGTGCGGCGATGGGGTTTAAGCAGACGCGGGTGGCGTAAGCCGAGCTTCAACCGCTTTCGGGGGCGCCAATGGCGAAGGAATAGCGTTCAGAATGACCCATGAGGGCACGCTGACGACGCTCTATAACTTCTGCGCCCAGAGCGGCTGCGCGGACGGCGCCCTCCCCTCGGCGGGCGGTGCGCTTCTGCAGGCCGCTAACGGAGACTTCTACGGAGCCACCGGATCTGGTGGATTCCTTAACTACCCCTGCAACGATTACATCCCTGTTGACGGCTGTGGGACGGTCTTCAGCTTGTCCGTGGGCCTCGGGCCGTTCGTCAAAACACAAACGACTTCCGGCTTGGTGGGCCAGCCCATTAAGATTCTGGGGACCGATTTGACCGGCGCGACCGGCGTCACATTCAATGGAACTCCCGCCGGATTCACGGTCGAAGCGGCCTCTCTGATCGCCGCCACGGTACCCGTCGGTGCAACTAGCGGAACGGTCCAGGTGGTCACACCCGGCGGCACGCTTTCGAGCAACGTGCCATTCCGGGTGCTCCATAAAGTTGCGTTTAGTTTATTCCCGGCCGAATGAATAACCGACCCAGAGCGTGGCCTGGGGAACGGAATTGCTGCTGAACTGGTTGTTAAAGCCGTCAATATAGTGATAATCGAATTGCGGTTTCACGTAGATATGGTTCGTGAGATTCAGCTGTAATGCCACACCCACGTGTTCCTGAAAATGTTTCGAACTTCCGACCGATTCATCCTGGTTCGTGCAGACGGCTGTCCCCACGCATTCGTTCTGATTGATGCCGAATGAGGTATCGGCGCCGCCAACGCCGCCTTGCAGCTGTAGACTCACATGCTTGGTGTGGAATGGCTCATAGAGTCCATTGAAATCGTAGAACGTCTGCCGGTATTGCAATGGCCCGTAGCTGCTTTGCGAGGGTTGGAAGCTGACTTCGCCGCCAACACCAAAGCGCTTCGTCACCATCGCGTCCGCTCCAAAGCCCAGAAAGAAACCACCCAATCCGGGAGTTCCCTGGCAGTAGGCGTCTCCGGTCCCGAGCGCGCAGGAGCTGAACGCATTCGTGGAATTCACGTTATCGATGCCATGACTATTGGTCGCGTCGAACGCGGTGCCGAAACCAATATTGAGATCCACGCGAGCTTGTGCAGAGGCTTGCTGCACAGAAAATGACATTAGAAAAGCTAATGAGAGTAGCCCAATAGTGTATTTCAATTACTTAATTCTCCTCTGAAAGACTTAACTTCGTAAGTCCTGACGCGGCTCTCACTCGAATCGTTTCGCCCGAAATGTACTTGCTAGAACGCAAGCATGGAGCTATTAGAATCTATATTCCGAGCAGCGCCGTTTCCTGTTATTCGGATCGGCGAATCGACACCCTCCCGGCTTGGGAACTAAAGAGCGCGCGCCGGAGTCTACTCAGTTTAAGGCCGCGATCTGGTAGCTTGATAGTCAGCCGCATATGGCATCTTCCGTCCTTGCCGATAGCCTGCTCCACGGGTACTCCGCGTCCACCGCGAACGAGGATGCTCGTCTGGTGGCGGGCCTGCAGGCGGGCGTCGAATCCGATTACGAAGTACTGATCGCGCGCTTTCAGCAGCCTGTTTACAATCTGGCGCTGCGCCTCGCGTCCGATCCGGCGGATTCCGGCGACATCGTTCAGGATGTATTTCTCAAGGTCTTCCGGAACATTCACACATTCCGCGGCCAGAGCAGCCTGCGAACCTGGATCTATCGCATCGCTGTAAACGAAGCGCACAACCGGCGACGCTGGATCTTCCGGCATAAGCATAACGAGGTGGGCCTGGAAGACGACCGGGATGAGACGCCGCACGAAAGGGAACTGGCCAACGACGGCCCTTCCCCGTTCGACTGCGCTCTGAATGAAGAAAAGCACGCGCTGATTGAGCAGGCGCTTTCACGCATCAATCCGAGTTTCCGGGAGGCTGTTGTGCTGCGGGATATTGAAGATCTCAACTACGAAGAAATCGCGGAGGTCCTGAACATTTCGATGGGCACGGTGAAGAGCCGGATCTTGCGCGGACGGGAAGCGCTGCGCGGCGAGCTGGCGGCTTCGCTGCGTCCCGCCTCCTTAACCCCACAGTTGGCCAGGCACAGGTCATGATGGACAATCATCCCATCCGCCAGGCTCTTCTGACGCTTCCGCAGAAACGGGTGCCGGCCCCTGTGAGCACGCGGCTGCGCGTGATCGCTTCCCATGAGAGGGATCGCCGGGTGCGCCGCTTCCGGTGGCTGGACCGGCTGGTCCTCAATTTCAACAACCTGCTGAAGCCTCTGGCGGTTCCGGCCGCGGGCGGGTTATTCTCCACCGTGGTTTTGTTTTTCTCGCTCGCGGATACTTTGAATATCCAGCGCTATGTTGTGGATGATGTTCCGATTGGAATTCGCACCCAGGTGGTGCTGGATGACTTCTCTCCATTCGTGGCGAATACCGAAGACTTACTCGTTGAGGTTTCGGTAAACGAAAAGGGAGAGGTGACGGACTTCTTCGTGCCCGCGGGGAAACTGGATCACGCGCAGACCATGCAGTTGGGCAACCTGGTTCTCTACAGCACCTTCACTCCGGCCACGGCCTACGGGAAGCCGGTGCCCGGAAAATTGGTGGTCTCTTTCCATCACATCAACGTGAGAGGCTAACCGGAACGCGTGAGTCAGCGCTTCGGGCAGCATTTCCTTTCGAGCACTCATATTCTGGAGCGCATCGCGGAGGCAGCTTGCCCGACACCCACACAAGTCGCCATCGAGATTGGACCTGGACACGGCTCCCTCACGGAGCGTTTGCTTCCGCGCGTGGAACGGCTGATCGCTCTGGAGATTGATCCTTACCTGGTTGCGGAACTCGAAGAGAAATTCCGCGACGAGCCCCGGCTGCAAGTGGTGCAATGCGACGCCATGGAATACGACTGGTCGCAATGGTGTCCGGACGTTATCTGCGGCAACCTGCCTTACTATGTGGCGACGCCGATTGTGGTGCGGGCGGCGCGCTCGGGCGTGCGCACTGTGGCGTTGATTCAGAAAGAGGTTGCCGACCGGATCACGGCGTTGCCCCGATGCCGGGATTATGGCTTTCTGACTGTTGAGATCGGGTTGTACGCCGGCGCGCGCAGTCTGTTCAACGTGAAGCCGGGTTCGTTCCATCCGCCGCCCAAGGTGGATTCCACCGTGATCGCTTTGGAACCGAATCACCTGGCAGAGCGGTTAGCCGTGACGGATGGTAAGTTCCTGGCTTTCGCATCGGCGTGTTTCCGCCATAAGCGGAAGACGATTCGAAATAATGTGGCGAGTCTGTATAGCCGCGAAGTAATGGACGCGAATCCTTTGGTCAGTCAGTTGGTCGGCCAGCGCGCGGAGCAGTGTTCCATTGAGCAACTCGCGGACTTATGGCGTGGGTTGGAAGCACATGGAAAGGGCTACCCGGCGGATTGAGCGCGGGGGAAAGCTGCGATTTCCAACCGCTTCACCGCGGCGTGATCGCGCGCCAGGGAAGGTAGAGATTCATTCGTGTCTTCAGCCGCATAAATGGCGGCGGCAAGGGCCGATTTGGTGATTTCAGGACGGTGATGAAATCGCACGGCTTCGATGAGGCGATCGGGGAAACGCCAGTGAGCCAGAGTTTCCGCCCCGATTTCAGCATGATCTGTCCCGGAGACCAGGAGTTCGGCATAGGTGACGGGGAAGCCGGAGTCCTGCCAGTAGCGAATCGCCGCTCCAGCGGGTGTGAGCTCGTAGGCGAGACGCCCCACATCGTGAACCAGCCCGGCCAGAAAAGCGTCCGACCCGTCAACGGCTTTGGCTTCGCTCGCCACAATTACCGTATTCGCGCTGGTATCAAAAGAGTGTTTCCAAAGTTGGTTGAGACTGGCCGACGCGAAGCAGCGCTGCAGCGCTGCGGCGGAAATCAAATGGCTTGCCGCGATGGTGCCGACACGGGCCAGGGCAAGCGACAATGTTCCCACGGCGTGGGCTTTGCCGAAGATTCCGCTGTTGGCCATTTGAATGGTTTCCCCGGCCAGCACCGGATCGCGCGACACGGCTTGCTCCATCTCGCGAATTCCCGATTCAGGATCGCGCGCAATGCGCAGGGCTTCCATGGCGGCTTTCGGAAAAACGGGCAGCTTCGCGATTGCCTCGGTAAGCTCGGCCCGCGTCACGGTTTGGAACGATTCCAGGGCGGAAGCAAATGACTTTGAAATTAAACCCGAAGCGAACAAGTCTTTCAGAGTGTCTTCGGTGGACCCGGCCTCGTAAGGCATATTCTCGATCTGCTCATCGAAAAGGTTGGCCGATTCCACCAGGGCGGCATCCTGTTTGCTCAAAGCTTTGATCACGGCCAAAAAGTCCACGTTCGCGGCTTCGAGATTCCCGGCTTCGGGCGCGGGATCGAGTTCTGGAACAGGCGGCAATCCCAGATCTTGCGCCAGACGTGACGCGCCTTCGGAATCCAGTTGCGTGGCGAAGTGATGCAGCAGGGCGGACCATGCGATGGCGTCGATCTGACTGTCGTCGCGGCCCTGCAGTTCGGCGGCGCGGACAGACAGGGTGCAGACGCGGAACAGATGCGCGCGAAGACCTGGCTCAGGCGGCAGAAACGCTTCTACACGCTGTATGCTCCGCCCTACGTTATACGCCATAGTACGATCAACGTTCTTTCTTACAAGGATGGGCAATCGGCCTGGACTTTTTCTGTCCGGAACTTTCTTGACTACGGCTAGCATAATAACCTATCGGCGGTTCTGCCCGGAAGGTTTAATAGGCAGAACCGTCCCAAAACGGTATGGGTCAGGAAACGTACGAGCCGGACTGAAGGTCGGCAAGGATCGAAGGCGCCTGGGGCGCCCAGCCCAACATCTGCATGGCTTGTTTGCCCGACGCCTGCTGATCGAGAACCAGGGCGTCCGCAAACAGGCCGAGGCAAACGCGCGCGGTTTCGGGAGGAATGGGCTCAACGCGGGCCGCGCGCTGACCTTCGCGCATCGCCTCCGCAACGTCTCGCCAGGCAACCATGGGGAACGGAAGGATCGGCCAGTCCTCATCGGCAACGTCGGCGCCCGTAGGCCCCAGACCATCCCCCGGTTTCCGCGAAGACATCGAGAATAGCGCCGTGGTTCACCCTCACCAGCGGCTACGTCACAGGTGCTCACCGTTCGGAATCGGGCCTCGGTTCGCCCATGGCCAACTTCGCTTCGCGCACCAGCGCCTCATGAACCAGCCCTTCTATGTATGTCTGGTAGGGCATGCCTTTTAGACTGGAGAGACGGCGCGCGGCGTCCACGTCTGGTGCGTTCAGGCGTATTGTGACGGATTGCGTCACAGGGCGGTAGAAACGCCCGCGGATGCCGTCGCTGAATCTGGCAAACTCGGGAATATCCGAGGTATCGATCTGTTCGTCCGGCATTACCGCCAGGTTTCTCAGTCGTTCCG
>PLFE01000184.1:22631-40887 GCA_003136675.1 Bryobacterales bacterium
ACGGGGCGTCCCAGAAAACGCATCTCAGCGGCCCGCTCGGTACTGCACTCAAGCCGCCATTCAGGGTTTAATGGCTAACGTGCTGGTCTGGAAACCGCATGAATCAGGCTACGTAAGAGCCGGCCTGCAGGTCTTTGATCAGAGAAGGTGCCTGGGGCGCCCAACCCAACATCTGCATGGCGAGTTTGCCCGACGCCTGCTGATCGAGGACCAGGGCGTCCGCAAAAAGGCCGAGGCGAATGCGCGCGGTTTCGAGAGGAATCGGCTCAACGCGGGCCGCGCGCTGGCCTTCGCGCATGGCCTCCGCGACATCTCGCACACGGACATTTTCGGAAACCGCGAGGAACAAACTACCGGGCGCGGCCTTCTCGATCGCGAGCGCGTAGAGTTGCGCGAGATCGCCCACATCCACCACGGGCCAGCGATTC
The DNA here is from genome assembly GCA_003136675.1 of Bryobacterales bacterium. Classification (GTDB taxonomy): domain Bacteria; phylum Acidobacteriota; class Terriglobia; order Bryobacterales; family Bryobacteraceae; genus Bog-113. The sequence goes on from PLFE01000184.1 coordinate 23,060, forward strand.
GAGCCGTCGCCAACGAAAGGCACCGCACCATCCGCGCGCGGCCGCAGCATGGCCGGGATTCCCTTCCCCTCGCCGTACACAACCCCGGGCCGGATCACTACGGTGCGGACGCCGTGTTCCGCCGCATGAAGAACCCGCCGCTCAATTTCAGGACGCCAGGCGACGGTGTCGAAGGGATTGAGCGGCCAGTCCTCGTCGGCCACGGAATCGCCGGTGGGGCCTAACACCCAGATGCCGCTGGTGTAGACGAAGCATTTTCCGGTTTCCGCAAAAACGTCGAGGATGGCGGCGACGGTGATTTCGTCGGCCTCGCAGTTGGAATCGTTGCCCGGCGAAGCTGCGTGCACGGCGGCATCGGCTTCGCGGGCCGCGAAGAGAATGGAATCCCGGTCCATCAGATCGCCCCTGTGAGGGTGGATGCCCAGATTGGTGAGTTGGTGGACGGATTGTTCCGAACGCGCCAGACCGACCACGCGGTGTCCTGCCGCCACCATCCGCCGCGCGATGGCCGAGCCGATGTAGCCGGTTGCTCCGGTAATGAAAATGTTCATTTTGTAAGCGAGAGGGACCTCGTCATTGGGCTTAGGATATTACATCGCGGAGCGAATCTTGGTGGACCTGCTACGATGATGGATTGTCAGGCTTCGGGCTTCGTGCAACGGNNCGGCTGCAAACCCCGCCAGGTCCGGAAGGAAGCAACGGTAGTGGTTTAGTTCGTGTGCCGCGGATCACCCGGGGCCTGGCATAAAATCTTCAACTGCACTTTCATCGTTCCCATGTATCAGGTTCTGGCTCGAAAATACCGACCGCAGTCATTCGATGACGTGGTGGGGCAGGAGCACGTCAAGACCACTCTGCGCAATGCGATTACGCAGAGACGGATCGCCCACGGATATATTTTTTCCGGGCAGCGCGGCACGGGAAAAACCACTTTGGCGCGCATCATGGCGCGGTGTCTGAACTGCGAGAAGGGGCCGACACCGACGCCTTGCGGCGTGTGTTCGAGTTGCCTGGAGATCGCGGCGGGTTCGGCGACGGATGTCATCGAGATCGACGCGGCATCGAACCGCGGCATCAACGAGATGCGCGAATTGCGTGAGAACGTGCGCTACCAGCCGTCGCGCGATCGCTTCAAGATCTTCATCATTGATGAAGCGCATCAGATTACAAATGAAGCGTTTAACGCTCTGTTGAAGACCATTGAAGAGCCGCCTTCGTGGGCTGTGTTCATTTTGTGCACGACAGAGTCGCACAAGATTCCGGCGACGATTCTCTCGCGCTGCCAGCACTTCAGCTTTCGCTCGGTGGATTTTGACGAATTGATCGAGCGCATGCGATGGATCTGCGGCCAGGAAGGGATCGAGGCTGACGACGAAGCTCTGGCCGTGCTGGCGCAGGCGGGAGAAGGCAGCGTGCGGGATTCGCTGTCGGCTCTGGACCAGGCGATCGCCTGCGCCGGCGGACGCCTAGAAGCGGCGGAGGTGCGGTCGCTGCTGGGTTCGTTTTCGATTGACGCGTTTGCGAGGGTTGCGGAATCGCTCGAAGCATCGGATGGCAACAAGATGCTCGATCTGGTGGATGAACTGGAGCGCAATGGGCAGAACCTTCAGCATTTCGCGCGTGAGCTGTCCCGGTATTTTCGGAACCTGCTGGTGGCGCGGATGGCCGGGGAGAGCACGCGTCTAATTGCGGCTTCGGCACGGGAGCGCGGGGAGCTGGCGGTGCTGGCTCAGAAGTTTTCCGAGGAAGACCTCACGCGTTACTTGCAGTTGGCGCTGGATCTTTATCGGGATCTTCAGTTTTCTTTGCAGCCGCGGTTTCATCTGGAAGTGGGGTTATTGCGTCTGGTGCATGCGGGACGGCTGGAATCCATTGAGCGAGCTTTGGCCGGCTTGCGGTCGGAGCCACGATCGGAGCCGAAACCGCGCGCGCCGATTGCGGCGCCTTCGATTTCCGCGGCACCGATCTCGGCGCCCGCCCCGGCGCTCAGGCGCGGGCCGAGTCCATTCGAACTGGATCGATTGAAGAAGGCGGGTATCCGCGAACCGCAGGCGGCCTCGACGGCGGGGGCGAACGCTTTGGCGGCCGCGCCGCTTATATCGGGAGCCGAGATTGACTGGCATGGGCAGATTCTGGAAGGCCTGAATGCGCTGGGGCTCACGTTTACCGCGGATGCGATCGCTCATGCCGAGATCTCGGCGTCCGGGAACGAAGTAACGGTTAAGATTCCGAATGAGTTCAAATTGATGACGAACGTTACGGAATTGCAACAAGCCGCGCAGAAACAGCAACTTGGGCCCGTTCGCTTCAAGTTGATTTTCGGTGAGGTCACCAGCGCGCCCGTGATTTCGACGCCTAAAGCGCCGCAGGAAAGCGAGCTGTCGGAAAGGGCTTTGGCGCATCCCGAAATACAGCGGTTCCGCGAGGCGTTCGGCGGGGAAGTCCGCGCCGTCCGCAATCTGAAGGAGTAATGGAAGATGAAGCTACCTGGAAACATGCAGGGGATGATGAAGCAGGCGCAGCAGATGCAGGAGCGGCTGGCGGCGGAGGTGGAGAAGATCCGCGTGGAGGCTTCCTCGGGCGGCGGCATGGTGACGGTGAAGATGGATGGGCACAAGAATGTGCTCGGCGTGGTCATCGACGCGGAGGCGGCGGGCGATGTTGAGATGTTGCAGGACATGATGGTGGCGGCGTTCAATGAGGCGGCCAAGAAGGTGGATGACGAGGCCAAGGGCAAGATGGGCGGGATGCTGGGCGGGATGGGTTTGCCTCCGGGATTGTTCTAGATGCCGGATTTCGCCGAGCCGCTGGCGCGTCTGATTACCGAGTTCAAGCGCCTGCCGGGAATTGGCCAGAAGTCTGCGCAAAGGCTCGCGTTCCACGTGCTGCGGCACAGTCGGGAGCGCGCGTTAGATCTTTCGCAAGCCCTTCTAGATGTCAAAGATAAGCTTGGTTTGTGCAAGGTTTGCGGGAACATCAGCGACGGCGAGATTTGCCAGTACTGCGCCGATGGAGAACGGGATCAACACATCATCTGCGTGGTGGAGGAGCCGCACAACATCGTGGGGATCGAAGTGACCCGGCAGTATTCCGGACTCTATCACGTCCTTCATGGAGCACTTTCACCTTTGCGCGGTATCGGGCCGGAACAGTTGAACATCAAGCGCCTGGTGGAGCGCATTGCGGACGGCGCGGTGGAGGAGATTATCGTATGCACGAACCCGAATGTGGAGGGTGAAGCAACGGCCGTTTATCTCTCGAAGCTGCTGAAACCGATCGGCATGAAGGTGACGCGGATTGGGATGGGGATTCCGGTGGGCAGCGATATGGAATTCGCGGATGAAGTGACGATGTGGAAGGCGCTGGAGGGACGGCGGGAGATTTAGGGAGGTTCAGGCGGTCATTAGCGGAAGGACAGGCCTTGTGAGCTCCGCTTCAATCAGGCGATTCGGTGCGCGCCAATCTTCAACCTCTACATGAAGGTAGTTGGACGTCAGGGCCAGGCCCGGTTGTTCCAGCGTGACGGCCTGAAGCTTTCGTCCCATCATCCGCTGGCGGAATTCGCGATTGCGCCGGTCGCCCAGATCGCGAAGGACACGCGTGCGGTCCTTGCGCACCGGCACGGGCACCGCACCCGCCATCGAAGCCGCTTGCGTTCCCGGCCGCTCAGAATACGTGAACACGTGCAGATAGGTGAACGGCAGGCTCTCGATGAACGCCTTCGATTCCTCGAACAGCTCGGCCGTTTCGCCGGGGAACCCGGTCATGACGTCGGCGCCGAATCCGGCGTCCGGCATGGCGGCGTGAGCCTTCAGTAGCCGGTCTGCGTAATGCTTCGGGCGGTATTTGCGGTGCATGCGGCGCAGGATCTGGTCCGATCCGGATTGCAGCGGCATGTGCACGTGGCGGGCGATTCGATCCGTGGAGGCCATCAGTTCGATGAGCGCGTCGGACCAGTCCATCGGCTCGATACTGCTGAGGCGAATGCGGTCGATTTCGGTTTCCTTCAGAAGGCGGCGCAGAAGATCCGGAAGGCGAAGACTGGAACCGGGTTCGCGGCCCCATCGACCGAGATTGATGCCGGTGAGAACCACCTCCCGGTAGCGCGTTGAAAGCGCACGCACCTGGGCGACAATTTGATCCGCGGGATGAAAGCGGCTGCGCCCGCGTACGAACGGGATGATGCAGAACGAGCAGCGGTTGTTGCAGCCGTCCTGCACCTTCAGGTTGGGGCGCGCCCGGTCGGCCAAAGCATCGATCACGGGCGCGGTCATCACGCCCTCGGTTTCGAAGATGTCACTCGAATAAACGCCTCCGTGATACGGAACGCCGGTGAGCATGTCGGCAATGTGGGCCTTGTGGGAATTTCCCACAACCCATTCAACGCCGGGTAGTAGGGCAATCGCCTGGGGATCGCGCTGGGCGTAGCAGCCCGTGACCAGAATCCGGGCGTCGGGGTTGGCTTTGTGAGCACTTCGTATAGCGCTGCGAGCGTCGGCGTCGGCAGCCGCTGTGACGGAGCAGGTATTCAAAATGACGATTTCGGCTGTTTGGGGTTGGGCTGACGGGAGTAGGCCGCGGGATTTGAGGAGAGATTCGATTGCCGCGCCATCGGCTTGCGAGGCGCGGCACCCGAAGTTTTCAATAGAGAAAGTGCGCAAGAAAGGTCAGGCTACGGTTCGGCAACAACGCCCTGGCGGAGCAGTTCCGCTTCTTCGGCGGACATGATCTCCGGACCTTCGCCACCATTGCCCTTAACTTCTTTTCTTTGCACACGCTTAGCGGATTTGTCGCGCTGCTTTTCCTGCCGTGCGAGTTCCTTCTGCCGCTTCTGGAATGACGTACTTGATCGTCCGGCCATAGATTCCCTCTTAACTTATAGTCGCAAAACTTTCGATGCTGGGCAAATGCCGGGCGATCCAATCACGCAAAATTGCTGTTGTAGGACATCGTGGCACAATGCGAGACTGAAGATACCCCGCCCGATTGACTCGACTATTACAAAGGTGATAGTTTCGAGTCTCGGAGCTGCGCTGTCCACCTGATGTTTGACAATTCAATAGGCGTTTCAGATCGATCATTTTCCACATTCTAATCCTCACATAGAAAAGGAGATAAGCAAATGGCAACATTCCGCCGGGGGCTCGACGCGGAGGACCGAATCTGTACCAAATTAGAAGGCTTTGGATGCCGCATCCAACGGGATCAAAGGCTGGATCATAAACATAAGCTCGACTTTGTAATTACAAACTATATAGACAATCCTAATTTTTACTCACTGGGCGTTCAAATCACGACAAAGCTCGATATGTTCGACAAGCAGGAGGAATTTCTGCGCGCGAACCAAAGCAGCCGGGTTACGACAAAGGCCTTATACCTCGAACTCTCAGACAAAGTGGACCTGGATGACGGCGGTGCGCTCGGGGTGCTAGCCGCGATTCTGGAATTTCAGTTCAATCGCACCTATGCCAACCTGAAGATCGCCGCCGCGCGAATTTACGATGATTTGACATATCAATTTTACGATCTGATGGCGCGCGTGAAGCAACTGAGGGAGCGGGTTGAAGAAAAGCAATGGAAGCTCGAGACGGCATCGACCCAGTTTTCCATCCGTGAAAAGGCGCCTGCCGGGAGCGGGGCTCCGGGATTGGCGATTGTCGGAACGCCGGGCGCTCCGGTTGCGGTAACCGTAACGTCGCACCGTGAAAATATTTCGGGAATGATCGATTCCTATGTCCGGCAGGGCGGCCACGGCATTATTCAGGGCGAAGGCGAAACCCGCTATTTCTTCCATATCAGTCACGTTTCGGATGACGGACTGCGCGAGCAGTTGAACGCGATTCCCTACTCCACCAATCCGGCACGGCTTTACGTGGCAGTGGAATTCTGGAATGCGGGATTCACCAAACCGGGGGCGCGTTATCCGGAAGCTCATAATGTGCGGGCGCGGAGTTGACTCTGGCGGCGCTGCATGAAGATCCCGCATGTGTTTGTGCTGGACGCTCTTTGCACTATTGAAACTCGGACCAACCCGATGTTCGGCTGCCTGGCTGTGTACGTAGGGCCCAGGATTGTCCTCGCGTTGCGTGATAAGGATGGGAGCCCGGAAGATAACGGCGTGTGGCTCGCGACCACAGCGGAGGAGCACGAGAGTCTGCGTCGCGAGTTTCCCTCCATGCGATCTATTCGGGTGCTCGGAAAAGCCGTGACCGGCTGGCAGGTGCTTCCGGCCAGTGCGCCGGATTTTGAAGAAGCCGCGCTGCGGGCTTGCGAACTGATCATTCGCGGGGATAAACGAATCGGCAAGGTGCCTGGTGAGCGGCGGAGGAAGCCGCTGCCGAAACCGTCGCGGCCTTAGAATGAAGTTATGTACGATAACAATCCTCAGACCTCCGCCTGGGACAAGCTGAGCGGGACGACGCCCTTGACCGTGCGAGGCGCGGTTGTCATCAAGCAGACCTACCTCCTATTCGGGCTCTCTGTGTTCGCGGCCATAGCAGGCGGATACGTCGGAGCCACTACGGAAAGTCTGGCGCGGTTTTTTTCAGGCTGGCTGGGTTGGATTGCGGCGATTCTGCTGCTGAATCTGGTTCCGCGCGTTGCGATTGCGGTGCGGCACAATCATCAACTTGGCGTCGCCGTCCTGGTACTCGATGGATTCGTTTCGGGAATTGCGCTGTCGCCCATCCTCTGGTTCGCGCGGCTGACGGCCCCGGATCTGATTCTGGCTGCTTTAGCGATCACGGCGTTCGTATTCGTAGGCATCACTTTATACGTGATGAGCGCGAAACGGGAATTCTCTGCGCCGCGCGGGCTCATGACGGGAATCTTTTTCGCCCTCATCGGCGCGGTGATTCTCAATAGCTTCCTCAATATCGGATTTATCGGCATCCTGATCAGTGCCGGCATCGGCGCGCTCGGTGTGTTCACGATCGTGTATTCCACGAGCGCCGTTCTTCGATCGCCCGAGGCGGATAGCCCGATCCCCGGAGCGCTGATGCTTTTCGCGGGAGTGTTCAATGTGTTTGTCGCAACACTGAATATTCTGCTTCGCGTGATGGGCGGGCGTCGCGATTAGGGGGCTATTGATTCACCACATCGAGCCCAAAAGACTCCAGGCTCTGCAGACTGTAGCAACTGCCTGTCCCCGCGGTGACACCGAAATATACCTGTCCGCCAAATAGCGAGGACAGATCCGTCGGCAGGATTGTCTGGAGCAGTGGAGTTGCGGGCCGCGCAGGTGTGGCGCTGTAGTAAACCTTCATCGTCTTGTTCGCGTTCTGGTACGTTACCCAGACATAGCGGTATGCGCCTGATCCGGAAAGAGCCGGCGGCGCGGGGGTGGTCGAAATCAGGTCGATGCCCGACGGCTCTGCGATGGAAGCGGTATTCGGCGGCGTTCCTGTAATCCCATTCGCGTAGTAGTCGAACGTGACCGCGATGGCCGGCGAGGCGACTCCCGTGAAGAATCCCAACCCGGAGCCATCTTCGCCCAGATAGCTCGCTCCCGCGGGCGTGTTCTGCGCGACGAAGGCGAGCCCATCGGCCACACACTGACCCAATTCCTCCTGCGAATTGTAGACAAAGTAAGCGGCGAAACTGTCCTCCGGCCCAAGCGGGAAAGGCGTGGGGTCGAAGGCGCTGGACGCCTGGTTACTGTCGTGGGAGAGCCTGACGTATCCGTTGCTCAGCAGGTAAGCCCATCCATTGAACTTCAGGGAACTCAGGGGCACGGCGCCTGGGTTAGCGCCTGGGCTACCTGCTGGGTTAGCGGCGGCGCACAGGGATGCGAAAAGAGCCGGCAAGAATGCGAAGCGGAAGATGATTTTGCGCACACCCGATTGTCTCACCCGCGCCTCGCCGGAATCAGGCGAGATCAGCCCAGGCGTGAGAAGGTCCGGGGCGCAAACGCATAATTGAGCTGCACCAGGACGATGAACGCAATGCTGGCGTAGGTGTCAAAAACACAGAGGAGCGCGCCGAACGCGTAGAGCCCCTGGGCCACCAGAATGCGTCGGTCGATGGCCTTCGAAATCTCAATAGGGGTGTCGGTCTTGACGAGGCCACCGCGGGTGGCGCAGCGCCAGCTCAAATACAGAAACGCGCCGAGCATCAGGATGTTGAACCAGTAGCAGATCAGCGCGGCCGGGTAATTGATGAAGTCGGTGAGCAACCGGGTGGAAAATGGCACGATGGAAACCACAAATAAGAACGCGATGTGAATCCAGGTGAGGTGACGGTCGCCGCGCTCCAGTTGGTTGAGCTGGGCTTGCTGGCCATTCCAAAAAATTCCCAGGGTGAGGACGCTCATGAACCAGGTGAGGAACTGAGGCGATAGCGCCGCCAGTGCGCGGAGCAGTTCGGGTCCGCTATGAATGGCTTCTCTTGGCGGAACATGCAGGTCCACCACCAGCAGCGTCATCGCGAACGCGAAAATGCCGTCACTCAGAGCCGCAAGGCGCTCTACGCTGTTGCCTGCAATTCGGTTATAAGAAGTCTTCATGCGATGCTAAAAAGAGCTTAGAATGTTTCCACGCAGTTTTCAAATCGGGCCAGTGCACATCGCGCCCGCGACGGTTCTAGCGCCCATGGCAGGCGTCACGGATACGGTATTTCGTCGATTCATCCGGAATCTCGGGGGTTGCGGACTCATCATGACTGAGTTCACCAGCTCGCATGGCGTGAGCGCGTCGATCCGGGCCAAAAAGCCGACGCGAACCATTGAACGTTACCTGGCGTTCGAGCCGGAGGAGCATCCCATCACGGCGCAGCTTTTCGGGGCGGACCCCGGCGTGATGGCTGAGGCGGCGCGCGTTTGCGAGGGCCTCGGTTTCGACGTGGTCGACATCAATTTCGGATGTCCGGTCAACAAGGTGGTGAAGTGTAACGGCGGCTCCGGCGTTCTGCGCGATTTGCCGCTGGTCGACCGGCTGCTGAGCTCCGTTCGCGCCGCCATCCAGATTCCGCTCACCATGAAGTTTCGAGCCGGGTGGAGCGACGCCGAACTGGTGGCGGTGAAGATGGCGCAACTGGCCGAGCGGAATGGATTGCAGGCCGTGGCGCTGCATCCACGAACGCGCGAACAGGGCTACGCCGGGAAGGCGGATTGGTCCCGTATCGCCGAAGTCAAGGCCGCTGTAAAGATTCCCGTGATTGGGAACGGCGATATTCTGACGCCGGAAGATGCCCTGCGCATGGTGGATGAAACCGGGTGCGACGCCGTGATGATTGGGCGTGCCGCATCATCGAATCCGTGGATCTTCCGTCAGATCGCCGAATACCTGGAAACGGGAAGTTATCGGGAAGCGTCTCACGAGAACAGGTTCGAAATGATGCGCACGTACTACGAGATGCTGATCGACCAAGGCGAAAATGACACGACGGGGAAGATGAAGCAATTCGCGACGTATTTCACGCACGGCGTGCGCGGCGGCGCGAGCCTGCGACGCGACATCTATCATGCGCATGAGGCCGGCCAGATACTGGATATCGTAAATGGGTTCTTCGCGGAAGACATCGCCCCCCAACTGGTTACCGTGTAGATGAAACAAGTTCGGTTGATTACCGACGGTTCCTGCATCGGGAACCCCGGGCTGGGTGGGTGGGCTTCGATTCTCCGCTTCGGCGAGCAGACCAAGGAGCTCTATGGCTCCGAGCGGCTGACGACCAATAACCGCATGGAGCTGACGGCGGCGCTGGAGGGTTTGCGCGCGTTGAAGGAAATGTGCGACGTCGAGTTGGTGACCGATTCCCAGTATCTGAAGAACGGCATGACAAAATGGATGCCAAACTGGAAGAAGCGCAACTGGAAGACGGCGGAAGGCAAGCCGGTGATCAATCGCGACTTATGGGAGGCCCTGGACGACGAAGTCAAGCGGCACAAGATTACGTGGCAATGGACGCGCGGGCACGCGACGCACGCGGACAATAATCGCGCCGATGAGTTGGCCAACACTGCGGCGCGCGGACAACTCAAAAGCCACGCGAGTTAGGCTTCTGGCGTCCGTCGCAGTCCTGAGCCTGGCGGCCTGCCATTCGGGACCGCGAGAGGCCGAGTCCCAGATGACGTCTTACACCGCCAATGAGGCGAAGTCGGAAACGGCGTCGCTCTTTACAGTCCCGACGGACCAAATGGCGCACGTCCAGGTTGTCAGGGTGACCAGGACGCACCTTGATCGCGTGCTTCGGTTCACCGGATCGGTGGCTTACAACGCATTCAACACCACTCCGGTATTCACCGCGGTTGGCGGCCCGGTGAGGGAAATCCTGGTGGCGCCCGGCCAGACTGTACGCGCCGGCCAGCCGATGCTGACGGTCAACAGTCCCGATTATTCACTGGCGCGTTCGGCCTACGCCAAGGCGAAAGACGCGTTTGAGCTGGCGGATAAAGCTTACGAGCGTGGCGTGGACATGTATCATCATGGAGCCATCGCGCAGAAAGATCTGGAACAGTTTGAATCGACGCGAGCGCAGGCGGAAGCCGACGTGCAGTCGAGCGCGGACGCGTTGCGCGCACTGGGCGTCTCCGACCCCGACTTATTGTTGAGATCCCGGCGAGTTGCGCCGATCCCGCTGCTCGCACCCGTGTCCGGCGAGGTGATTGAGCGCCTCGTGGGGCCGGGCCAACTGCTGCTGGTGGGCGCAACCCAATGCTTCACCATCTCGGACATGAGCACCGTGTGGGTGCTGGCGAACGTCTACCAGAGCGATATGGGCAGCGTGCATCTGGGCGATCCTGTAGAGATCACGACCGACGCCTACTCGCAAACCTTCCACGGCAGAATATCCTACCTGTCGGCCGCCCTTGACCCGAATACGCGCACTCTGCAAGCCCGAATCGTTACCGAGAACCCCGGCGACAAGCTCAAGAAAGATATGTACGTGACAGCCACGGTATCGGCCGGAAGCGTCCGCGATGCGCTCACCGTACCAGACTCCGCGGTGTTGCGCGATACCGAGAATCAGCCTTTTGTCTATGTTCAAACCGGCTCGAACAAGTTTGCGCGACGCCTGGTCACGCTGGGCCCGGTGAGTGGCGGCTCGACGCAGATCACGGACGGCCTTCAGGACGGCGAACATGTCGTTGGTGATGGAAGCCTGTTCCTGCAGTTCAAGAACTCACTCCAGCAGTAAGTCATGATTAATCGCCTGGTCCAATTTGCGTTGCGGCAGCGCTTTCTGGTGCTGATGTTTGTGCTGCTTGTCGCCGTCGCCGGAACCATCTCGTTTCAACGGATGCCCGTGGATGCGTATCCGGACCTTTCCCCACCGATGGTGGAACTGGTTACGCAGTGGCAAGGCCATGCAGCGGAGGAGATCGAACGGTTGACCACCCTGCCGCTCGAACTGGCAATGAACGGCACGCCCCGGCTGCGCGTGATGCGCTCCATTTCTCTTTACGGGCTTTCCGATATTATCCTGACTTTCGAGGACGGCGCGGACCCTTATTTTGTCCGTCAACTGGCGTTTCAGCGCATTAGTGACGCATCACTCCCGACCGGAGTGACGCCAAGTATGGCGCCGCTTTTCAGTCCCAGTGGTCTGGTGTACCGCTATGTTCTCGAAAGCCCGGACCGCACTCCGCAGGAATTGAAGACATTCGAAGATTGGGTGATTGAGCGCGCTTACCGGAGTGTTCCGGGAGTGGCCGACGATTCCGGCTTTGGCGGCACGGTGATGCAGTACCAGGTACTGCTCGATCCAGTGCGGCTCTACAACTATCACGTCACCGTTGCGCAGGCACTGAACGCGCTGTCGGTGAACAACGCCAACACGGGCGGCGGGTTTTATTCACAGGGCGGACAGTTCTATTACGTGCGCGGCCTAGGGTTGGTGAACACCACTCAAGATATCGAACAGGTAGTGGTGAGCAGCGGTAACGGCGCGCCGGTACGCGTGAAGGACATCGGCCATGTCGAGATCGGCCACGCGCCGCGCCTCGGAATCTTCGGCTTCGAAAAGAACGACGACGCGGTGGAGGGCGTGATCCTCATGCTGCGCGGTGAACAGACCCAGAACGTACTGCGGCGCGTGGAGGAAAAGACCAAGGAAATCAACGACACTTTGCTTCCGCCCGATGTGAAGATTCGCCCTTACTACGATCGGAGCGACTTAGTCAGCGTCACCACCGGTACTGTGGAAGGCAACTTACTCCGTGGCATGGCGCTTGTTTTGATCGTACTCGTCTTTTTTCTGGTCAGCATTCGAGCGGCGGTAATTACGGCGCTGACGATCCCGCTCGCGCTCTTATTCGCGTTCATCTTCCTCCACGCCAACGGTGACGCGGCTAACTTACTTTCCATCGGGGCCATCGACTTCGGCATTATCATCGACGGAACCATCGTGATGGTGGAAAACATCTACCGCGAGTTGGGGCTGCGGCGGGGCCAGACTTACAAGCTCAACGAGGTGATTCTCGCGGCCGCCCGCGATGTGGACCGGGCTATCTTCTACTCGGTCGCCGTGATCATCGCCGGCTATCTCCCGATCTACGCTCTCACCGGGCCAGCGGGACTTCTATTCCGCCCCATGGCCAATACCATGGCGTTTGCCATGGTCGGCGCGCTGATCCTCACCCTGGTTCTGGTTCCCGTTCTGGCATCGTATTGGTTCCGGAACGGAGTGAAGGAAACACGCAATGTGATCTTTGAATGGATTCGCGATGTCTATGCCGTTGTGCTGGATGGCTGCCTGGCGTTTCCGAAGCTCACCCTGCTTGCGTCGCTTGTGATCTTCGGATTCACGCTGCTGCTGATTCCGCTGATCGGCGGCGAATTTCTGCCACACCTCGACGAAGGCGCGCTGTGGGTACGCGCGACAATGCCGTATACGATTTCCTTTGAGGAAGCCGGGAAGTTCGCCCCGAAGATACGCGACATTCTGGCGAGTTATCCCCAGGTCACTATCGTCGCTTCCGAGTTAGGACGGCCGGACGATGGCACGGACCCGACGGGCTTCTTTAATTGCGAGTTCTATGTGGGTTTGAAGCCCTATGACGATGCCACGTGGAAGCACTCGGCGTTTCACGCCAAGGCCGATCTTGCGGCCGATATTCAGACCAAACTTTCAGCGTTTCCGGGAGTCATTTTCAACTACACGCAACCCGCCGAGGATGCGGTGGACGAGGCTTTGACCGGATTGAAGAGTTCTCTGGCTGTGAAGATATTCGGCCCGGATCTGACCGTGCTGGAGAGTAAGGCGGTGGAGATCAAACGGGCGCTGGAACATACCGCCGGTTTCACCGATCTTACCGTTGTTCGCGAACTTGGCCAACCCAGCCTGATCATCGACGCGGACCGGCAAAAGATCGCGCGCTATGGAGTGAACGTGGCCGATGTGGAGACGGTGGTGCAGGCCGGCATCGGTGGGCAAGCCGCGACACAAGTGATTCAGGGTGAGAAGCTGTTCGATTTGATCGTCCGCATGGAACCACAGTTCCGGTCCGGCGCGCACGAAATTGGGGACTTGTTAGTGCCCACTCCCGCGGGGCAGCAGATTCCCCTCTCCGAACTCGCCAGCATTCGCGAGAGCACGGGCGCATCGTTCATCTACCGGGAGAATAACTCGCGCTATATCGGGATTCAGTTTTCCATCGTGGGGCGCGACCTCGAAGGCATTGTGCACGCCGGCCAGGCCGCGGTGCGCCAGAGCGTCAGCTTACCTGAGCACTACCATCTGGATTGGGGCGGCGAATATAGCGAACTGGTGGAGGCCCGCTCTCAGTTGATGGTGATTGGTCCGCTAGCCGTCTTATTGATCTTCATCATCTTATTCACGCTCTACGGCAACTTCAAATTTCCGGTGACAATCGCGCTGGGCGTGGTTCTTACCGAGCCGGTGGGCGCTTTGATTGCGCTCAAGCTGACGCACACTCCATTTAGCGTGTCGAGCCTGCTCGGCCTTCTGGCGCTGCTCGGCGTATCCGTTCAAACGGCGGTTATATTAGTGAGTTATATCAATAAGCTGCGGCGCGAAGGGGCCAGTATTCGCGAGGCGACGCGGCAGGCCGCCCTGTTGCGGCTGCGGCCGATTATGATGACGGCGCTGGTGGCCTGTCTCGGCCTGCTTCCCGCAGCCATGTCGACAGGTGTCGGCAGCGATACGCAGAAGCCCTTCGCCATCGTCGTGGTGGCGGGCCTGGTCTCGCGGTTGTTGCTCGGCGTCTTTGTCAATCCGGTGCTTTACGAACTGGTGGCGAGTGAAGGCGACGTGCTTCAGGTGTGAGCAGGGCGTCTAGAACAGACGGAGTTGCTCCGACGGCGAAGGCCCGTAGTGGAAGCGCAGCTTGTTGGCCTCGTCCAGGCGATCCCAGTGTTCACAGATCCAGACCAATTCGCGCGCGCAGGCTTCCATTTCTACCCACGAATCGAGCAGCTGATACAGCATCTCGTATGCTTCGGCGAACCGGCGGGATTCGACCAGGCTTCGCGCGGCAGCCATGGTCGGGATATCTTCCGGGACGCGCACCGGCTCGGAAGTAAACAAGATAGAGGTTCGGCCGGCAGGCAGGATCGGCTCGGCGCTCACCTGTGGTGCGTCCAGAATCACGAGGCAGCGCTTACCGGCAAGAACCTCTCGAATGCGCCGGCAATTTTCCTTCAACTCGCCATCGAGTGTCATGCCCAGTTGAGACCCCAGTTCGCCAGCGATTCGTGCGAGAGTCCTGCCGTAGGCGGGAATCCAGAACACGGCCTCGAAGTCTCCCGATGCCTCCGCGAAAAAGCGCGCGGCCATCTCGCCGGAAGCAGTGCATGTTCCCGGCCGGTCCGCCAGCGCCAGGTAAAAATGTTCGAGATCTGGAGAGATGTCCATCGTCTGAACTCCGCGGACCCATCGCTTCAACTTGCGCATTGCCGTCAGCCTGCCGCGGGTGGCATCAAAGAATTTCAGTTGACGGCGCACCAGCCCCGGCATGGGGCATTCCTCCAGAAGAAAGACGGCCACGCGCGTGTTCAGCTCTTCCGCCTCGCCGAACAGCACCGGTTCCCAACGCTCTCTCTGCCAATGCGCCGGAGCGGACTTAGGCGAAAGAAGAAGAATCAGAACATCCGCGGAGACGCCTTCTCCGGCCGCGCTGATGAGGTCCTGCCCAGGCCTGATGGCAGCTTCCCTCGTGGAGCACACGGCGTCGCATCCCGCTTCCAGAAACGCGCTGAGTTCCTGGGCGAAGGGCGCGTCTTCCGGAGCATGCGCGGGAAATACGGTGAGCAAGACTTAGTATAAAAGGAACCACCTATGACGCACGCCGATTCCATCCACCAGGCCATTCGCGACGTATCCGGCAAGCTGCCGGGCTTTGACGCACTCGATTCCAAAACCCAGGGAATGCTGTTCGACGTGGGGGAAGAATATTTCCGCGCCGAATTCGTACCGCGCCTCGAAGGGATGATCAACATTCCGCGCTACGAAGCCGCCATGTACGAAGCCACCGCGGAAGATCGCGCTTACATCGAAGATCAGATAGAATTTCTGACCATGAGTATCGCCAAAGCCCAGAGCGCCGCCCATGATCAACTAATGGAAGTGTGGCGCAAACGAACCAAATGACGAAACCCCTGGCGTCAGTTCTTCTCTGCGCGTTCGTGCTCCCCGCGCTGCTCTACGCGCAGGAGAAACCCTTCGCCGTTGTCTCCACGGTGGACCAACCCGAAATTGCCGGCCGCCCCGTCGCGCTGGATGCGCAGGGCAAACTCCTGCCGTGGCCCATGCCCGATAACCCCGGCTTCTCCTATTCCTCGCACGTCCTCACCCAGTGGACCATTCTGTGGGACCAATACAACCGCCAGCGTCTGCCTTACTACTATTGTTGTTTTGACTTCGATCGCACCACCTTCGAGATGTTTCCGGACCCGCATTGGGCCAACTCCACCGGCTACCTGCGCGCCATGATGCAAGGGTTCATCGAGCGCCTCTATCCGTATACTGGCGACGCGCGCATGCTCACGTTCCTAACCGATTTCGTGGACTATGAACTGGAGAATGGACTCACGCCGGAGGGTTACGCGTGGGAACGTGTACCTTACGCCTCGGCCAATCCGGGAGCGAAGCGCTACACCGGATGGAGCCAGCACGGCGAGGATTACATNNTGGCCGGTGCGCTGTTATGCACGCGATGGCAAGACCGGCACCAAGCCCATGGGACCCTATTCCGCCAACGTCATTGAACCTATCGTGCTCTTCGACGAATTGATGCGTCTAGGTCAGGGCGATGTTACGTCTTATGCGAAGACGCGCGCCGGGGCTTGGGAGTGGTTCAAGAAATACCCGCTCACGAATAACGTATGGGTGGGTTACTTTGAAGATGTTTCTCCCAGCATGGGGAACATGAATCAGGTGATCCCGCTGGAGTTCGCGCGGTACGTGCTTCTGCACCCCGACAAAGACCCCGACTGGCGGGAGCATTCCCGCCGATTGATCGACTGGGTCAAGACCACGCCGAAGTGGCCGAAGTACATCGTTCACGGGGCGACGGTGACTACCGAACAAGGCGATGGAGTTACTTTCTGCTGCAATCAGCCCAACCAATGCTGCGATAGCCACACCGCGCGCCTGGCCGCCGTGGAAGCCCTCTACTTCGCGAAAACTGGGGACGTCGCTTATAAGGAAGCAGCTTATCGCTCCTTCAATTGGGTCACTTACTTTCAGGGCCTTCCCGGAGGCGCTCACGCACCATTCGCAGACCAGTGGTGGTTCACGGACCAGTTCTCCGATGGGCCCCGGCGCGTGATGGATGCATTCTGGGCCGTACCGGAATGGGCGCCGGCCGGCGAGTCCCACTTAGTCGGTTCCAGTTCCGTTGTGACTCGCATTCACTACGGGGCAGGCTCCGTGACTTACTCCACCTTCGACCCTCAGTCCGACGATGTTCTCCGGCTCGATTTCAAACCTGAGTCGGTCACCGCCGACGGCGAGCCGCTTCGCGATTTCACTTTCGATGAGAAGTCCGGCGTGCTTCGCATCCACCACACAAATGCGAAAGATATCGACATTCAGGGCGATGGCGGGAACGCCCCGCCGCTCACCGTCACCTTCGATGATCCGCATCTGGCGGCGGGCACGGAATTGAACGGGCAGTATCTCATCGATTGGGGCAAAGCTCAATGGCGGATCGGCGTGCCCGACGGAAAGTTCGGAACTTTCAATCTCGTTTTGGCCGATCCGAAAGCCCAGCACGCGCATTTCAGTTTTTATCAACCCCGCATCTTTGCTGGAATCGATATCTATAATGGCGGCGCGGCGGAAGCGACCGTCACTATTAGTTCTCCGACCGCTCGTGAAATCCAATTCAGCATCAAGCCCGGCGAACTGCGGCGTGTTCGCACGGAATGGCGGGATCCTACTTCCCGCGTTAACTTCGATTTCAAGAACGCTGAGGCGGTGCGCTTCGATAATCTCGCGTNNCGCGTGTTTGCAGGAGTGATTGTGTTTCTGGATATACACTGGGGTCAGGCATACCTGATGCGGATTCCCAAAGAGGGGACGAAATCGACATTTCCATCACAGGCGAAAGCGACTTCAAGTTGGCCCGGGACCTATACAAATTNNCGTTCTTCGACACCAACGTCATCTGTGCGCGTTCAGTTCAGGGTGCGCTCCATGCTGGCGCCAAAACACTGCACTCCTAGTACATGCGAGACGGCCAGGCGATCGATGGCCGAGTGACATATATACCCAATTCAGTTTGCTCTGTGAACCCGCCCCTCGCCTCAAAACCAGCGATACTGAGGGGAGCGCACTCTTCATGGCCACCGTTACCCATCTAACCGTAAACGGATATCTGCGTCGCCACGATGAACCGGAGTGTGAACTGATCGCGGGAGGGCTGGTCG